>NZ_JADIJP010000029.1:0-54363 GCF_017355285.1 Methylobacterium sp. SD274 | reverse complement strand
AACCGGCGGCTCCGGCATCGACGCGGGCGGAGAAGCCGACTTTTCCTCGGCGGCCAGGGCCAGTGGGGATAGCGCAGCGAGGCCCGCCGCGAGGCAGAGGGCGAGCGCCGTCCATGGCCGGCCGGGCAGGGGAATTCGAGCGAGGGCGGCCTTCATGTCGTCCTCGATCCCATCGTCACCGTTGCGTCACCGGGGAACCGGCCCCGCCATGGGGCCGATCCGGAGGCGCGGTTGTCAGCCTTCCGAGCGGGCGGCGAGCCGGCTCGCGCCGTAGGACAGAATCCCGGCGATGGCGAACAGGGCGACGAAGGTCTTCACCGTGGCGGAGAACAGCGCCGGCTCGATCCCGGTATCGGTGTAGAGCAGGAGGCCGATGGCGGAGATCGGGAGGAGCAGGACGATCAGGACGGGACCCAGCGGGTTCATGGCGTACTCGCGTGTATCGGGACCGGGGTTCGGCCCTTCTCTTGAAAGCGGCACCGGTCATAGCATTGGACTGCGCCCGAGGGGACACCCCGAACGCAACAAAATTCACAGGCGCTCCACCATCACGCCGGGATGCGGACGGTGGCACGCAATCCCCCCAGCGGACTGTCATGAAGGGCGACGTCGCCGCCATGGGCGCGGGCGATGTCGCGGGCGATGGCGAGGCCGAGGCCCGACCCGCCGGCATCCTGGCGCGCATCGTCGAGGCGGACGAAGGGCTTGAACACCTCTTCGCGGCTCTCGGGAGGGATGCCGGGGCCGTCATCGTCGATGGAGACGACGAAGGAGCGTGCCTCCGTGCGGCCCCGGATCGCCACCGTCTCGCCGTAGCGGGCGGCGTTGGCGGCGAGATTGAACAGGCAGCGGCGGAACGCGTCCGGCCGCAGCGTCACCATGGCGCGGCCGTCGAACTCCACCTCGGCCACATGGGCTCCGAGGCGTTCCACATCGGTGCGCAGGTCGTCCAGCATCGCCCGCATATCGGTGGATACGGCGGCCTCGCCGGAATCGCCGCGCGCGAAGGCGAGGTAGGCCTCCAGCATCCGGCTCATCTCGTCGACGTCGCGCTGGAGGTCTTCCACCTCCGAAGTCTGCTCCACCAGGGCGAGCGACAGCTTGAACCGCGTGATGATGGTGCGAAGGTCGTGGCTGACGCCGTTGAGCATGGTCGTGCGCTGTTCCATCGCCCGCTCGATGCGCCGCTTCATCTCGATGAAGGCGTGGCCGGCCTGGCGCACCTCGCGGGCGCCGCGCGGCCGGAACTCGATCTCGCGGCCCTTGCCGAAACTCTCCGCCACGTCGGCCAGCCGGAGGATCGGCTTGATCTGGTTGCGCAGGAACAGAATCGCGACGCCGAGCAGGACCAGGGACGAACCGCTCATCCAGAGCAGGAAAATGTGCGAGTTCGAGGCATAGGCCATGCTCCGCCGCGCGGTCACCCGCAGCACCCCGTCCGGGATCTCGACGCGGATCTCGATGAGGCTGGACCGGCCCACCGTGTCGATCCAGAACGGCCGGCCGATCTGCTTGGCGAGTTCCTCGGAGAGTGTCTCGTCGAGGATGGAGAAGAACGGGCGCGGCCCCGGCAGGGGGAGCTTCGCCCCTTTCAGGATGTCGAGGTCGAGGTTCAGCCGCGTGCCGGCGATGCGGGTGAGGGTGTCGGCGTCCTTGTCCTGGGGGTAACTTTCATAGACGTCGATCATCGCCGCCACGTCGGCCGTCACGGCGGCCGAGAGGCGGCGCGTCACGAGCTGCCAGTGCCGCTCCATGAAGGTGTAGGCGATGACCGATTGCAGCAGCACCACCGGCGCGATGATGATGATGAGCGAGCGGGCGTAGAGCCCCTTCGGCAGGGCGTTGCCGATGGCGCGGGCGAGCCTCTTCCACATCCGACGGGGATGCGGTCTCGCGCGCCAGGCGGCGGCGGTGCTGGTTCTGATCCGCGACAGGTTCAGGCCGGCGAGGGCCATGGCGGGTCCTGTCTAATCGATCGCGAGGCGGTAGCCGATGCCGCGGACCGTCTGGAGGAAGAGGGGATTACCCGGATCGACCTCGGTCTTGCGGCGCAGGCGGTTGATCTGCACGTCGATGGTGCGCTCGGCGGCGAGGCCGCCATTCCCGGCCAGCACGTCGCGGTCGACATTGCCGCCCTTGGCCTCGGCCAGGATCGTCAGGATCTCGCGTTCGCGCTCGGTGATGCGGATGGTCTCCTCGTCGCGGCGCAGCTCACCCCGGTCGATCCGGTAGGAGAACGGCCCGAACGTCACCGTGGCGATGGTGCGGTCCGACGGCGGCGCGCCGTCCGGCCGGCGCTTGATGATGTTGTTGAGGCGCAGGATCAGCTCGCGCGGCTCGAAGGGCTTGGGCAGGTAATCGTCGGCCCCGATCTCGAGCCCCATCACCCGGTCGTTGGGGTTGGAACGGGCCGTGAGCATCAGGATCGGCACCCGCGAGGTCTCGCGCACCTGCCGGGCGTAATCGAAACCGTTCTCGCCCGGCATCATCACATCGAGGACGAGGGCGTCGAAGACGAAGCTCTGTGCCCGCTGCCGGGCCTCCTCGACATTTCCGGCGGAGGTGACGCGGAAGCCCTGCTCGTAGAGATAGCGCGACAGCAATTCACGCACGCGCCTGTCGTCGTCGACTACCAGGATATGCGGCGCGTGGTCGGGAAGCTCGGCGCGGACCTTCAGTTCCGGCGATGCCATGTCAGCGACGGCTCCGGGCGCGCCGCGCCATCAGGCTCGTCACCGCCGCGCGCTCTTCGGGTTCGATCATCGCCATGAGAAACCCCTGTGCCGCTGCAAATCCGCTCTTGTCCCGGGCGTCCTTCGGACCATCCCCCACCGGGTCCGCGATGGCGCGGGCGACCCGCCGTACCTGCACCCGCGTCAGCTCGGCCGTGAGGGTGGCGCCCGTCTCCGAACAATAGAGCAGACGCTGCCGGCGGTCGCTCCGGCCGGTCTTCTGCACGATGTGACCCTGTTCGATCAAATCCTTGAGAACCCGGTTCAGACTCTGCTTCGTGATCCGCAGGATGTCGAGGAGTTCGGCGATGGTCAGGCCGGGATAGTGGTAGACGAAATGGAGCACCCGGTGATGCGCCCGCCCGAACCCGTATTCGGCCAGCATCCGGTCCGGATCGCCGACGAAATCGCGGTAGGCGAAAAAGAGCAGTTCGACGAGATCGTTGGTGATGCCGTTGTCGGATACGCGCACGCCTTCGGGCGCGAGACCTGAATCCGCCAGCCCGTCATCCTCCCCGGACGGGGGTATGGGGGGCGGGCTCGTTGCCAGGGTCGATTGGCGCGTCACGTCCGGCGACATCCTCAATATACGTCAGTGTTGTTGACATATCTCAGGGGCGTTGATACCCGTCAAGCCTCCCCGGGGCCGGCTCGCCGTAACGGCCGTCTTGCGGACCTCCGTCCCCGCGGATACTGCGCGGGGCATTGCCTGGCCATCGCGCCAACCCGATCGATCGACCCCGCAGGCGCGACGATGCGAGCCCGCGGATTCAAGGAATTCGTCATGTCCGTGATCCCGTTCGACGAACGCGAGGGCACCATCTGGTTCGATGGCGTGCTGGTGCCGTGGCGCGAGGCCAAGATCCACGTGCTCAGCCACGGCCTGCATTACGGCTCAGCGGTGTTCGAGGGCGAGCGCGCCTATGGTGGACGGATCTTCAAGAGCCACGAGCATGCCGAGCGCCTGCTCCGCTCGGCGCAGTATCTCGATTTCACGATTCCCTACGGCGTCACCGAGATCGAAGCGGCCAAGGAACTCGTGCTCAAGACCAGCGGCCTCACCGACGCTTACCTGCGTCCCGTCGCCTGGCGCGGTTCGGAGATGATGGGCGTCTCGGCCCAGAACAACACCATCCATCTCGCCGTCGCCGCGTGGGAATGGCCGAGCTATTTCGATCCCGAGACCAAGATGAAGGGCATCCGCCTCGACATGGCCGATTATCGCCGGCCCGATCCGCGGACCATTCCCTCCGCCTCGAAGGCGGCGGGCCTCTACATGATCTGCACGATCTCGAAGCACCGGGCCGAGAACAAGGGCTATGCCGACGCCCTGATGCTCGATTGGGAGGATTACGTCGCCGAATGCACCGGTGCGAACATCTTCTTCATCAAGGACGGCGTGGTCCACACCCCGCTCGCCGACCGCTTCCTCAACGGCATCACCCGCCAGACCGTCATCGACCTCGCCCACCGGCGTGGCTTCGAGGTGATCGAGCGGCGGATCAAGCCCGAGGAGATGGAGGGCTTCTCCGAGTGCTTCATCACCGGCTCCGCTGCCGAAGTGACGCCGGTCTCCGAAATCGGTCCCTACCGCTTCACGCCGGCCGCCATGACCAAGACGCTCATGGACGATTACACCGCCGAGGTTCAGCCGAAGGCGGTGGCGGCGTAATTCGGACCGCACTTCGCGGGGCCACGTCGCGGGCGCTTGCGGGGACGAGGCGTGAACGACGCCTTGCCCTCGCTCACCGGGGATTCACATCGAGCTGGTCCTTCGTGACGAGGCTCGCCGTCCATCACGCAGGCGGGCGCGATGGACGGTCCCGGTGTGGAAGCCTGCGGCTCCCAGACACCTGCCTGCTCGGATTTTTCAGCGGACGATCCTAACCGAAATCGAACATCCCAGCAGATTTCCTCATCCTGAGGTGCCCGCGTCAGCGGGCCTCGAAGAAGGCCTCCAGTGGTCGCGCGATCCCTGGAAGGCTCCTTCGAGGCCGCTACGCGGCACCTCAGCAGGGTGAGGCGAAGCCCTGGAAAAACAGCCCGAACAGGCCCTAAGCCGCGTCGCCGTATCGCGCCAGGTCTTCCGGCCTCGGGACCTGTCCGCTGCGGTTCTTCACGGCCGGACGATCGGCGACCTTGCCGCGCCAGTCGTGAAGGGCGGTGAGTTCCGGGGCGATCGGCAGGCCGACGATCTCGGCGAACATCAGCCCGGCGAACAAGGTGATGTCCGGCATCGAGAAGCCCTCTCCGGCGAGAAAGGGCTGCTTCGCCAGCAGATCGTTGAAATAGGGCATGTTGGCTACGGCATAGGCGCCGCGCCGCTGCCCCCATTCTTTGGCCCCGCTCCAATCCGGCATCCGCCATGGCCGCAGCGCGCCGCCGAGGCCGGGGGTGCCGTAATGGAAATAATCGTCGACGGCATCGATCAGCATCATCTCGGCGCGCCGCTGCATCATGTGGATGACGCCTTTGTCACGCGGTGTCGTACCCGTGAGGGTCGGATGGCCGTCCAGGTTGTCGAGATATTCCGTGATCGCCGTGGATTCGGTGATGATCGTTCCGTCATCGAGTTCGAGGACCGGGACCTTCCCAATCGGGTTCATCGCCAGGAAACCAGGCTGCTTCTGCTCGGCGGCCATGAGGTCGATGCTGACGAACTCGACCCTTTCCTCCAGCCCCTTCTCGGCGAGAACGATGCGGATTCGTGCGGGGTGGGGACCCGCCTCCCGGTCGTAGATTTTCATGGGCAACGCTCTCTATCTGCCAGTTGGTAGATATACCATGCAGGTCGATGACGACACGTCAACGTCTACCTGCCAATCGATAGAATGCAGGTGTACAAGCGGAGGATGAGTGAGAGCACCCGGGAACTGATCCTGAACGCCGCAAGGCTGACCGCGCAGGCACGCGGCTATGGCGGCCTGAACTTCCGTGATCTCGCGGAGGAGGTGGGAATCAAGGCGGCGAGCATCCACTATTATTTCCCCGGCAAGGCTGCCCTGGGGGCGGCGGTGGCGCGGCGCTACCGGGAAGATGCGTTCGCTGCCCTGGAGGCCCTATCGGACGCATGTCCGGATCCGGTCGCCTGTCTGCGGCGCTACCCCGACACGTTCCGCGCGGCGCTCCAGAATGACAACCGAATGTGCCTCGGCAGCATGATGGCCGCCGAGCACGACGACCTGCCGGACGACGTGAAGGCGGAGGTGCGAGCTTTCGCCGAGGTGAACGTGGCCTGGATCGGCAGACAGCTGACCGCCGCATCCCCGGTCACCGCCGAGACCGCCACGTCGAGAGCCTGGGGCATCTTCGCGGCCATCGCCGGCGCGCAACTTCTGGCGAGAAGCCGGTCGGATCTCTCCGCCTACGATGCGGCGATCGACACTTACCGTCAGGCGGGACTTCTGCCGGGCTAGAGCGCTCTCCGCCGAAGTGGATCCCGGTTCGGCGAAAAAGAGCGCGGCAAAACAAAGGCCTGGAGATGTGTCCCGACCCAACGTGGTCGGGCGCAGCTCTAGCGGGGCACCAACGATATGGCCGCCGGTTGCCGGAACGAAGGATCGTGGCGGAGTGAGGCTTACACCCCGCATCCCGGGGATAGTCAGGGTTCGGAACTCATCGGCGACCGCCTCGTTATGGAGAGAACAATTCATGAACGAGGTCGAGCGATGACGAAGAAGCAGGCGACGGACGAGAACGAGAACCCGAAGACGGCGGGTGGCGATGCATCGAACCGGATCAAGGATCCGAGTGAATGGACCACGGGCGACGAGCCGATGACCGGCGCGCAGGCTTCCTATCTCAAGACCCTGTCGGAGGAGGCGAAATCACCCGACTCGTTCGAGCCGGATCTGGACAAGGCCGAGGCCTCCAAACGGATCGACGCGCTGCGCAAGGAATCCGGAAAAGCTTGATGGACGGCAGCCCCGGTCGCGGGCTTGCGGCACGCGTTTTCGATAGGGCGAGACCCGATCCGTCTCGTCCTGCATAGTGATGTCTAGCGCGCCTTTGGCTCGGCCCTTCGGGGCCGGGCAACCCGGTGACGCGGAATGACGATGTGAGCGGTGAAAGCGCCGGGCCGTCGCTGCCGGATCGTGGGACATCGAACCGGATGTCGAGCCCCTGCTCGCGGTGGCGGAGGGGCACGTACCCATTGGAAGTCCGACGGCGTTTCGCCGGTATTTGTTTAAACCGTCGGCAATGATTTTCGTCGTAGGAAGGCGGGCGCTGCTTCTTCAGGGATCGCCTCGCTCGATGACGATTTCTGAAAAAAACCATGTGACATCTACGGTCGCCAAGCCGATCGCGTCCTCGGCTGGCCCTTCGTCCCGTCTTTCACGAAGCGCTTCGCGGTTCGCCGGAGATACAAGCGGGACGTCCGCGATCGAATATGCGCTGATTGCCAGCGTGATCGTCCTGGGGATCGTCACGGCGCTGCTGAATTACACCAACCGGGTCCGCGAGCTTTACGAATCTGTCGCGCAGGCCTTCACCCGGAGTATTTGAGGGTTCGTGCCCCGCGCGTCTCGGACGGCGCCGGCTTCAGCGCCGCGTCTGGCCGGGCCGGTTCGGCGTCGGGTTGTTGGCTTTCGACGGGCCCACGGACGCCATGCCGTCACGCCACAGGCTGTCGAACAGGCTCTGCATCGTCCTGGCGTTTTCCTGCTGAACCTCCAGCCCGGACTGAAACATCTGCTGCAACAGATCGAACGGGTTCAGCGCAGCACCTTGCTGCGCGCCGGCCGAGGCCTGACGGGATTCGGGCGCGGAGGTGGAATCCTGCGCCGGTCGGGCCGCCGGGAACAGGCGTGCGGGCGGCAGGCTCTTCTGTGCCGGGGCGGTGCGAGCAGGGGGGCCTGCCTGCATCGGCGAAGACAGCATCGCACCGCTCGCTTTCATGAAGCCGTTCATCATCTCGGTCCAATAGGGATGGGTCGGGATGCCGAAGGGCGAGGGCGGGAGAGGCGCGGGCTGGGGAGCGGGCTGCCCCGGATTCATCATCACGTGGACGATCCCCGCCACGACCATGCCGGCCATGAGCGGCAGCATCTGCCGGAGGGCGGGCGTCGCCACGCCGCTCACCGCAGCCGCCTGTTGCAGGACGGCCTGGCTCAGATGCTGCGAGCCGAAGAGCTGGCGCATCATGGCATCCATCTGCGGCTTGGCCTGCGGGGCGGTGAGCGCGGCCGGGTCCATGAAGCTGAACATCTGGGTGAAGCCGGTGGGATCGGCGGCGGCGTTGCGCTGGAGGCCGAGCGTCAGGGCCGGCATCAGCGCTTCCATGGCCCGACGGGTCTGGTCCGGCGACAATCCGAATTGCTGGCCGAAACCGTTGGCGCCCAGGAAACCATTGGGGTCCATGCCGCCCTGCGCCTGCAAGAGATCGAACAGGTTGAACATGGCGGCAGCCTCTTGATCCCATCGCGGCCAGGCCGAATTGCTTCGGCCTGCTGTCGAGACGCGAACTCTGTCGCATCCCAGTCGTACTTACCAGCCCGAGATCATGCCCGTCCCGGCTCTAAACCAGTGCGTTCGGCCTCTCTGGGGCCGGAATATCGCCCCCGGAGGCATCCGCATCGGCCTCCGAGGCCAATTCGCGAGCGAAACCGGCCCGTTGCTCGAGCTGCGTCACCGTCCTGAAGGCGAGGGCGATGCCGATCGCCCCGAAGGCGACGGAGCCGAACCCCACCCCGGCGATGATGCCCTCGGGGCCATAGAGATAGCCGCCGAGAAGCGCCGGGGGCACGGTTCCGATGGTTGCACGGCCCCAATTGAGGAAGGTCGACAGGAAGGGAAAGCCGAGATTGTTGAACGAGGCGTTGGCGAGGAACAGTAGCCCGGTGAAGAACCACACGCCTCCGCTCACGAGGCAGAAGAAGACGAACAGGTCGGCGGCGGTGCCGGTGAGTTCGAACAGGCCCGTCAACGGCCCGTGAAAGGCGATCAGGGCGGCCCAGACCACCACGACATAGACCGCCGTGACCAGCGCGCCGTTCCTCAGCACGCCTCGCATCCGGTCGAACCGCCCCGCTCCCCAATTCTGGCCGAGGATCGGGCCGATGGAGCCGGACATGGCGAAGAGGCCGCCGAAGGCGACCGGCGTCAGCCGGTCGATCACCACGTTGCCGGCCACCGCCACGGCGCCGAACTTGGCCAGCGCATGGGCGATGAAGGCGCTCGCCACCGAGGGGGCGAGATTGGTGAGTACGGCGGGCAGGGCGATCCTGAAGACGATGGGCGCGTCCGAGATCACATCCGCGACACTCGGCGTGGCGAGCATCCGGTGCTGGCGCACGCCCCACAGGCCGACGAGGGCGAAGGTCGCCCGCGCCACGCAGGTGGTGATGGCGGCTCCGTCGATCCCCAGCCCCGCCGTGAAGATGAGGAGGGGATCGAGACCGGCGGTGACGATGGCGCCGCCCAGCGTCACGTACATCGCCTGGCGCGCCGCCCCGACGGCGCGAAGCAGGCCCGAAAACATCATGCCCGGTCCCATGAGCAGGTTCGAGGGGAGGGCGATCCAGAGGAAGCGCTCGGCGACGGGCAGCGTCTCGGCGTCGGCGCCGATCCAGGACAGGATGGTCGGCAGGAAGGGCAGCATCGCGAGGACGAGGATGCCCGAGACGATGATGCCGTGGATCGAGGCGGAGGTGGCCAGCCGCCGCGCGCCCGCTTCGTCGCCCGCGCCGATGGCCCGTGAGACCAGGGCCCCGGCGGCGATCATCAGGCCGATATTGATGGCAATGGCGAAGAACTGGACGATGGTGGCGAAGCCCACCGCCGCCGTGAGCGTCGGGTCGCCGAGTTTCGAGACGTAGATCAGCGAGAGCAGGTCGACGACGAAGATCGCCATCAGCCCGATCGAGCCCGTCCCGCTCATCACCACGACGTGCCGCAGGATCGATCCCGTGACGAAACGGCCCGTCTCCCGTCGGGCGGCGGGTTTCACCGCCGCCGCGCTCGTTTCAGGCATCCGCTGGCGTGTCCTGCAATGGGGAATCCTGGACTTGCAACGTGCGGGTCGCGGCTTCGCGCTGTTCCAGGCCGATAATATCTCTGGTCTCGGCGCTGAGGGCGCGCGACGGGCGCTGCGGACGGGTCAAGGGTTCGGGTTTGATCTCGGGGCTGCCGCCGATATAGCGCGTTTCCTCCGGAAGGGCGCCGGCCTGCTGCAGCACGAGGCGCGCCACGTCGCGCTTGCGCACGTCCTGCGCCGTGGCGGCGGCGGCCTCGGCCGAAATGCCGAGCCCTTCCAGGGTCGCGCGGCCGAAGGCGATGGCCGATTCCACGGTCTCGCGAAGCTGATAATCCACGTCGCGGTTCATCAGCTCCACGGAATGCATCCGGTCGAAGGCGCGGACATAGGTGCGCACTCCGGTGAATTCCTCATGCACGATATCGACGATCTTCAGCGCCGCCTGGGGATCGTCGACACAGATGCAGAGCAGTTCGACCCGGCCGATTCCGGCCGCGCGCAGCACGTCGAGGCGCGTGCCGTCGCCGTAATAGATGCGGAACCCGAAGCGCGAGGCGGAACGGATCTGCTCCACGTCCTTGTCGATGACGGTGACGCTGATTCCCTCGGCCAGGAGCACCTGGGTCAGGATCTGTCCGAAACGGCCGAACCCGACCACGAGGACGCGGGCCTCCGTGCTCTCGATCTGGTCTGGTGCGTGCTCCACCGCGTCCGGCCGGTGGCGCGACAGGTAGCCGTCGAGGGCCTTGGCGGCGACGGGGCCGACCAGCATGGTCAGGGCGGCGAGCGCCACGGCGAACCGGGTGGAGGATTGGTCGATCAGCCCCAGTTCGGACCCGGCGGGAAGCAGCACGAAGGCGAATTCGCCCGCCGGCGCGAGGATCGCCGCGCCGCGCACGGCATCGAGCCAGGGCGAGCCGAACAGGCGGAACAGGCCGGCCACGATGGCGACCTTGAGCAGGATGGCGGCCGCCGTCGCGCCGAGCAGGGCGGGCCATGCGCTCTTCAGTAGGCCGCCGTCGATGGACATGCCCACGCTCATGAAGAACAGGCCGAGGAGCATGCCGCGGAACGGCTCGATATCGGCTTCGAGCTGGTGCCGGAAGTTCGACTCCGCGAGAAGCACGCCGGCGAGGAAGGCGCCCATCGCCATGGACAGGCCGACATGCTCCATCAGCATCGCGGTGCCGAGGACCACGAGGAGGGCCGCCGCCGTCATGACCTCGCGCGCGCCGCTGGCCGCCAGCATGCTGAAGAACGGATTGAGGCCGTAGCGGCCCACCAGCACCACGGCCAGGATCGCCGCCCCGACGGTTCCCGTGGAGGCCAGCGCGTGTCCCAGCCACTCGTCGTTTCCGGTGCTGCCGCTGGAGGCGAGAAGCGGCATCAGGGCGAGGATGGCCACGACGGAGATGTCCTGGAACAGCAGCACCGCGAAGGCGCGTCCGCCATAGGGCGTGCCGAGATCGCCGCGCTCTTCCAGGAGCTGCAGGGCGACGGCGGTTGCCGACAGGGCGAGGGCGACGCCGATGACGAGGCTCGCGGCCAGGGTGAGCCCGAACAGGGCGCAGGCGCCGGCAAGCAGGATCGTGCAGAGGAGCAGCTGTGCCGCACCGAGCCCGAAAATGTCGCGCCGCATCGAAATCAGCCGGGAAATCTCGAGTTCGAGCCCGACGATGAAGAGAAGGAGTACGACGCCGAGTTCCGCGACGCTCGCGGCGGTCTCCGGCTCGGCGATGAGCGAGAAGCCGAAGGGGCCGATGATGACCCCGGCGACGAGATATCCGAGTACCGCGCTCTGCCCGATGAGACGGAAGATCGGCACGCCGATCACCGCCGCCGACAGGAAGGTCAGCACCGGCGGCAGGAAGCTCACATGGGTGGAGGCGCTCGCCATGTCGATCCGGTCTATGAGGAGTGGGGTCGCCCGCGGCCGGTGCCGCGAGCGCGTCGCCGTGCTCTCCTCTTAGACCAGGGGCATCGCCCCCGCCACGCCTGCATGTGGTGGATGGGCCGTGTCGCATCCACTACCGGTGCGCAGCGGCACGCGGTTCAGGCGAAGCGGCGCGTGACGTGTCAGGCGAAGCGGCGCGTGACCTGGCGGACGGCGCGATGGGCCAGGATCACCTTGGTGGCGTCCGAAGGCGAGGGCGCGTCGTAGGCGTCCAGGACGTCCCAGCGGGTGAGGCCGATATCGTTCAATTCGCGCTCGGAAAGGGAGCCGAGCTCCACGAGGCCGCGCTTGTCGGCGTCGTTGCGCGAGACCAGGGACGCGGCCTTGGAGAAGAGGTTGCCGATGAAGCGGGTGGCCCGGCCGACCTGTTCGGCTGCCGCGTCGCCCGGGGTCCAGTTGAGGGTGCTGTTCATGATCCTGAGTTCCAAATTCTCGACGCACGATCTTTGCGGCGAAGGTGATGAGGGTGATGTGCGCCCCCTCCGCCCTGAAAGACGTGCGATCGAGCACTTAGCCCAAATAGACTTGCGGTGCCTGCAGGTCTGGTAGAACCGGACCACGGATAAACCTCAATCACCAACCGAATGACCAGTTTGGCGGCATGCCGAATTCGAAGTCATGCTCAATAATGCACGTTCCGCCATCTTGATCAGATCTTAACGCTTTGGGTGCGGCGTGCTTCCCTTCTCTCGTCCTGGCGGACCAGCAGGAACTGGGAGGCGTCGGCCTCAACAGCGCCTGCATCCATCACGTCCTGCCGGATCAGGCCGATATCCTTCAATTCCCGATCGGTCATGACACTGAGCTTACGCAGGACCCGCCGGTTGATCGCCTGGCGCGACAGCTCGGCGGCCAGTCCGGTGAACAGCCGGGCGGCGGCGAGGGAGACGCGCCGAGCGAGATCGCCCGTCCGCGTGGTGTTCCGCTGCTGCAGGATCGTCGTCATCGATAGGCCTTTCCTTCGCCGGCCTGCCGCGCGGGCCTGACGGCGTTTCGTCGGAGGGCAGGGATGGCCCCGTCCCGCTGGCGGAGACAGGGACAGTCCAGTACGCTTTGGCTGAATTGTCCGGGCGAAGGATCAGTACAGATGGCGGGATCGGCGCGGACCACGCTCACCCTGGTGGATACGGTGTCGTCCGCGATCATGGAGCGGATCGCCGGACGCCAGCTCATGCCCGGCGCGCGGCTGCCCTCGGTGCGGGCTTTCGCCGAATCCATGGGCGTGTCGAAATCCACCGTGGTCGAGGCCTATGAGCGCCTCGGCGCCGAAGGGGCCATCGTCGCGCGCCGGGGCTCGGGCTTCTATGTGGCGGGCAAGACCCGCCCGCTCTGCCTGAAGGAGATCGGGCCGCAGCTCGACCGCGCCGTGGATCCGCTCTGGATCACCCGGCAATCGATGCAATCCGGGCCGGACCTGCTGAAACCCGGTTCCGGCTGGCTGCCCTCGTCATGGATGCCCGAGGAGGCGGTCCGGCGCGCCCTGCGCCACATCGCCCGCGACGCCAATTCGAACGTGATCTGCTATGACAAGCCCCTCGGCTTTCCGCCGTTGCGGAGCCAGATCGCCCGGCGTCTCTCCGAGAAGGGGATCGAGGCGGAGGCCGACCAGATCGTCCTGACGGATTCGGCGACCCAAGCCGTGGACCTGCTGTGCCGGTTCCTCCTCGACCCGGGCGACGCCGTGCTGGTCGATGACCCCTGCTACTTCAACTACCATGCGCTGCTGCGGGCGAACCGCGCGAAGGTCGTGGGTGTACCCTTCACCCCCGCCGGGCCGGACGTCGCCGAGCTCGAACGGCTGATCATCGAGCACCGGCCCCGGTTCTACCTGACCAATTCCGCGCTCCATAACCCCACCGGCGCCACCCTGGCCCCGGCCGTGGCCCACCGCGTCCTCAAGCTCGCCGAGGCGCATGACATGCTCATCGTCGAGGACGACATCTTCGGAGATCTCGAAGCCGACCCGGCCCCGCGTCTGGCGGGGTTCGACGGGCTCGACCGGGTGATCGCGGTGGGCAGCTTCTCGAAGACCCTCTCGGCCTCGATCCGCTGCGGCTACATCGCCCTGCGCCCCGACTGGGTGGAGGGGCTGATCGACCTGAAGCTCGCCCTCAGCCTCGGCAACGGTCATCTCTCCGCGGCGCTGATGCACCGTCTCATCACCGACGGGGCCTATCGCCGCCACCTCGCGGAAATCCGCGAAAAACTCGCCCGCGCCATGGGCGAGACCGCACGGCGGCTGGAGCGCTGCGGCCTCACGCTCTGGACCGAGCCGCGCGGTGGCCTCTTCCTCTGGGCGCGCCTGCCGGACGGGCTCGATTCGGCCGATATCGCCCGCAACGCCCTGGCGCGGGACGTGGTCCTCGCCCCCGGCGCGGCCTTCAGCATCGGCGCAAGCGGGCGTGACTTCCTTCGCTTCAACGTTGCCCATTGCGCCGATCCGCGCCTGTTTCGCGTGCTGGAGGAGAGCATGGCGGCGGCCTGACGACTTTCTGGTGCACCGCGCCAGGTGGAACCCCTGAGCCGAAGCGAAGCTTTGCTGGATAAGGGCGACGCCCAACACAAATCTCGGGAGGAACCATGTCGAAGTCGGAGCTGAAGCAGCCGCGTCCGCCGGAGCTGTTCTCCCCCTGGCGCACGGAGGCGCGCGCCAGGCTTCAGCAGGAGGCCCGCGACTTCGCCCGGGACGTGGTGCTGCCGCTCGCCGACGAACTCGACCGGCAGAAAGCCGAGATGCCGCGCTCGCTCATCGACCGGATGGCGGCCAAGGGCTGGTTCGGCATCACCATTCCGGCCGAGCATGGCGGGCTCGGCCTCGGCGTGTTCGAATATTGCCTCGTCTCGGAGGAGCTCGCCCGCGCCTGGCTCTCCGTCGGCAGCATTCTGGCGCGGGGGCAGGGGCTCGGCACCCAGACCCTCGACGAGGAGCGCCGCCGCGCTCTCCTGCAGAGATCGGCCCGCGGCGAGTGGATCGGCGGCATCGCCTTGTCCGAGCCCACCGCCGGTTCCGATCTCGCCGGCGTCCAGACCCGCGCGGTGCGCGACGGGGACGATTGGGTTCTCACCGGGACCAAGCGCTGGGCCGGTTTCGCGCTCGCAGCCGACTTCATCGAAGTCCTGGCCCGCACCCGCGAGCCGGAGCCGGGCGAGCCGCGCTCGGCCGGGCTGGAGCCGTTCCTCGTGGTCAAGAAGCCCGGCACCTTCCCCGAGGGCATGACGGGCCATGTCATCGACAAGATCGGCTATCACGGCTTCCTCACCTTCGAGCTCGAACTCGATGGCGTGCGCGTGCCCGAGGGTGACCGCCTCACCGGCCTCTACGGCGATGGCGGCGCGGATGCGGATTCCGGCGGCTTCGCCTCGGTGCAGCGCGGCCTCAACATCGCCCGTGTCCACACCGCCGCCCGCGCCGTCGGCGTCGCCCGCGCGGCGGTGGAGGATTGCCAGCTCTACCTGCAGGAGCGCCAGCAGTTCGGCCATCCGATCGGCGAGTTCCAGGCCCTGCGCTTCGCGCTGGCCGACATGTCGGCCGAGGTCGATCAGGCCCGCGCCTACTGGCAACAGGTGGCCCACCTTCTCGACGAGGGCGAGGCGGCCGAGAGCGAATCCGCCAAGGTGAAGCTGCTGGCCACCGAGATGGCGGTGCGCGTCACCAACCAGGCGATGCAGCTCCACGGCGGTAACGGCTACACCACCGAACGCCGGGTGGAGCGCTACTGGCGCGACGCGCGGCTCACCACGATCTTCGAGGGAACCAGCGAGATCCAGCGGCGGATCATCAGCGACCGGATGCTGGGGCGCAGGTAAGTGACGCAAGGGAGGGACGCATCCGATCCTGCCCCGGTGTGCCCCCTCCGCCCTGACACCGCCGCGCATTTTACGCTATAGGAGGTTGACAGGGGCGGCCTCGCCTCGCCACATCCCGGCTATCATGAGCGATCCTCTTTCGAAGACCTTTCCCGACGGTTCGGCCAAGCCGCCGCTGGAGATCCTGCTCTGCGCACCGCGGGGGTTCTGCGCGGGTGTGGTTCGCGCCATCGACGTGGTGGAGCGGGCGCTGGCGATCTACGGACCTCCGGTCTATGTGCGTCACGAGATCGTCCACAACAAATACGTGGTCGAGAGCCTGAAGCGCAAAGGCGCGGTGTTCGTGCGTGAGCTCGACGAGGTGCCGGACGGCAACGCCCCGGTGATCTTCTCGGCCCACGGCGTCGCCAAGACGGTGCCGGCCAATGCCGACAATCGCGGGCTCGTCACCATCGACGCCACTTGCCCGCTGGTGACCAAGGTCCACCGCGAGGCCGAGATCCACCACAAGCGCGGCCGCCACGTCCTGCTGGTCGGCCATTCCGGCCATCCGGAAGTCGTCGGCACCATGGGCCAGCTGCCCAAGGGCTCGATCACCCTGGTGGAGGATCTGGAGCAGATCGCGGCCCTGGAGCCGGAGAATCGCGACAACCTCGCCTGGGTCACGCAGACGACCCTGTCGGTGGACGATACCCGCCACATCGTCGCCGCCCTGAAGCAGAAGTTCCCGACCATCACCGGGCCGCACAAGGACGACATCTGCTACGCCACCACCAACCGCCAGGAAGCGGTGAAGCAGGTGGCTCCGCTGGTGGATGCGGTGATCGTCGTCGGCTCCTCGAATTCCTCGAACTCGCAGCGTCTCCGCGAAGTGGCCGAGCGCGTCGGCTGCCCGATCACCCGCCTCGTGCTCCGCGCCGAGGAGATCGACTGGCCGGCCTTCGAAGGCATCCGCAAGCTCGGCCTCACCGCCGGCGCCTCGGCGCCCGAGGTGCTGGTGGAAGAGATCATCGACGCCTTCGCCGCCCGCTACGACGTCACCGTCGATACGGTCTCCACGGTGGTGGAGGACATGTCCTTCCCGCTGCCGCGCGAATTGCGCAGCGAAGCCGCCGAGTAACACGGCCGCACCGGCTCTCTATCCGGGGGCGCCTGCGGGCGCCCCTTCGCGTTTCCGCCCTCGAACCTCAGCGAAGCCCGTGGCCGTCTATACCGAGGTCTCCGACGAGGCGCTGACCGCCTTCCTCTCCGAATACGAGATCGGCACGCTCCTGTCCTACAAGGGCATCGCCGAGGGCGTCGAAAACACCAACTTCTTCCTGCACACCACGGCGGGCTCCTACATTCTCACCCTCTACGAGAAGAGGGTGAATGCCGGCGACCTGCCGTTCTTCCTCAACCTGATGCAGCACCTCGCCGCGCGCGGACTCGCCTGCCCGCAGCCGATCGCGCGGCGCGACGGCGTGGCGCTGGGCACGCTCTGCGGCCGTCCAGCGGTGATCGTGAGCTTCCTGGAGGGCGTGTCGGTCAAGCGGCCGACCCCCGACCATTGCCGGGCGCTGGGCGTCGCCCTTGCGGGGCTGCATCGCGCCGGCAGCGATTTCGGCATGACCCGCGCCAACAACCTCTCCGTCGAGGCATGGCAGCCGCTGTTCGAGACCGCCGGCCCAGCCGCCGACAGCGTGTCCGAGGGGCTGACGGAGCGCGTGCGCGGCGATCTCGCGGTGCTCCAGGCCGGCTGGCCGCGCGGCCTGCCCTCCGGCGTGATCCATGCCGACCTGTTCACCGACAACGTGTTCTTCATCGGCGACGACCTGTCGGGTCTGATCGACTTCTATTTCGCCTGCACCGACGCCTTCGCCTACGATCTCGCCATCTGCCTCAATGCCTGGTGCTTCGAGGCGGACGGCACGTTCTTCCCCGAGAAGGGCGAGGCGATGATCGCCGGTTACCAATCCGTGCGTCGTCTGCAGGACGACGAGGTCGCGGCGCTGCCGATTCTGTGCCGGGGCGCGGCCCTGCGCTTCATGCTGACCCGCCTGGTGGACTGGCTCAACGTGCCCCCCGGCGCCCTGGTCCAGCCGAAGGACCCGCTGGAATACGACCGCCGGCTGGTGTTCCACCGCGCGGCGACGCAGGCGCGGGATTACGGCTGGCGCGAATAGCGCCCGCGCAGAGGTCGGGGCCGAGAAAAAGCCCCGGCCGTTTCCGGCCGGGGCAAGGTGGTCTCGTTCGTGAGGGCCTAGAAGAAGCCGAGCTTCTTGGCCGAGTAGCTGACCAGCATGTTCTTGGTCTGCTGGTAATGGTCGAGCATCATCTTGTGGTTCTCACGGCCGATGCCGGACTGCTTGTAGCCGCCGAAGGCCGCATGGGCCGGATAGGCGTGGTAGCAATTGGTCCAGACGCGGCCGGCCTGGATGGCGCGGCCGAAGCGGTAGGCGCGGGTTCCGTCGCGGGTCCAGACGCCGGCGCCGAGGCCGTAGAGCGTATCGTTGGCGATGGAGAGCGCGTCGGCATCGTCCTTGAAGGTCGTCACCGAGAGGACGGGGCCGAAGATTTCCTCCTGGAAGATGCGCATCTTGTTGTGGCCCTGGAACACGGTGGGCTTCACGTAGAAGCCTTCCGCCAGATCGCCTTCGAGGGTGTTGCGCTCGCCGCCGGTGAGGACCTTGGCGCCTTCCTGCTTGCCGATGTCGATGTAGCTCAGGATCTTCTCGAGCTGCTCGCCGGAGGCCTGGGCACCGATCATCGTGGTCGGGTCGAGGGGCGAGCCCTGGACGATGGCCTCGACGCGCTTGATCGCCCGTTCCATGAAGCGGTCGTAGATCGATTCGTGCACCAGCGCGCGGCTCGGGCAGGTGCAGACCTCGCCCTGGTTGAGGGCGAACATGGTGAAGCCTTCGAGGGCCTTGTCGAAGAAGTCGTCATCCTCGTTGGCCACATCGGCGAAGAAGATGTTCGGCGACTTGCCGCCGAGTTCCAGCGTCACCGGGATGAGGTTCTGCGAGGCGTATTGCATGATCAGGCGGCCCGTCGTCGTCTCGCCGGTGAAGGCGATCTTGGCGATGCGGGGCGAGGAGGCGAGCGGCTTGCCGCATTCCAGGCCGAAGCCGTTGACGATGTTGAGGGTGCCGGGCGGCAGCAGGTCGGCGATGAGCTCGGCGACCACGAGGATCGAGGCCGGGGTCTGCTCGGCGGGCTTGAGCACCACGCAATTGCCGGCGGCGAGCGCGGGCGCCAGCTTCCACACCGCCATCAGGATGGGGAAATTCCACGGGATGATCTGGCCGACGACGCCGAGCGGCTCGTGGAAATGGTAGGCGACGGTGTCGTGGTCGATCTCGGAAATCGAGCCTTCCTGGGCACGGACGCAGCCGGCGAAGTAGCGGAAATGATCGATGGCCAGCGGGATGTCGGCGTTGGTCGTCTCGCGGATCGGCTTGCCGTTGTCCCAGGTCTCGGCGAGGGCGATCAGGTCGAGATTCTCCTCCATCCGGTCGGCGATGCGGTTGAGGATGAGGGCGCGCTCGCCCGGCGAGGTGCGGCCCCAGGCCTCCTTGGCGGCATGGGCCGCATCGAGGGCCTTCTCCACGTCCTGCGCGTCCGAACGGGCGACCTCGCAGATGACGCGGCCGGTGACCGGTGAGGTGTTCTCGAAATACCGGCCGGCGACGGGGGCGACCCACTGGCCGCCGATGAAGTTCTCGTAACGGGCCGAGAACGGCGCCTTGGTACCTGACGACAGGAATTCTGGCTTGTTCATGTGCGTTTCCTCCGTGTTGTTCTTGTGTGCGCCAGCAGAAGCCGGGCGGATTGCCAAATCAAGATAGACTTTTGGCCTAACCGGCTCGGATCGACGGCATCGAGCGGGTCGGCGCGTGGTCCCGCTTCTGTGGCGGGGAGCTACGCGCTGAGGCAGTCTAGCCCCTCTGCGGCGGTCTGGCGATGCCGTGGGCGGGCGGTTTGGAGGGCCTCGCAAAACTCCCGATCACCGGCAATTATCCCTTGGAGTGCGGTTCCGCAGCGGGAGTTCTGCCAAAATCGATCATCCGATCAGATCACCTCATCCTGAGGTGCCCTTTGCTTGGGCAAAGGGCCTCGAAGGAGCCCTCCAGGGATCGCGCGTCGACTGGAGGCCTCCTTCGAGGCCGCTACGCGGCACCTCAGGATGAGGTGAAGCCTTGGACGAGCAGCCCAAACAAGCTCGGCAAGGCACTCACCGTCCCGACGGCAGCCGGGTGAAGCGGCGTGCGGTGATCCGCCGGGCGATGGCCCGATCGATCCTGGGGCCGGCCCGTTCGATGCCGTCGCGGTGGATCATCACGCCCGTGGCGCGTCCGTCAGGTTCGATGTCGAAAGCCACGCGGATCGCGCCGTTCTCCGCCACGAAGGCCCTGTCGCTCTCGGCGACGAGGGTGATGCGGGACTCGGTCGATCCCTGACCGACCGCCTGTGCCGTCAGGCGGTCGCCGTCGCGGGTGATGCCCAGGACCGAGCGCGGTCCGGTCCGGTAGAAGCCGACATAGCGGTCGAGAACGGTCTGGCTCACGTTGATCTCAGTGCGCGCCGGCTCGCCCAGATAGAGGGCCGCGAGTTGTCGCGAGAGGGCCTGGGCCGGCACGATCTCGGAATTGCCGAGCACCACGATGGTGAGGCCGAGATCGGGGTAGGAATCCTTGATCGCGCTGAACCCGCTGATGAACCCGCCATGCGACCACAGACGGTGCCCGTAGGCCGTGCCGATATACAAACCGAGGCCGTAGCCGTGGCCGTAATCCGTCACCATGGGCCGGCGCGACGCCTCCGACAGGACAGGGCCGGAGAACAGCGCCCTGTCCCAGGCGACGAGGTCGTCGAGGGTCGAGGCCAGCATGCCGGCACCCGACGGGGCGCTGGCGGCCAGGGGCAGGGCGTGGCGCCATTCGCCAGAGACGCGGCGGTAACCGTTGGCGCGCCGGGGGAGGATGGCGCCGGGATCGGCGTCCCGGGTCGAGGCCAATCCGGCCGGCCCCAGGACAGCGTCGTTGAGATAGCGCGCGAAACTCTGGCCGGTGATCCGCTCGATCAAGCCGGCGAGGAGGATGTAGCCGGTATTGCTGTATTCGTGGCCGCTCCCCGGCGGAAACAGCAGGTCCTCGCGGTAGAGGAGGGCCACCGTCTCCATCGGCGAGCGCTCGATCCGCCCGAGTTGCGTCGCATAGCCCGGCAGGGCGGTGACGTTGGGCAGGCCGGAACTGTGGTTGAGCAGCATCCGGATCGTCATCGGCGCCCAGGCCGGCGGCAGTTCGGGCAGGTAGCGGATGGCGGGATCGTCGAGGGAGAGGGAACCGGCCTCGGCGAGTTTCAGGATCGCCGCCGCGGTGAACTGCTTCGTGATGGAGCCGATGCGGAACACCGTGTCCGGCGTGTTGGGGATCGCCCATTCGCGGTCGGCCATGCCGTAGGCGTGGCGGAACAGAGGGATGCCGTCCCGCGCCACGATCACGGCACCCGAGAAGACGCCGCCGTCCGCATGGGATTCCATCAAAGCGGCGGCCTTGCGTGAGAACGCCTCCGTTTCGCCGTCGGTGGCCGCGCCGGGAGCCGGCTCCTGCGCGGTCGCCGCGCCGAGCAGCATCAATAGGGCGCAAGCGCCGGCGAGGAAGCGTGAGAGCATAGGGCGCGGTGATCCGTCGGCTGCGATCCTGCCAAGGTTGCGCGGGAATGTGGCGTGGTTGCGCGGGAGCGTCACCCCCCGGTCGACATCACCGGCATTCCCGCGAAACCGTGATCGGCCTGGGCGCCGAGATCACTGTTTCGCCCCGAAGCTCGGCAACATGGCCCGCCTTCGTGCCGACGGACGAAGCCATCCGTCACGGTCGGACCCGCTCCGCCGATGACGGCCCTTCCCCAACCATGCAACAGGAAGAGACATCCATGAGCCGCACCACTCGCGCCCTGCTGGCAGCGTCCCTCGCCTTCGGTACCTCCGCCCTGGTCTCGCAGGTCAGCTTCGCCCAGGCGCCACAGAAGGCGCCGGCACCCGCCAAGGCCGCTCCAGCCCCCGCCGCTCCCGCTCAGGCCCCCGAGGCCGAGGAGCAGAAGGAGGTCGCCCTGACCCAGGCGCTGATCGACGGCCTCGTGGCCGCGCAGCCCGAACTGGCGAAACTCCCTGGCGGCAACGCGGACAAGCCCGATCCGAAGGTTCAGGCCCAGGCCGTGGCGATCGCGAAGAAGAACGGCTTTGCCAGCGTCGACGACCTGCAGGACGCGGCCGACAGCGTCGAGGCGGTGCTGGAAGGCATCGACCCCGAGACGAAGACCTATGTCGGCGTCGTGCCCCTGCTGAAGAAGCAGCTTACCGCCGTCGAGGCCGACAAGAAGATGAAGCCGAAGGACAAGGCCGCCGCGCTGAAGGACATCAACGAGGCGATCGCCGCCGGTGAGCCGAAGAAGCCGTCCGACGGCAACATCGCCCTCGTCACCCAGAACATCGACAAGCTCGGTCAGGTGGCGGGCGGCAGCCAGTAACGCCACTCGGCATGGCGGGCGACGATGCCGGGCAACCGGGATGCGATCGGGTGACCATCGTCGCCGCCGGTACGGAGCCTCGTCTCGAACGCGCATCCCAGCGAAGGGGCGCGCAACCGAAGGTCCGGCCGCGCACTTTCCACCATGACATCGCCGGCCCGGGAGCCGACGATCGCAAAGAGGCTCAAGACGAGTGACTGTACCCTCGAGGCCGGTTCCGCCGGGCGATCAGCCGGGATCGGCACGGGCTCTCCCGCCCGTCGGACCGGTCTGGAACGGTCCGGGCTTCGGCGAATTCGTCGGCATCGTCGCCCTGATGATGGCGGTGACCGCCATCTCCATCGACAACCTGCTGCCGGCCTTTCCAGCGATCCAGGCGCGGTTCTCGGTCGCCGATCCGAATGCGCTGCAGCTTCTCGTCTATGTCTACATGATCGGGTTCGGCGTGGCCCAGATCGTCTACGGGCCGGTCTCGGATGCGCTGGGGCGTCGGCGCGTGCTGCTCGGCAGCCTTGCGGTCTACGGGGCGGGCACGGCGCTCGCCATGGTCGCGCCGTCCTTCGAGTGGTTGCTGGCCGCCCGCATCATCCAGGGGATCGGGGCGGCGGGCGGGCGTGTCCTCTCCACCGCCATCGTTCGCGACCGTTATTCGGGGCGCGAAATGGCCAGCGTCATGTCGCTGATCATGATGGTGTTCCTCATCGTGCCGATGATCGCGCCTGCCATCGGCGGGGCGATGCTGCTGCTCGGCTCCTGGCACTATGTCTTCGTGTCCATGCTGGCCCTGGCCGGCATCCTCACCCTCTGGTTCTCCTGGCGCATGCCGGAGACGCTGCACGCGGAGCACCGCCGTCCGCTCTCGCTGCGCTCCATCGGTCAGGCGGTCGCCCTGACCTTTCGCACCCGCGTGGCGGTCGGCTACGCCACCGCCCTCGGGCTGCTGACCGGCTGTATCATGGGCTATGTCGGCTCGGCCCAGCAGGTCTTCGATACCGGGCTCTACCGGCTCGGTGCGCTGTTCCCGCTCGCCTTCGCCCTGGTGGCCGGCGCCATGGGGGCGGCGACCCTCGTCAATGCCCGCCTGGTGCGGCGGCTCGGGATGCGGCCGCTCTCGCATGTGGGGCTCACCCTGTTCGTGGGGGTGGCGCTGGCCCAGGTCGCAATCGGGCTCGCCTATGCCGGGCATCCGCCGCTGTGGCTGTTCCTGACGGTGCTCGCCTGCAACCAGTTCATGATCAGCTTCGCCATGCCGAACTTCAACGCGCTGGCCCTGCAGCCCCTCGGCGAGATCGCCGGCACGGCCTCGTCCTTCCTCGGTTTCTACACGACGATCCTCGGCGCTTTCTGCGGCTTCGTCATCGGCCAGGCCTTCGACGGCACCGTGCTTCCCCTCGGTATCGGCTATGCCGGACTCGGTGGCTCCGCGCTTCTCGTCGTCGCCTGGACCGAGCGCGGGCGGTTGTTCCGGGGTGGGGTGTCGGGGTGAGGAACGCACCGGTTCGACGGCGACCATAAGTTGAACTTCGAGTCTGCCACGCTTGTCGTTGATGGAAAAGCGGGCGATCCGATGAAGCCATCTATGATCGAGCAGACGAAGCTGCTCGCCAACGCGTTGGACCGGGCCTCGACGGCGTGCTTCACGGTCGGGATCGCCACGCCGGTCGCGGGCTTCCTGTACAATGTAGGAAATTTTCGAGCCCTGTCTGGGCCGTTCGAGATGATCGGCGGCGTCCTCGTTTGGATTCTCGGCGCCGGAGGCCTACATCTGGCTGCACGCCGTGTCCTGAAAGGGCTCGATCAATGAGCACCTCCTACGCGATCGCCTTCGTCTTCACGCCGTTACTCGCCGTCGGCGTCGGCTGGCTCGCAGTTCTGCTGCATGAGCGCTCGCTGGCGAAGGCGGAGCGTCGCTCCCCGGGCGAGTGAGCGCCGGCTCCAAGCTTTAACGCCGTCTTCAGCCGGTTTCGTCGGGGGGAGCGGCGCGTCGGCGAAATGTCCTTCGCTGCATAGGGGATACCTGATAGCGATGATCGGGCGATGACCGGTCCTAGACCATGACCTCCGGTAGACAGGGAGCGGCGGCGATGCCGACAAGTGCCGACCTGGGCCCCAGGATCGAGAGCTACGTTTCAACACTCGTGGAGAACGGGCGCTTCCAATCCCGTAGCGACGTGTTGCGCGAGGGCGTGCGCCTCCTGGAGGAGCGGGAGAATCGACTGGCGGCGCTCGACGCTGCCATCGAGCGCGGACTTGCCGATGCCGACGAAGGCCGGCTCAACCCGGCAAGCGAAGTCGCCGCGCGTCTGGCGACACGGTACGGCAACCGGTCGACCGTCACCGAGGCATGATCGTCGTCTGCGCCGAAACCGCCGAAGCGGATCTGGAACGGATCGGCGATTACATTTCCAGCGACAATCCGGCTCGCGCCGCCGCTTTCGTCCAGGCGTTGATCGCCTGTTGCGAACGTCTGGCCGATGCGAATGGTTTGCCTCTTGTGCGGCGATACGAGTGCAGGGGCATCCGGGTCCGGACGTATGGAAACTATCTCATGTTCTATCGTGTCGGTGCCGCGACGATCGACATCGTCCACATCCTGCATGGCGCCCAGGATTACGGGCCGATCTTGTTCCCCTCTCCATAGCCATGTCCGATTCGCCTGTTTCCCCAGGTGAATGAGCCCGGTTGACACCCCTTAACGCCGTCTTCAGCCGGTCTCACGCATTCTCCCGATCTCGATGGGTCAGGGACGGAGTTCGCGCGTGTTCGGTCGGAGCCAGGACGGAATCCTCCTTGCGTCGCGCCTGTTGCTGGCGGCGGCGCTGCTGCCCACCGGCATCGCGCGTGCGCTCAACGTCTCGGGCTTCGCGCTGGCGCTGGCCGGGGCCGGGATGCCGTCTCCCAACGCCGTCGCCACGGCGGCCGTGGTGGTTCAGGTCTTCGGGCCGCTGGCGCTGATCCTCGGCGTCCTGCCGCGTATCACCGGTTTCGCCCTGGCGGGGTTCGCGGTGGCGATGGCGGTGCTGCTGCACGGGTTCTGGGCCTATTCCGGCGCGGCGGCGATGACCGAGCGCACCCTGTTCCTGGCCGATCTCGGCCTGGCCGGTGGCTTCCTGATCTATGCCCTCACCGGTCCGGGGGCTTGGAGCTGGCAGGGTTGGCGCCAATCCAGCCGCGAAGCGCCCGTGCGCGCGCCTGCCCGGCCGCAATCCGCCAATGCCAACGCGAAATCCGCGAAGGGACCGAAGCGCAGCCCCGCCCGGCCGTCGAGCCGCGCGGCGGCCTAAACGCCCTTCGACGCGAGACGCTGACCCGACACCTCCGCGCCCGCATCCGGCTTCAGCCGCAGGAAGGCGAAGAGGGAAGCGGACGAGATCAGCGCGACGGTGAGGAAGGCGGGCGAGAAATCGCCGGCCTCGATGGTTGTGCGGCCATGCTGCGCGGCGGCCGTCTCCAGGGCCAGGGCTCCGATGGAGACGCCGAGGCTGAGGGACAATTGCTGCGCCACGCTTGCCAGGCTCGTCGCCGAACTCATCTCCCGCTTGTCGAGATCGGCATACGCGATGGCGTTGACGCAGGTGAATTGCAGCGACCTGACGCAGCCGCCGACCAGCAGGATGCCGATGATGAGCCAATGCGGCGTCTGCGCCGTGAACAGGCCGTTCACCGCGAGGAAGCAAGAGGCGACGACGGCGTTGAACAGCATCACCCGGCGGAAGCCGTAGGCGCGCAGGATGCGCGGCCCGATGATCTTGATGAGGAGCGCGCCCGCCGCCGCGGCGAAGGTGAGAAGGCCCGATTGCAGCGGATCGAGGCCGAAGCCGATCTGCAGCATCAGCGGCAGCAGGAACGGGATCGCCCCGGTGCCGATGCGGAACAGGCTGCCGCCCGTCACCGCCGCCCGGAAGGTCGGGTATCTCAGCAGATCGAGGCGGATCACCGGATGCTCGACCCGGCGGGAATGGGCGAGGTAGAGCGCGAGCAGGATCGCGCCGCCGCCGAGGCAGCCCCAGGACACGTAATCCGGCAGGAGATGACGCCCGAGGGAGGCGAGGCCGAGCATCAAGGTGGCGAGGCCGGCTCCCGAGAGCAGGAAGCCGAGGACGTCGAGGGGTGGCCGGGACGGCTCGCGGATGTTCTCGAAATAGATCGTGGACAGCACGATTCCGGCCAGGCCGATCGGGATGTTGATGAAGAAGATCCAGCGCCAATCGAGGTAGGTTGTGATCAACCCGCCGAGCGGCGGCCCCATGATCGGGCCGATCAGGGCCGGGATCGTCAGGTAGGCGAGGGCGCTGACGAGTTCGCTCTTCGGCACCGCCCGGAGGATGACGAGACGGCCGACCGGCACCATCATCGCCCCGCCAATGCCCTGGAACGCGCGCGCGGCGACGAAGGCGCCGAGCGAATCGGACGCGGCGCAGGCCAGCGACCCCGCCATGAACACCACGAGGGCGGCGCGAAAGATCGTGCGCGCGCCATAGCGGTCGGCCATCCAGCCGCTGATTGGGATGAAGATCGCGAGGCTGACGAGATACGCCGTGAGCGCGAGCTTCAGGGCGATCGGATCCTCGCCGAGGCTGCGGGCGATGGCCGGCAGGGCCGTGGCGATCACCGTGGAATCGGTGTTCTCCATGAACAGGGCCGTTGCAACGACGAGGGGGACGATTTGGGATGGGCGCATGGGGATCGCGTAGGTAGCGCGGCTAAGGCTGCCCGGTTCCGTCACGGCGTCGAGGGGGGCGCAACTCGGCTCTCGAACGAACATGCACACAAATGATGGTGGCTGTGGATGAGGCGTGCGGTGTCGCACGTGGTGGACGACCGTGACCCACGAGCCACAGGTGCGGGCTTCAAGTCGTCAGGCCGGCATGGCCGGCTTTCGGGGGCGTCGATACGGCCTTAAGCTCAGCAACAATTCGGCTGTCTCGTATCACGTCGGTCGAGCGAGCCACCGCCGCCATTTTGCGCGAAAGATATTGAATGCCCTCGCGGTTCGAAACCTGTCGACGCTCGCCCCTCATCGGTGGGGCTCTGGGCCTGCTGCTCATGGTCGCCGGTTGCGGCACCGTCATTCTCAATGAAAGCGGGTCGCTCACCCGCTACGACCGCCTCAATGGAAGCACCGAAGTGGCGACCGGGGCGAAACTCTATGCAGATCAGCCGACCCTCGCGGCGACGCGGACGGTCCGCATCATCCCGGCGGCGTTTCCGGAATCGATCTCCGGCCCCGGTCTCAACAGCGTCGAGCGCCGCCTGATCGCCAACGCGGCCGACCGTGCGCTCTGCTACGAGTTGTCGCTGCGCTACGACGTGGTCTCCACCAAGAAGGCCGATCTCACGATCCGGTCCGCCGTCACCCGTGTGGAACTCACCAACGTCCCGGCCGCCGGCGCGACCATCGCCACCTCGGCGGGAATCACCGTCGCGTCCCAGCTCGGCGTCGGTTTCGCCACTGCTGTCGGCCGCGTGCCGATCCCGCGTATTCCCATCGGCCTCGGCAGCATCACCATCGAGGCCGAAGCCCTCGACAGCCGTCACCAGCAGCGGGCGGCGATGATCTGGGGTGGCGGCGCCAACGCCTTCACCAACCAGGCCCGCTTCTCGGCGGCCGGGGACGCCTACGATCTGGCGGGTGAATTCGGCCAGGATTTCGGGACGCTCCTCGTGACCGGACGCGACCCGTTCAAGGAGCCGCTGTCGATCCCGAGCTGGAATCGTATCCGCATCACCACCCTCGGCGAGGCTCCGCTCGATCCGGATTGCGAGCAGTTCGGCCGCGCGCCCGGCATCGACGGTATGGTCGGCGACTATATCGGCCTGCCGCCGGAATGGACCGACAAGGGCCCCCGCGACCCGATCAACTGAGTTTTCCATTGCGATGCCGCGATCCTGCCTTTGCGCAGGGTCCGGCCCCATGATACTGCGCCGTGCCAACGCATTCGGCGCCGACAGCTGTTTCCAGTCCGGCGCCTCTCACCGTTTCGGGAGTTGGCACATGGCTCGTATCACCGCGGATTCCATCATCGAGGGCCTGACCTTCGACGACGTGCTTCTCCGCCCCGCCGCATCCTCGGTGATGCCCACCGAGGTCAGCATCGCGTCGCGGCTGACCCGCTCGATCCACCTCAACATGCCGATCCTGGCCTCGGCCATGGACACCGTCACCGAGGCGCCCATGGCCATCGCCATGGCCCAGAACGGCGGCATGGGCGTGATCCACCGCAATCTCGAGCCGGCCGAGCAGGCCGAGCAGGTCCGCCTCGTCAAGAAGTACGAATCGGGCATGGTGCTCAACCCGATCACCATCCATCCCGACGAGACCCTGGCGGACGCGTTCTCGCTGATGAAGCAGAACCGCATCTCCGGCATTCCGGTGGTGGAGCGCGGCCCCAACGGCTCGCGCGGCAAGCTCGTCGGCATCCTCACCAACCGCGACGTGCGCTTCGCGACGAACCCCTCCGAGACCGTCGCCGAGCTGATGACCCGCGACCGGCTCATCACCGTGCGCGAGGGCGTGAACCAGGAGGAGGCCAAGCGCCTGCTCCACCAGTTCCGCATCGAGAAGCTTCTCGTGGTCGACGACCATTACCGCTGCATCGGCCTGATCACGGTGAAGGACATCGAGAAGCAGGTGGCCTATCCGGGCGCGGTGAAGGACGAGCAGGGCCGCCTCCGGGTCGCCGCCGCCACCACCACCGGCGATAACGGTTTCGAGCGGGCCGAGCGTCTCATCGATGCAGGCTGCGACGTGATCGTGGTTGACACCGCCCACGGTCATTCGATCAAGGTGCTCGACGCCGTGCGCCGGGTGAAGCAACTCTCCAACACCGTGCAGATCGTGGCCGGCAACGTCGCCACCCGCGACGGCGCCCAGGCGCTCATCGATGCCGGTGCGGATGCGATCAAGGTCGGTATCGGCCCGGGTTCGATCTGCACCACCCGCATCGTGGCCGGCGTCGGCGTGCCCCAACTCACCGCTCTGATGGAAGCGGTAGAGGCGGCCGACCGCGCCGACGTGCCGGTCATCGCCGATGGCGGCATCAAGTTTTCGGGCGATCTCGCCAAGGCGATCGCGGCCGGCGCGTCGGTGGCGATGCTGGGCTCGCTGCTCGCCGGAACCGACGAGGCGCCGGGGGAGGTGTTCCTGCATCAGGGCCGCTCCTACAAGAGCTACCGGGGCATGGGATCGGTGGGCGCCATGGCGCGCGGCTCGGCCGACCGCTACTTCCAGGCCGAGGTCAGCGACACCCACAAGCTCGTCCCCGAGGGGATCGAAGGTCAGGTGCCCTACAAGGGCCCGGTGGCGGCGGTGCTGCACCAGCTCGCCGGCGGCCTGCGTGCGGCCATGGGCTATGTCGGCGCGCCGACCATCCCCGAGTTCCAGGACAAGGCGCAGTTCGTCCGCATCACCAATGCGGGCCTGCGCGAGAGCCACGTCCACGACGTGACCATCACCCGCGAAAGCCCGAACTACCCCAGCCGCGCCTGACCGCGATACGCAGTCCGATCCGTCCCGTCGCCCGGCTTTGGCCGGTCCCGGCGCGGATCGGACTGGCACTCGGCCTCGATGGCGTGCTGATCGGGTCAGACGCATGGCCGAGTGTCGCGCGCCTCATCCCCCGATGGTCCAACCCGTTTAAACCGCCCGCCATCGTCCTCCCCTGCGACGGTCCGCTTGCCGCCCTCGGCCGGTGATGCGGACCAACAGGCTTCATCATGACCGTCCAGGCCATCCTCGCCCCCGTCTTCGCGCAGGTTCTGCTGATCTTCGTGCTGATGTTTTGGCTCGGCCGCGTGCGCCTGGCGGAGGTCAGGGCCGGCTCGGTGAAGGCCGGCGAGGTCTCGATGGGCCAGCGCAACTGGCCGCCCCGCGCGCAGCAGGCAGCCAATGCGTTCTCGAACCAGTTCGAGCTGCCGGTGCTGTTCTTCGCACTGGTGCCGCTGGCCCTCTACACGAAGAAGGCCGATCTTCTCTTCGTGGTCCTGGCCTGGATCTTCGTCGCGTCCCGCGCCATTCATGCGGGCGTCTACGTCACCTCGAACCACGTCCCCTACCGCTTCCAGGCCTACACGCTCGGGGCGCTGGTGCTTTTGGTGATGTGGATCGTCTTCGCGGTGCGCGTCTTCCTCGCTCCGATCGGGGTCTGAGGTTCGGAATTTCCGTTCACGCCTGGAAAGTCGCCGCCCTCGTCCGGTAAAGAGGGAGACTTATCGAGGTTGAGGATCGTTCCATGCGCGTGCTCGTCGTCGGCGCCGGTGCAACCGGCGGATATTTCGGAGCGCGCCTCGTCGAGGCGGGCAAGGACGTCACCTTCCTCGTGCGGCCGGCCCGGGCCGAGGCTCTGGCCGCGTCGGGGCTCCGGGTGAAAAGCCCGGTGGGCGACGTCCACATCGCCGAACCGGCGACGCTCACGGCCGCCGATCTCGCGGCGGGGAAGGGCGGTGGCTTCGATCTCGTCCTCCTCAGCTGCAAGGCCTACGACCTCGACGCCGCCATCGCCGACGTGGCACCGGCCGTCGGTCCCACGACGCTTGTGCTGCCCGTCCTCAACGGCTTGCGCCATCTCGACATCCTCGACGCCGCTTTCGGGCCGGAGCGGGTTCTCGGCGGCTCCTGCGCCATCGCGGCGACGGTGACGGCGGATGGCGAGATCCGCATGATGAGCCCGCTCCATAGCCTCACCTATGGCGAGCGGGCCGGCGGCCGTTCCGAGCGGGTGGAGCGGATCGAAGCCTTGATGCAGGGCGTCGCGTTCCAGGCCCGTCTGAGCGAGGCGATGGTTCTTGAAATGTGGGAGAAGTGGACGTTCCTGGCGACCCTCGCCGGGGCGACCTGCCTGATGCGGTCGACGGTCGGCGACATCGTCGCCGCGCCGGGCGGTCTCGCCTTCATCGAGGCGTTGATGGAGGAATGCCGTGGGATCGCCGAGGATGCCGGATATGCGCCACGGGACAAGGTGATGCGGAACACGCAGGCGACGCTGACCGCGCAGGGGTCGGCCTTCACCGCCTCGATGCTGCGTGACATCGAAAACCAGGCGCGGATCGAGGCCGATCACATCATCGGCGATCTCATCTCCCGCGGGCGAGAGGGCGCGCACCCGATGCTCGACCGGGTCTACACGCATCTGAAGGCCTACGAGAACCGCCGCGCCCGTGAGGCGTCCTGAGCGGCGGCCCCGAAAGTCGGTCGCTCAGTAGCGCGGGGCCGGCGGCGGCGGGGGTGGGTTGCCGTATTCCAGCTGAGTTTTTGCATCGTAGGGGCGCTGGGGCGGAGGCGTCAGATCGACGGCGGGGGCGGTGGAGCAGGCGGCGACGCTCGTGAGGACGATGCCCGCGAGGGTCAGGGGAATGATGGGCGACATGACGATTGCGAAGCTCCGTACGTTGACGCAGTGGGCTCTGGCGCAGCAAGGCCACGAGACAGATCCGCCACCCTGCCTGTCTGAGGGCTGATCTCGCCGGAAGCTCGGCTGTAATGTGTCCAACCCCGGCTCAAAGCGTGACCGTATCGCGGCGACGATCGACCGCGGTCACCCTTCCCTAACCTCGAGGATTTCGTCCTGACCCCTCCCGCCCGTCTCTCCGCCGCCATCGAAGTGCTCGCCGACATTGCTGGGCGACGCCGTCCGGCCGCGGATGCCCTCAAGGATTGGGGCCTCGCCCATCGTTTCGCCGGTTCCGGCGACCGCGCGGCCATCGCGAGCCTCGTCTACGACGCCCTGCGCCGCCGGGCTTCATCCGCCTGGATCATGGGGGACGAGGCCCCGCGCGCCATCCTCATCGGCATGCTGCGGCTGCAGCACGGACTCGCGGCGCCCACCATCGGCGAGCTGTTCTCCGGCGAGCGCTTCGCGCCCGACCCCCTGACCGATGTCGAACGCACGGCCATCGCCGAGGGCTCGCTCGCCGATGCACCGCCCCATGTGGCCGGAGACGTTCCCGACTGGATCCTGCCCTCGCTCAGCCACCTGTTCGGCGAGACCCTTCTCGATGAGCTGCGCGCGCTGGCCCGCCGCGCGCCCCTCGATATCCGGATCAACACCCTCAAGCGCGATCGCGAGACGGCCCTGGCCGGGCTCGCGCATCTGTCACCGGCGGTGACGCCGCATGCCCCGAATGGCCTGCGCATTCCCATCGGTGAGGATGGTCGCGGTCCCGCCCTGCATGTTGAGCCGGAATTCCTCGACGGCTGGTACGAGATTCAGGACGAGGGCTCCCAAATCGCCGGCGCCCTGAGCGGCGCGCGCGCCGGCGAGACCGTGGTCGATCTCTGCGCGGGCGGCGGCGGCAAGACCCTCGCGCTCGCGGCGATGATGGGCAATGGCGGACGGCTCATCGCCACCGACGACGACCCACGCCGGCTCGCCCCGATCCATGATCGGCTGCGCCGGTCGGGTGCCGAGGCCGAGATCCGCACCCCGCGCGCCGGACGCGCGCGGGCCGATGTGCTCGGCGACCTCGACGGTACCGTGGACCGGGTGGTGGTCGACGCGCCCTGCACCGGTTCGGGGACATGGAGGCGCAACCCCGACGCCAAGTGGCGGCTGCGCCCCGGCTCCCTCAGTGCGCGTGTCACCGACCAGGCCGAGGTGCTCGACCGGGCCTCGCGCCTGGTGCGGCCGGGCGGGCGGATCACCTACATCACCTGCTCCCTGCTGCGGGAGGAGAACGACGCGTCCATCGACGGTATCCTCGCACGGGCCAATGGCGGGCTGACGATCCTGCCGGCCGAGCGGGTGGCTGCCGAGCATGCGCCGGGCCTCGCAGGGGTAGTGCGGTTCACCGAGCACGGCCTGCAGATGAGCCCGGCCCTCACGGGCACGGACGGCTTCTACGTCGCCACCCTGGAACGGCGCGGCTGATGCGCCTCGACCGCCGGACTTCCTCGCCGGGCGGCCGACGACACCGTCGCCATCGTGGCTTCCTCCGGGCGTGAAAGCCGCTGGAATGGCTCTGAGAGCGAGCCATTCCAGCGGCGCCTTCGCGCCACCGAGTCGATGGCGCGAAGGTCGGTGCTCAGAAGCAGCGGCGCGTACGCACCATCGTCACCCGGCCATACGGACCCCGACGCTTCGTCACGACCGTCCGGCAACGGGGGCCCCTGACGACGGTGCGCGACACGACCCGCGCCTGCTCGATCGCGGTGGCGGGGGCGGAAAGGGTCATGCCGGCGAGCGGTAGAGCCGATGCCGAGCCGATGCCGGCGAGGGTGATGGCTGCCAATCCGAAGAGGGTTGCTCTCATTGCGTAAGCTCCTGTCTGTTGGAAGGGCGGGATGAATCGCGCAGATTGTGTGAATCCTTTGTTAATTATCCCGCCTTCCGTCCTTCGCTAGGCAGAGGCCACGCCCGATGCATGTGGGCGACGTGTGCCCTGCGGACGCTGCGCGTTGCACCATGGCGGGGCCTCGTCTAACTCCGATCCATGAATACCGACCACGACAAGATCCTCATCGTCGATTTCGGCAGCCAGGTGACCCAGCTCATCGCACGGCGCGTGCGTGAGGAGGGGGTCTATTGCGAGATCGTCCCCTTCACCAAGGCGGCTGAGGCCTTCGCCGAATCGAAGCCGAAGGGCGTGATCCTCTCCGGCGGCCCCGAATCGGTGACGACCGAGGCCTCGCCCCGCACGCCCCAGGTGGTGTTCGATTCGGGCGTGCCGGTCTTCGGCATTTGCTACGGCCAGCAGACCATGGCGGCCCAGCTCGGCGGCGAGGTCGAGGGCGGGCACCATGCCGAGTTCGGCCGCGCCGAGATCGAGATCATTTCGGACTGTCCCCTGTTTAAGGGCGTCTGGCATGTGGGCGAGCATTATCCGGTCTGGATGAGCCACGGCGACCGGGTGACCAAGCTCCCCGACGGTTTCACCACCGTCGCCCTGTCGAAGAACGCGCCCTTCGCGGCGGTGGCCGACGAGTCGCGCAACTACTACGCGGTCCAGTTCCACCCGGAGGTGGCCCATACCCCGCACGGCGCCCTGCTGATCCGCAACTTCGTGCGCGACATCGCCGGCTGCACCGGTGACTGGACCATGGGCGCCTATCGCGAGGAGGCCATCGCCAAGATCCGCGAGCAGGTCGGCAAGGAGCGGGTGATCTGCGGCCTGTCGGGCGGCGTCGATTCCTCGGTCGCGGCGGTGCTGATCCACGAGGCGATCGGCGACCAGCTGACCTGCGTCTTCGTCGATCACGGCCTGCTCCGCATGGGCGAGGCCGATGAGGTCGTGCGGCTGTTCCGCGACCATTACAACATCCCCCTGGTCCATGTTCAGGCGCAGGAGCTGTTCCTCGGCGAGCTCGAAGGCGTCAGCGACCCGGAGATCAAGCGCAAGACCATCGGCCGCCTGTTCATCGACGTGTTCGACGAGGAGGCGAAGAAGATCGGCGGCGCGGCGTTCCTCGCCCAGGGGACGCTCTACCCCGACGTGATCGAGAGCGTGTCCTTCACCGGCGGCCCCTCGGTGACGATCAAGAGCCACCACAATGTCGGCGGCCTGCCCGAGCGCATGAACATGCAACTCGTCGAGCCCCTGCGCGAGTTGTTCAAGGACGAGGTCCGGGTGCTCGGCAAGGAGCTCGGCCTGCCCGAGGCTTTCGTCGGCCGCCACCCGTTCCCCGGCCCCGGCCTCGCCATCCGCTGCCCCGGCACCATCACGGCCGAGAAGCTGGAGGCTTTGCGGAAAGCCGACGCGATCTATCTCGACGAGATCCGCAAGGCCGGCCTCTACGACACGATCTGGCAGGCCTTCGCGGTGATCCTGCCGGTGAAGACCGTGGGCGTGATGGGCGACGGCCGCACCTACGACCATGTCTGCGCTCTCCGCGCGGTCACCTCGGTCGACGGCATGACGGCGGATTTCTACCCCTTCGACATGGCCTTCCTCGGCCGCGTCGCCACCCGCATCATCAACGAGGTGAAGGGCATCAACCGGGTGACCTACGACATCACCTCGAAGCCGCCCGGCACGATCGAGTGGGAGTGATTTCGGGCGTCGCCGACGTTGCGCCGGATCACCCCACGACACGCTGATAGAGTGGGATAGAATTCGCCGTTCCGTACCCTTCGGGATCCCGGCGCCGCATCAGATCGATCCGCGCATAGGATTGAGGATTTCGACTCCGGCGAAATCCTTTTCGTTGTCGGTGACGACCACGCAGTCATTCGCACCGGCGATTGCGGCGATGATCATGTCGAGCCCGCTGCGCGGGTTGCCGGCCGCTTTCCCCGCCGCCATCAGCTGTGCCCAGATCAGGCCTGCTTTGTCGTCGAACGAGAGGACACGGCCCGTAAACAGCGCTTGGGGTCCTTCCGGTACGGAGAACCATCTCTCGAGCGCCTCGCGCTTTTTCCCCCGTGGCTTCTCCAAAATCCCGCGACGGATTTCAGCGACGGTCAATGACGCAATGAACAGGTCCTCATCGCGCTGAGTCGACATCCACGCCAGAAGTGAGTCCGACGGCTGCGGCTTGACGACGTTGCTGATGATGTTGGTGTCCAAGAGATAGCGCGTCACAAGTCGACCTTGCGTCCCTCTTCACGGGGGCGGGAAAGATCGAGTTCCGCAGTCACCAGCGGCGAACGCCGCAACGCAGCGAGGATGCCGCCCGGTTTGGGCGGAGCGCCAGCGATCGACTGGCTGACGGTCGCACGAAGCTCCGAGGCTTCGGGCGTGTCTTCGGACAGGCGTCTGGCGAGCGACCGGATGAGGTCGCGATCGGTATCTCGGCCGAGCACTTCGAAACGCGCGAGGCCACGCTCGCCAAGGCGAGAGCGATAATTCCGGATGGCGCGATTCTGCGAACTTCCCATGATCGGCTCCAGATGTATCCAGTAATATAGCCAGTGCGGCCGAGGGCAGCAAGGTCGCGTGGTCGGCAAAGGGGCGGTTGGGGTCCATCGGACATCCGTCCGACTCGACACCGGGCGCCGGCGTGGCATCTCTTGCCCCCTGAAGGCCCGCCTTCCCATGAGGCCGTCGATGATGGCCCGGTCTGTCGGCGTCGTCATCGTGCCGGAGTGGATGATGATAGCATTGAAGCTGGTCTGGATTCTGTTGGCGCTCACCTATGCTGTGAGCGAAAGCAGGGCCGAGCCGGTCGCGGGTCCATCGTCTCCCGGGGGCGGGACCATGCTGGGCGCCGTGGCGCTCGACGACATTCCCGTCTCGACCGTGCCCCTCGGCGGCTTTCCCTATTTCGCGCTGCCCGCCGGCTACCAGCCGGTGAACCCGCCCGAGACGCGCGAATTCGGGCATTTTCCGTTCTGGACGGGCACCGCGCTCCACGACGTCGACGGCAAGGTCTTCCTGTCCCTCATCGGCGCCGAGGACGGCAAGACCTACTCGTCCTATGAGCTGAAGAAGAACATCGAGGCCGTGCTGACGCAGGCCGGTGCTCGAAAGCTCACCGACAGCCAGATGCCCACCTCAGTGACCGATACCCTGCCGGAGGAGGTCAAGATGGGCATGTATGAAGGCCTCGGTAACGTCTACTCCGAACGGACGCAGACATGGGTGATCCGCCGCCCGGACCGGCAGATCTGGGTGCATTTCGTGCCCGGCAGCAACAACGCGAGTTGGACCATCCTCGAGACGAAGCCTTTCGCCCAGACCGCGGGCCTGCTGCCCGCAGACCAATTGAAACAGGACATCGACAAGACCGGGCGGGCGGTGATCCATGTCAATTTCGCCACCGACAAGACCGCGATCCTGCCGGATTCCGCGGCTCAGATCGAAGCGGTGACGAGCCTGCTGAAGACGAATCCCGGTCTCAAGCTGGCGATCAACGGCTACACCGACGAGACCGGGTCCGCCGGGCACAACCAGTCGCTCTCCGATGGCCGCGCCAGGGCGGTCATGGCCAGGCTCATCGCGTCGGGCGTCGCGAAGGAGAGGCTGAGAGCCAAGGGCTTCGGGGCCGCCAGCCCGGTCGCCTCCAATGGCAGCGAGGAGGGCAGGGCGAAGAACCGGCGCGTGGAACTGGTGAAGTTCTGACACGGAGACGTGCGATGCCGCCGGGCCGGCAGGTTCGTCTCCAACGGCACGGTCTCGGTGGCGAAGTCCACCTCATACCGGATAGGGGCCGGCCGTGATGACGATCCGCTTCCGCCTTACGGCCAGACCTTGAGCGCCAATGGTCTGCGGACGAGGTCCCGGTCCGAGGTCACCTGGCAGCCCTCCCGGCGCAGTGTCACGTAGGTGACGAGGGCGGTGTCGCCCACATCGTCGAAGTTGCGGCCCGTCGCCTGTGGATCGAGAATCGACGGATAGGCGATGAGGTCGCCCTTGGCCGTGCAGGGATCGTCGTAGAGCGTGGAGCCCGCGAGGAGCAGACGCGGCTGATCCCAGGTGAGGAGATCCCGCGACGTCGTCCAGTAGAAGCCGGATTGCGGAACCTTGGCGCCGGCCGCGGCCATGAAGACGGCGATCCAGGCCCCCGTACCGCGATGGCGCACCACCGCGCCCACGGGCAGGCCGAACGGCTCCAGCGGCTTGCAGGGCTCGGTGAGCAGGGTCGGCTTGGTGTAGGGATCGGGGAAGGCGGCAGTGAAGCCGAGCCCGGTCCAGGCGCGCCAGCGCGTCGGGTCGGAGGGCGTGTCGGTGCGGAACAGGCAGGCCCCGGCGGATTGCTCGCTGCCGCCGGAAGACCAGCCCGTGGTGGCGATCAGCACATAGCGCCAACGCCCGTCCGCCACGATGTTCGATGGATTGAAGAAGCCCCGCTGCCGGCCCTGGCCGACCTCCTGACGGAACGGCGCCCCCGCCACAATGACGGGCGGCCTGGCGCGGGTGAAGCTGCGCCCGCCATCGCCGGAAGAAGCGGCGACGATCGTGTTGTACCAGCACTCGATATAGACTTTCGAGCGGCAGCGGCCCTCGTGCTCGTTGGCCTGGTACTCGTGGTGGAGGAGGGCCGAGACCGCCTTGCCGTCGTCGGTCCATGTGGCCGTGATCCAGGTGCGGTCGTCATAGGCCGCCGGATCGGCCTTCTCGCCGGAATCGAGCACCACGGCGCAGTCGAGCTTCAACTGGTCGAGGCTCGGTCCGCGCAGGGCCCGGTTGCGGTAATGCATGCCGAACAGGGCGATGCCGCCCGCTGAGTCGCGGAAGGCTCGGGCGGAGGCGTCCGGCACGTCCGCCCCGTCGCAGGCATCGCGACCGGCCTTGAAGATCGTCGTCGGCGCTCCGACCAGGGTGAGGGCGGAAAGCGGCGGTTCGGACCGCGCCGCGACCTCTTGAGGAAGCAGGACGAGCAGGAGGAGCGCGAGAAGCCGCGTCATCGGATGAGCCTGGACATCCGCGCCGGTTTGGGTTTTGAACCGTTACAGTCTGCTTCACCCGGCCTGGCGCGGCTCCCGCGATCCACAGGCTCGATTCGAAGGCCCTTCATGCTCATCCTCATCCTCGGTCTCGTGCTGTTCCTCGGCACGCATGCCTTTTCCATGTTGAGGACGAAGCGCGCGGGCGTCATCGACGAGGTGGGCGAGAGCCGGTTCAAGCTCGGCTATACCGTGCTGTCGATCGTCGGCATCGTGCTCATCGCCTATGGTTTCGGACAATACCGCGCGGATGGCTACATCCAGGTCTGGAACCCGCCGGTCTGGACGCGCCATCTCGCGCTGCTGCTGACGCTCCTCGCCTTCATCGCTCTGGCCTCCGCCTACCTGCCCGGCCACATCCGGGCGCGGGCCAAGCACCCGATGCTGCTGGCGGTGAAGATCTGGGCGACGGCCCATCTCCTCGCCAATGGCGACCTCGGCTCGATCCTGCTGTTCGGTAGCTTCCTCGCCTGGGCAGTGATCGCCAGGATCAACGCCAAGCGCCGCGCCCTGTCGGCTGGCGCGGTGGCCGCCCAGCACGGCGCCGTCGCGGCCCCGGCCGGCTGGCGCAACGATGCGATCGCGGTCGTTGTCGGCTTCGTCGTCTGGTTCGCCTTCGCCAAATATCTCCACCCGTTGCTCATCGGCGTGGCGGCCTGGCCGGGGCAGGCCTGAGACCGGCCGCACTCACCGCTCGCCGCTCTCCAAGCTATCCAGTCGCCAAGCCGGCTGCGCTGTGCTACGCGCCGGGCTTGGATTTTCCTCAAGGCCGTCGATCGTATCGCGGTCGGCGTGAGACGATATGGCCGAGAACAACGAGTTCATCCGCGAGGTCAACGAAGACTATCGCCGTGATCAGGTCGCCCGGATCTGGAAGCGCTACAGTGGTCTGATCATCGCTGTTGCGATTCTCGTCGTGGCCGGCGTCGGCGGTTATCGCTACTGGCAGCACGATCAGCGCGTCCGTGCGGAAGCGGCGTCGGAGAAGTTCGAGGCCGCCAATCGTCTCGCCAAGGATGGTAAGGGTACGGAGGCCGACAAGGCCTTCGAGGCGCTGGAAGCCGATGCACCGGGCGGCTACCGGATGCTGGCCCGGTTCCGCTCCGCCACCGAGACCGCCAAGCGCGACGCCGCCGCCGGTGCGACCGAGTACGATGCGCTGGCCGCCGACACCAAGCTCAGCGATGGCCTGCGCGACCTCGCCCGCCTGCGCGCCGCCCTGATCCGCCTCGACCAGCAGAATCCCGATACCACGCTCGCCAGTCTCCAGGGGCTCGCTGCCCCGACCGGCGCGTTCCGCCACACCGCTCGCGAAATGCTCGGACTCGTGGCGCTGAAGCGCGGCGAATACGATGCCGCCGGGCGCTGGTTCGACCAGATCGTCGCCGATCCGCAGACGCCGGCGAACCTGCGCCAGCGTATCGAGGTCTATGCTGCCCTCGTGGCCGGCGGTCCGGTCACGGTGACCGCGGCTCCCGCTTCCGAGCCGGCCGCACCCCCGCCCGTGACGCGCTGAGCCGAATTTCGGCACGACGCCTGCACGACGAATTTTCTCCGTACGACGACTGAATCGAGACCACCATGGACATGCCGACCGTCGCTATCGTCGGACGGCCGAATGTCGGCAAGTCGACCCTCTTCAACCGTCTGGTGGGCAAGAAGCTCGCCCTCGTGGACGATCGCCCCGGCGTGACCCGCGACCGGCGCGAGGGCGACGTCAACTTCGGCGGATTGGTGTTTCGCATCATCGATACGGCGGGGCTCGAACAGGCCGACGCCGATTCGTTGCTCGGCCGCATGCGCGCGCAGACCGAAGCCGCGATCCTCGAGGCCGACGTCGTGCTGTTCGTCATCGATGCCCGCGCCGGCATCCTCCCCGCCGACCAGCCCTTCGCCGAACTGGTGCGCCGGGCCGGGTGCCCGGTGGTGCTCGTCGCCAACAAGGCCGAGGGCGGCACCGGCCTGTCCGGCGCCTACGAGGCGTTCTCGCTCGGCCTCGGCGACCCGATCCCGTTCTCGGCCGAACATGGCGAGGGTATCGGCGAGCTGCATGACGCGCTCACGGAGGCTCTGCCCAAGCTCGACGACGAGGAAGAGGGATACGACGACGACCCGTCGAATCGCTCGCTGAAGGTCGCCATCGTCGGCCGCCCCAATGCCGGCAAGTCCACCCTCATCAACCGGATGCTCGGCGAGGAGCGCCTGCTCGTCGGCCCCGAGGCCGGCATCACGCGGGATTCGATCTCCCTCGACTGGGAATGGCGCGGGCGCCGCATCAAGCTCCACGACACCGCCGGCATGCGCCGCAAGGCCCGCATCGACGACAAGCTCGAAAAGCTCGCCGTGTCGGACGGCCTGCGCGCCGTGCGCTTCGCCGAGGTGGTGGTGGTGCTCCTCGATGCCACGATCCCGTTCGAGAAGCAGGACCTGACCATCATCGATCTCATCGAGAGCGAGGGCAGGGCCGTGGTCATCGGCCTCAACAAGTGGGATCTCGTGGCGGACCAGCCCGGCCTGCTGAAGAAGCTGCGGGAGGATTGCACCCGCCTGCTGCCGCAGGTGCGCGGTGTGTCCGTGGTTCCATTGTCGGGGTTGGCCGGTGACGGCATCGACGCGCTGATGAAGGCCGTGACCGAGACATTCGAGGTCTGGAACCGCCGCGTCTCCACCTCCAAGATCAACGATTGGCTCAGCGCGGCCACCCAGCGCAACCCGCCGCCTGCCGTGGCCGGCCGCCGCATCAAGATTCGCTACGCCACCCAGGTGAAGAGCCGCCCGCCGCACTTCGCCCTGTTCGGCAACCAGCTCGACGGCCTGCCGAAATCCTACACGCGCTATCTCGTCAACAACCTGCGCGAGGCCTTCGACCTGCCCGGCGTGCCGATCCGGCTGTCCCTGCGCACCTCGAAGAACCCGTTCGACAAGGACAACAAGGGCTGAGCCTCACGACCCGCAGGTCGTTTCGCTCAGCCAATCCACCACGTCGTCCAATCCCTGGCGGTTGGTGCGGCCCTTCTCGCGCGCGGCCTCGAAAACGGCGATCTGGCGGTCGGCGCTGGTGCCCTTCGCCACGATGGTGCGGGCGCGCTCGACCTCCTCACCGCAGCCGAGCGCATCGGCATCCGCATCGATGAGAGCCAGGACCTTGTCGAGGGCGTCGGCGAAGGGGAGGGCATCCTCGCTGGTTTCGTCGATGATCTCGGCCTCGGTGCCGCTGCGCTGGGTGCGCCAGAGGTTTTCCTCGGCCAGGGCGAGAGAGACGCCGTCGAGATCGGCGTTGAGGTCCGGCTGGCGCACGACGCAGCGCACGAGGCAGCGGAAGAGTGCCGCCACCGTGAGAGCATCCTCGAGCCGGGTGCAGGAATCCGCCACGCGAAGCTCCAGCGTGGGAAACTTGATCGACGGACGAAGCGACCACCACAGGAAGCTGGCATCCTGGATCGAACCGGCCTTGGTCATGATCCGCAAATAGCGCTCATATGCCTCCGGGCCGGAGAAGAGCTGCGGCAACCCCGTTCTGGGCAATTCGCCGAAGGCACTCAGGCGGTAGGCGGTGAGCCCCGTCGGCTTGCCCTGCCAGAACGGCGACGAGGCCGAGAGCGCGAAGAGCAGGGGCTGGAACGGCAGCAGCCGGTTCATCAGGTCGATCCGGGCCGCGGGATCGGGCACTTCCACATGGACATGCATGCCGCAGATCAGGCTGCGGCGGCCGGCGAGACCCACATCCTTGAGGATGCCGCGATAGCGCTCGCCCTTCGTCGGCAATTGCCGCGCCCAATCCGCCACCGGATGGGTGCCGGCGGCGAAGACCATAAGCTCGTGTTTCTTGGCCAGCCGGCCAAGGGCACCGCGCTGCCCGGCCAGGATCTCTTGCGCCTCGCTGAACTCCGTGGAGGGCGGGGTGCAGACCTCCACCTGACACTGCAGCATCTCGCGCCCGATCTCGGGCAGGCGCTCGCTCGCTTCGGTATGGAACGGCTTCACCGACCGCCGCGGCGTCCCTCGCGTCTCGGCATCGGCCAGGAAGTATTCCTCCTCGATGCCGAAACGGTAGCTATGCGCGGTCATGCCATCATCCTGCGAGCGACCTCCATCAACTCGTAGGGCGAAAGGTCGTTGCTCCTCAGCTTCGCAATGCGCCACCCACCAGCCAGGCCGGATCGAACCAGCGGTCGGCCTCGCCGTCATAGGGCAGGCGGGTGATGTCCCAGTTCTGGATGTACTTGGCGTAGACGTTCCAAACCGTGATGCCGCCGCCGACGAAGATGCGCCGGCCCGGATAGCGCTTGAGCACCTCTTCCGGGTCCTCGTGGCTGCGGATGACGTCGATGGTGCGGTCCTTGAAGGCGAAGTCCGGCACGGAGGCCACGGTCTTCGGCCCGGCGATCAGCACGTGCCCCATGGTCAGCGCGAAGAAGCGCGTCACGTCCTCGACGAAGAGCGGATCGGTGTTGCCCTCCCAGGGCAGGTGCCCGTTGAGGCCCAACTGGCCGCGCAGGCCGATGGCGCAGATGCAGCGAACGTCGATCATGATGGAAACCTCAATGAAGGCGGGTCACTCCCGCCACCGACCTCATCCTGAGGTGCCGCGAAGCGGCCTCGAAGGAGGGCTCCAGACCGCACTGCGAGTCCTGGAGCCTTCCTTCGAGGTCTTCGCTTCGCTCCAGCACCTCAGGATGAGGTCGCGGGCAGGTTATGGGTGACAGAAAAGCTAAGCCGCCATCTGCGGCGTCAGCACCCGGTCGCTGGGGAAATCGTAGATCTTGCCCGATTGATCCCAATCCGGGCTCGCGAGCCGCACGAAATGCGGGGCGAGGTCGTCCGGAGTCTTCAGTGTCGTCTCGTCCTCGCCCGGCATCGCCGCCTTGCGCATGGATGTACGGAGGGGGCCGGGATTGAGCAGCATGGCCCTGATCGGCGTCGTCTCGGTCTCCGCCGCGTAGGTGCGCACGAGGGCGTCGAGAGCGGCCTTCGAGACCGAGTACGGCCCCCAATAGGCCTTGCATTTCTGCGCGGCGCCGGAGGTGACGAAGATGGCGCGGCCCGCATCCGACCTCCGCAGCAGCGGGTCGACGGAGCGGAGCAAGCGCCAGTTGGCGGTGACATTGATGTCCATCACCTGCATCCAGGTCTTGGGCGTCACGTGGCCGAGGGGCGTCAGATTGCCGAGGATACCGGCATTGCCCACGACCACGTCGAGCTTCTGCCAGCGCTCGTAGATGCTTAGGCCGAGCCGGTCGATCGCGTCGAAATCGGTCAGGTCGAGGGGCACGAGCGTCGCGCTCGATCCCGCCTGCCGGATCGCGTCGTCGAGTTCCTCCAGTGCCCCTTGCGTCCTGGCGACGGCTACGATGTGCGCGCCGGCCTCGGCGAGGGCCAGGGCCGCCGCCCGGCCGATGCCGCGCGAGCAGCCGGTGACGAGGGCGATGCGGCCATCCAGGGGCTTCGTCGTCATCGGTCGAATCAATCCGCTTCGGCGAGCATCGCGAGACGCTTCGGCCCGGCGATGGCGAGGTCGGTCAGGCCGGTCGGGTAGTCGCCCGTGAAGCAGTGATCGGTATATTGCGGGCAGGATTCATTCCGGCTCTCCTCGCCCATGGCCTTGTACAGCCCCTCGATCGACAGGAAGGCCAGGGAGTCCGCGCCGATGTAGCGGCGCATGCCTTCGAGGTCGTGGGTGGCGGCGAGCAGCTTCTCGCGCTCGGGCGTGTCGATCCCGTAGAAATCCGGATAGGTGATCGGCGGCGAGGCGATGCGGAAATGCACTTCCTTGGCACCGGCCTCGCGCATCATCCGCACGATCTTCACCGATGTGGTCCCGCGAACGAGGCTGTCGTCCACGAGGACGATGCGCTTGCCTTCCACCACGGCGCGGTTGGCCGAATGCTTCATCCGCACGCCGAGTTCACGCACCGACTGGGTCGGCTGGATGAAGGTGCGCCCGACATAATGGTTGCGGATGATGCCCATCTCGAAGGGCAGGCCGGTCTCCTGCGCGAAGCCGAGGGCTGCCGGCACGCCGGAATCCGGCACCGGAATCACCACATCGGCGGCGGTGGCGGATTCGCGGGCCAGTTCGTGGCCGATATTCTTGCGGACGGAATAGACGCTCTTGCCGTTCACCACGGAATCCGGCCGGGCGAAGTAGATGTACTCGAAGATACAGGGGCGCATCGGCTGCGACGGCGCGAACCGGATCGATTCGATGCCCTCCTCGGAGATGACGACGATCTCGCCGTTCTCCACGTCGCGGATGAACTTCGCGCCGATAATGTCGAGAGCACAGGTTTCCGAGGCGAGGATGTAGCGGCCGTCGAGTTCGCCGATGACCAGCGGGCGGATGCCGAGGGGGTCGCGGGCACCGATGAGCTTCTTGTTGGTCAGCGCCACGATGGCGTAGGCGCCCTGGACCTGCCGCAGGGCTTCGGTGAAGCGCTCGACGATCAGGGGCGCGCGGCTGCGGGCGGCGAGGTGCAGGATCACTTCCGTGTCGGAGGTCGACTGCGTGATGGCGCCGTCGCGGACGAGGTCGCGGCGGATGGAAAGGGCATTGGTGAGGTTGCCGTTATGGGCCACCGCGAGGCCACCGCTGGCGAGTTCGGCGAAGAGCGGCTGGACGTTGCGGAGGATCGTGCCTCCGGTCGTCGAGTAGCGCACGTGGCCGATGGCGGCCGAGCCTTCGAGGTGCTCGATGGTGGAGCGGTCGGAGAACGAATCGCCGACGAGGCCGGGCCGGCGTTCGGAATGGAAGATGTGCCCGTCGAAGGAGACGATGCCCGCCGCCTCCTGGCCCCGGTGCTGGAGGGCGTGGAGGCCGAGCGCCACGATGGCGGAGGCGTCCGGATGGCCGAAAATGCCGAAGACGCCGCACTCTTCGCGCAGCGTGTCCCCGTCCCGGTCCAGCCCATCCACCACGTCGACCGAATGGCGGGCGCTCGCGCTGCGTGCTGACATCTGGTTCTGCGATCCTAAGGTGGCCCGCCGCTGCCGGTTTCGGCACCGTCCACGGACCGGCTTGCATCCTGCGACCGTTTTATGACGACGGCTGCTTCCTGCAAGAAGCCGTCATTTAGTCGGCCTTGGTTCCGCAACCAAGCGGCTTGCCACGCAGATCAGACGCGCTGCGTGAGAAGGTCAGCGTCGTGTGGGCGACTCCGTCCGGCGTTGCGCGGGCGCCGTATCGCCCTCACCGGCCGGCTCGACCGGGTCCGCCGTGCCGTCGCCCTTGGACTTCTTGAACTGCTTCAGGAACCCTTCCGGGTTCTCCGGCAGCTGCGCCACCAGGGCGTCGCCCGATTTCTCGAGCATCGGGCGGCTGCGGGCCTGCGCTGCCCAATCAGGCATCTTGCCCTGAACCAGCCAGGCCAGGAACACCCAGCCGATCACGCAGATGAGGAAGCCGCGCCCAGCGCCGAAGACGAAGCCGAGGGACCGGTCGATCGCGCCGATGCGCGAATCGAGGATCATGTCGGAGACCTTCACCGTGATGATCGACACGATGACGAGGGTAAGGAGGAAGATGGTGGCGATGGAAGCCACCAGCGCCACGGTGGCATTGGAGACGTGCTGGCTCACCGTGGGCAGCAGCAGGGGATAGAGCTTCCAAGCGACCGCGGCGGCGGCGACCCAGGCGACGATGGCGAGAACCTCGCGCGTCGCGCCGCGGACGGCGGCCAGAAGGGCCGAGATGACGACGATGCCGAGAACGGCCAGATCGAGAACGGAAAACGGCATTGATTGGTATGGTCGCACGGGGCAGAGGGGCTGACTATTGCCTGCTCGTGCGGCTCCCCCTCGCCGCCGCGCCTGTATATCGTGCGGAAACTCGGCCGTCACCCTCCGGTACGCCCTCCCTTCGCCAGCCTCACTCGTCGTCTTCGTATTCGTATCGCGCTGGGTTGCGCTCGGGCCGGCCGCGTTTGGGCGCGCCGCTGGCGATGCCGGCCACGAGATCCGCAATGTGGCGCAGGGCTTCCGTGGGTAGGGAATTGTCGCCGACCTCGTTACGCCCCTGTGGCGTGACGGCTTTGGCGAAGCCGAGCTTCAACGCTTCCTTCAACCGCGACGGTGCCTGCGCCACCGGCCTGATCGCTCCCGAGAGACCGATCTCGCCGAAATAGACGGTCTCGCCCGGCAGGGCCGCGCCCGACAGCGATGAGACCAGGGCGGCTGCTACTGCGAGATCCGCCGCCGGCTCCGTGATCCGCAGGCCCCCTGCGACATTGAGATAGACGTCGTGGGTGCCGAGCCGGATGCCGCCATGAGCCTCCAGCACGGCGAGCACCATGGACAAGCGGTTGGGATCCCATCCCACCACGGCGCGGCGCGGCGTGCCGAGGGAGGAAGGCGCCACCAGGGCCTGGATCTCCACCAGCAGGGGCCGCGTGCCCTCCATGCCGGCGAAGACCGCGGTGCCCGGTGCCGCATGGTCGCGTCCCGCGAGGAAGAGCGCCGACGGGTTGGGCACCTCCGCGAGGCCCCGATCGGTCATTTCGAACACGCCGATCTCGTCGGTGGGGCCGAAGCGGTTCTTCACCGCCCGCAGGATGCGGAAGTGATGGCCTTGGTCGCCCTCGAACGAGGCGACGGCATCGACCATGTGCTCCACCACGCGGGGACCGGCGATCTGTCCGTCCTTCGTCACGTGGCCGACGAGGATCACCGCCGTCCCGGTGGTCTTGGCGAAGCGGATCAGCGATTGGGCCGAGGATCGGACCTGGGTCACCGTGCCGGGGGCGGATTCCACCGTCTCCGTCCACATGGTCTGGATCGAATCGATGATGGCGAGTGCCGGTGGGCGCCCCTGGCTCAGGGTCTCGACGATATCCTCGACATTGGTCTCGGCGGCGAGATCCACCGACGCGCTCGACAGGCCGAGGCGCTCGGCCCGTAGCCGCACCTGCGCCACCGCCTCCTCGCCGGAGATATAGACGACCCGTTCGCCGGTGCGCGCCATGGCGGCGGTGGCCTGCATCAGCAGGGTCGACTTGCCGATGCCTGGATCGCCGCCGAGCAGGATCACCGAGCCGCGCACGAAGCCGCCGCCGGTGACCCGGTCGAGCTCGCCGATGCCGGAGGGAATGCGCGGGGCCTCGCGGGCCTCGCCGGTGAGCCCTTCCAGAGGAAACACCCGCCCCCGCGCCCGGCTCGGCCGCGTCTTGACCGGCCCGGCCTGCGGGCCGCTCGCGCCCGTTTCCTCGACGATCGTGTTCCAGCCGTTGCAGGCTTCGCAGCGCCCGCGCCAGCGATTGTAGACGGCGCCGCAGGATTGGCAGACGAAGGTCTGGTGGATCTTGGCCATGATCGCCTTTTGAAGAAGCACGGACGACAGTCTGCGGCCATCCAACCCGCGCCCTCATCCTGAGGTGAACGCGCCAGCGGGCCTCGAAGGAGACCTCCAGGGCCGGCGGCGCCATCTGGAGTTCTCCTTCGAGGCCTACGCTTCGCTTCGGCACCTCAGGATGAGGCGGTGGATTTGGAATCGCCGGATCAGTCGGTAGACTCTACATAACGACGAACATATCGTGAACCAAGGCCGGTCAGGATTTCGTAGCCGATGGTGCCGGCGGCGTGGCCTACACTGTCTACATCGAGGGAATCACCGATGAGAACCGCCCGTTCGCCGCGCCGGGCGCTGGGCGCATCGGTGACGTCGAGGATGATGAGGTCCATTGAGATCAGGCCGACGATGGGGCAGGGCACCCCGCCGACGAGGGCATGGCCGCGCCCGCTCGCCGAGCGCGGATACCCGTCGGCATAGCCGATGGAGAGGGTGGCGAGCCGTCGCGGACCGGGAGCGGTCCAGCGGGAATTGTAGCCGGCGCTGTCCCCCGTCTCCACGTCGCGGATCTGGGCGATCCGCGCTTCGAGACGGACGACCGGCCGCATCGGGTTCGACCGCCACGGCATCGGGTTGCCGCCGAACAGGGCGTAGCCCGGCCGAAGCATGTCGTTCGCGATGCCTGCGCCGAGATAGCAGCCGGAAGAATTCGCGAGCGAACCCGGAATGCCCGGAAAGGCGCGGCGTACCGTGTCGAACTCCTCGCACTGGCGTCGGTTGATCGCCTCGTCCGGCCGTTCGGCGCTGACGAGATGGCTCATCAGCAGGTCGATCCCCGCCGCTGGGATGATCGGGTCTCCGGCGAAAGCCAAGGCTTCGGGGATTGTCAGGCCGAGGCGGTTCATACCCGTATCGACGTGAAGGGCCGCGGCGAGCGGTCTCCCCGCCTCTGCAGCCAGCGCCGCCCATTCCTCGAGTTCCTCGCGCGACCCGAGGACCGGGCGCAGGGTATGCGCGGCGAGGATGGGGCCGCTGCCGGGAGCCAGGCCGTTGAGGACATAGATCGCCGCTTCCGGCAGAAGCGACCGCGCGATGACCGCCTCGCTCGCATGTGCGACGAAGAACGTCCGGCAGCCGGCCTGCCACAGGACCGGTGCGACCACGGCCAGACCGCAGCCATAGGCGTCGGCCTTCACCACGGCGGCGCAGGGGATATGCGGGGCCTGCGCGCCGAGCCGGCGCCAGTTCTCGGCGATGGCCGCGAGGTCGATGGTGAGGCGGGCGCCGTGGATGGCGGCCTCCGGATGAGCGATCGCCATTGCAGGATCTCGTTCGAGCGCGGTGATGGGGCAGTCTCCGCTGCCTGCAAATCTCATGTGAGGAACCGGAGTCTACCGTCTCTCGCAGGCTGGACCATAGAGTCGACGGTCTCTGTAGCGTGCTTCCCACCCGCTTGCGGGGGTAAGGGATTCACATCCGCTCTTTCAAGCAGACCGCGTCCATCTCAGCCTTGTGGCGAGAGGTTAGGAGCGGGGGTGATTGGGGGCCCCTCGATTGGCTGAGGCCAGGGGACCGATCCCCGCCTCCAACTCCTCCCCACAAGAAGGAAGAGGGTCACCCTCACTCGGCGGTATGGAACCGATTACATGCGCTCCGGCATCCGGTCTTCGCTGGCCAGATCCGAGAAGCGCGTGATGTTGGCGTCGAACTGCAGCTCCACCGTGCCGGTGGGGCCGTGGCGCTGCTTGCCGAGGATGACTTCGGCCTTGCCATGGACGCGGTTCATCTCCGCTTCCCAGGCGAAGAACTCCTCGGTGCCTTCGCGCGGCTTCTTGTTGTTGACGTAATATTCCTCGCGGAACACGAACATCACCACGTCGGCGTCCTGCTCGATCGAGCCCGATTCGCGAAGATCGGAGAGCTGCGGGCGCTTGTCGTCGCGATTCTCCACCTGACGCGAGAGCTGCGACAGGCCAATGATCGGCACCGCGAGTTCCTTGGCCAGCGCCTTCATGCCGGTGGTGATCTCGGTCATCTCCTGCACGCGGTTGTCGCTGCGCTTACCCGAACCGGAGAGCAGCTGCAGGTAATCGATGATGAGGAGGTCGAGACCCTTCTGGCGTTTCAGGCGGCGGGCGCGGGCGGCGAGCTGCGCGATGGAGATGCCGCCGGTTTGGTCGATGTAGAACGGGATCGTCTGCATGTCCCGGGCGGCATCGGTGATCTTGTAGAAATCCTCCGGCCGGATGTCGCCGCGGCGGATCTTGTAGGACGGCACGCCGGATTGCTCGGCGATGATACGGGTGGCCAGCTGCTCGGCCGACATTTCGAGGGAGAAGAACCCGACGATGCCGCCGTTCTTGGTCTCGATCCGCCCGTCGGGCTGCTTCTCGCCCCGATAGGCCTTTGCGACGTTGAAGGCGATGTTGGTCACCAGCGAGGTCTTGCCCATGGCCGGGCGGCCGGCGAGGATGATCAAGTCGGAGGATTGTAGACCGCCCATCTTGGCGTCGAGATCCGACAGGCCGGTAGCGATACCCGAGAGCTTGCCGTCGCGCTGGTAGGCCTTGGCGGCCATGTCCACGGCGGCGGTGAGTGCATCGGAGAATTTCTGGAAGCCGCCATCGTACTTGCCCGATTCGGCGAGCTCGTAGAGCCGGCGCTCGGTGCCCTCGATCTGGTCGCGGGGCGAGGATTCCACCGGCGCCTCATAGGCACCGTTGACCAGATCCTCGCCGATGGTGATCAGCCGGCGGCGAATGGCGAGATCGTAGATGGTGCGGCCGTAATCACCCGCATTGATGACGGTGGTCGCCTCGGCCGCGAGGCGGGCGAGATACTGCATCACCGTCTGGCCGCCGAGATCGGCGTCACCGAGATAGGTCTTGAGCGTGATCGGGGTCGCGAGCTTGCCGACCTTGATCAGCGAGGCGGCGACCTCGAAGATCTTGCGGTGGACATCCTCCATGAAATGCTCGGGCAGGAGGAAGTCCGAGATCCGGTAATAGGCGTCGTTGTTGACGAGGATCGCGCCGAGCAGCGCCTGTTCCGCATCGATGTTGTGAGGCGCGACGCGGAACTCCTGCGTGACGCTCTGTAGGTTTGCCGTCAGGGCGTTGGGCAGGGCCATGGGCTGACTCGAGGCTCCGACTTCTTCGACACCGCGCGGCGATTCCGTCGCCGCATCATTCCGCTACCGCAAGACCATGGCCCAGGCATGGTTAGCCGAACCTTAGCCGATTCGCGCGACGCGCCTTTCGCGCCACCCTCTCACCTCATCCTGAGGTGCCCGCTTCAGCGGGCCTCGAAGGAGGGCTTCGGAACCCGACGCGCGAACTGGAGGCCTCCTTCGAGGCCTCCGCTGTGCTCCGGCACCTCAGGATGAGGTGGCCGGGTGGGATGGAGTGCGTGTGTCCGAACACGAAAAACGCCTGCCACCCCTTTCGGGATGACAGGCGCTATGCTGGAACAAATCGGGAACCAGTCAACCCCTTCGGACGACGATCCCCGTTCTCCACCGCTCTCGCGGGGATGCTTACTCGCGGTCGTCGCCGGCTTCGGCGAGAGCGGCGCCGACTTCCAGGCCGAGGTCGTCGAGGTTGAACGCCTCACGCTCGGTGGTCGATTCGCCGCGGGCCTGACGCTCGGCCTCTTCCGGCGAACGGGCGACGTTGACGGTGACGGTCACCTCGACCTCGGGGTGCAGCACCACCGGCACGTTGTGCAGGCCCAGCGTCTTGATCGGCTGGTTGAGGGCGAACTGATCGCGGCCGACGGTGAAGCCCTCGGCGGTGACGACTTCGGCGAGATCGCGGGTGGAGACCGAACCGTAGAGCACGCCGGTCTCGCCCGACTGACGGATCAGCACGAAGCTCTTGCCCTCGAGGGTCTCGGCGACGGACTGGGCCTCGGTCTTGCGCTCCAGGTTGCGGGCTTCGAGCTGCGCGCGCTGGGTCTCGAAGTGCTTCTTGTTGCCGGCGGTGGCGCGTAGGGCCTTGCCGCGGGCGAGAAGGAAGTTGCGGGCGTAGCCCGGCTTCACGTTCACGGTCTCTCCCATCTGGCCGAGTTTGGCGACGCGCTCGAGGAGGATGACTTCCATGATCTTGGTCCTTGCTGGGGTGGGGTGTGTCGAGAGAGATCCGGCCGCGTGATGCGGGAGGCGGGCCTCAGGTTCGTCCGGCGTCCTCCTTGGGACGGCGCCGGTTGAAGGCGGTGTCGGCGAGGCCGAACAGCGTCAGGGCGAAAAGGGCGACGCCCTGCGTGAAGAACAGGATCAGATAGAGCCCGAACAGGAGGGCCATGCGTCCGGGCCGGCCACGGCTGCGGTCGTGGAAGGCGGCGAGGCCCTGCATGGCGAAGGCGGCGGTCAGCGCACCGATGAGGCAAACGCCGAGGACGCCTGGATAGCCGGGCACCAGGGCCAGCACGAAGGCCGCTCCCAGGATGCCGAGGACGGAGCGCGGCATCGCGGTTGAGGGGATGTCGGGCCAGGGCCGAGGCAAGCGGCCGGAAATGCGCACGATCCGGCCCGCGGCCCAGAGATAGAAGGTGAGCAGCACGGCAAGACCCTGCGTCGCCAGTCCGGGGGCGATCGTCGCCAGGGCATCGGCCACCGCGTTCTGCTGGTCGGTGCCGGGTTCGGCGGAGGGCGCCGTCTTCGTATCCGATTCCGCCTGGGTCGCGGGCGTCTCTGTGGGCGTGGGACTCTCGGAGGCCGAGGGATTCCCCGTCGTCGAAGGGGTTCCTGCAGGAGCAGCGGCGGGTGGCGCGGGGCGGGTCTTGCCCTGCATCGTCACCAGCGTGCGCGTCATCCCGCGCAACTGGGTCTGGAAGGTCTCGAAGTTCGGCGACGCGATGACCGCGATGGCGACGAAGGCGAGCCCGGCCGTGCCGGCGGTCCAGGCGAGAAGCCGCCCGGTCGGGTACCATTCCATGGTGCCGTCGGCATTCGGGCGGCCGAGCAGGGCGAGATAGGCCAGCCACCAGGCCGGCAGCGCCAGATAGGCGAGGAAGCCGAGGCCGAGGAAGGGCTGCAGGAAGGAGAGCGCGATGGCGCCCGTGATCGCAGCGACGAGGGCGGCCTTGTGGCTCCAGCCGAGGCCCACGATCAGGATCGGGAGCGGGGCGAGCAGGTAGAGAACGATCGACAGCAAAGTGCCCTTCAGCAGGACGCCGAAGAGGAGTGCGGAGACGAGGCCCGCGCCGATGCCGATACCGAGAAACTGTGTCATCGATCCCGCTGTCCCGCTGTCCCCGAAAAGGGCAGGGTTAGAGGCGTTTCATTTCGCCCCAACGACGTCCGGCAGCGCGCATGCGGCCGATACGAAGAATGTTTCCGCCGACCTGTGGCAGCGGAAGTGAAGATTCTGCGCCGCCGCGCGGGCGGCGGGCGTCCTGGCCCGGATCGAACCGAGCCAGGACGATGGTCTTACTTGATCACGTAGGGGAGGAAGCCGAGGAAGCGGGCGCGCTTGATCGCCTGGGCGAGTTCACGCTGCTTCTTGGCCGACACCGCCGTGATGCGCGACGGCACGATCTTGCCGCGCTCGGAGACGTAGCGCGACAGGAGCTTGACGTCCTTGTAGTCGATCTTGGGAGCGTTCGCGCCCGAGAACGGGCAGGTCTTGCGACGACGGAAGAAGGGACGACGTCCGCCGCCCGCACCACCACCACCACCAGCGGCAGGAGCCGCACCAGGTCCAGCACCGAAACCCATGGCTTAGTTCTCCCCGCCGAAGCTGCGCTCGGGACGGTCGCCGCGATCACCGCGGTCGCCACGATCCCGGTCGCCACCGAATCCACCACCACCGAAGCCTTCGTCGTCACGACGACGGCCGCGCTCACGATCCTTGCGGTCGTCGCGGTCGCGCTTCTGCATCATCGCCGACGGCTCGGACTCGAGCTCTTCGACGCGGACGGTCATGAAGCGCAGGACGTCCTCGGAGATCTGCATCTGGCGCTCCATCTCGGCGAGAGCCGCCGGGGGGGCGTCGACGTTGAGGAGCGTGAAATGCGCCTTGCGGTTCTTCTTGATGCGGTAGGCGAGGGACTTCACGCCCCACATCTCGATCTTCTCGACCTTGCCGCCATTGGCTTCGATGACGCCCTTGTAGGTCTCGACCATGGTCTCGACCTGCTGGGCCGTCACGTCCTGGCGCGCCAGGAAGACGTGTTCGTAGAGAGGCATAACGGGCCCTTCATAGCAAAAGGGGCCCGACGGCACGGATGTGCGGATGTCGATCGTCGGGCCGGTTCAACGCGTTTCACCCGGCGCCAAGCCCTTCGAGCCGTTTGAAGGCCCGAGCGGTTGATCGAAGGCGGAGACACGGGACGATGGAGCGAACTCCGCATGCCGGACAAGCCGGCACCGTCCGTTCAGCCCCCAGCCGGAGCGAACGCGAGCTGCGGCGCATAGACGAGTTCGGGCGGGATGGCAAGGATGACGGTAGACATGATCGCCCCGATCCCAGCGGCAAGGAAGCCCGCGAATCGATCCGCATCCGATGATAGAGGAGCCGCCGGAACGCTCACGCCATGTTCGAGGATCGCCCATGCGGGACAGCTACCGAGCCGCCGCCCTCCTGTTCTGCATCTCAGCGTCGGGCCAGGCTCTCGCCGACGAGCCCGTGCTGCAGACGGTCGATTACGCCAATACGCGCTATTCGAAGCTCGACCAGATCAATGCCAGCAACGTTAAGCAGCTGCAGGTGGCCTGGACGTTCTCGACCGGCGTCCTGCGCGGCCACGAAGGCTCGCCGCTCGTCATCGGCAACATGATGTACGTG
>NZ_JADIJP010000028.1:0-63542 GCF_017355285.1 Methylobacterium sp. SD274 | reverse complement strand
GCTTCTAGACCCACCCCTCACTCTCGTCAATGCCAAAATGACAGGACACTGAAACTTTCGCGACAATCCCATGACCCAGGGACCATAACTCTTTGTCGGCAAAGCGTAATTTCGGCGCATAGCGACCTCGGCCCAGTCGCTTCCCTTCATATGAAGCCCTTCTGCCTCGGTCGGCTGGCGGGTTGCCGGGAGGTTTCCGCTCCATACTCCGGCGCCCTCCCCTCTCGTGATCCCGTAAGAGCACAGGAGCTCTCCCCGCCACGCCTCAATGTCGACATGCTCGACTTCGACATGTCGACCGTTGGCGGATATCGTCCGCCGCAGATCGTTTCCCGCCGTCCCTTGTCGAACGAGGGTCGGCCGACCTCCTGATAAGAAGAGATACGCTTGCGAGGGAATCATGCGGGGCGCGGGCGGCTCAAAATCGGGGCTCCGACGAGCAGCGCCGATCCGCGCCAACCGCATCCGGGGCGGGCCACCGACGCTCCCCTCGATCTGTTCGTCACGGATGCCACGCGGATCGACCGGCGGGACGTCAACCTGCGTTGGCTCTGCGCAAGCGCGCTGACCGGGCTGACCGGAGCCGGACTGATCGGAGCGGCGATCTACGTGTCGCTGCAGGGCGACGTTTCCTTCGCCGCAGTACCTGAACATGCCGAGATCGTCGTTCGGCCGGCCCCCAGCGACGATACCGCCGACCTCGCGCGGAAAGGCGACCGCCTCGTCCGTAACCTGATGATCGCCTCCGCCAAGCAGACGTTTCGCTCCCCGGTGACGGTCCGTCTCGGAGAGCGCGAGATCATCAAGGTCCGCCCCTTCGTCCGAATCTCGACGGCGCTGTCCATGTCCACGGGTGTCTTCTCGGCCGAAGTGCCGCGCTTCGACCCGATGAAGTTCGTCTCCAGCGAGCCGCTGGAACGGGCATCCGAGCCGAGCGCAGCGGATGCCCCCGGTGCGGAAGTGACCGTGATCAAGCGGGATCTCACGACGATGCCGATCGAGGCGTCCACGCCCGCCCTCGGGGACGACGCCGTCACCGCGCAGGTCGAGGAAGAGAAGCGCCTCGCGGCGGAGGCGGGGCGACGCACGGCGCTTCCCATCGCTCCGCAACTGATGCTGTCGCGGGCCCTACAGCAGGGCATCGCCTCACCGGATTTCGGAGGGATGTCGCCGGCATCGGGCGATGCGAGCCCGTTCAAATCCATCGAAGTCCTGGTGGTGCCGGAGAACGTCACCAATCTCGCCAAGACCAGCCTGCGCCAGGGCGAGACGCCGCTGGTGGAAGATCGCGACCTCGCGATCAAGCGTGGCGACACGCTCGAAGCCTTGCTGAAGGCGACGGGCCAGGCGAATGACGAGCAGATCAAGGGCATCGTGGCGGCGCTCGGCGGACGGGCGCGTGTCGGCGAGCTGGCCGAGGGGCAACAGTTCCGCGTCCAGATCGCACCGGGCCCGAAACCCGGCGATCCGCGGCAGGTGACCCGCGTCACCCTCTATGGCGAGAACGGGGTCGAGGCGACGGCGGCCATCAACGATCGCGGCGCTTTCGTTTCCGTGGCGCAGGCGGTGGAGGACAAGTCGGCCCGCAAGGCTCCCGTCGCCTCCGAATCCGGGGATGACGACGAGGATGAGAATGGCGGTTCGGGCCCTCGCCTCTACCAGAGCCTCTACGAGACGGCGGCACGGCACGACCTGCCGCGTGCGACGGTCGAAGATCTCGTGCGGATTTTCAGCTACGACATCGACTTCCAGCGTCGGATCTCCAACGGGGACAGTCTCGACGTCTTCTATACCTATGACGAGGAAGGCGGTCAGGCCGCATTGGACCGGCCGGAACTGCTCTATGCTTCGCTCAACCTCGGCGGTGAGGTCCGCAAGGTCTATCGTTTCCAATCGCCCGATGACGGCTCCATCGATTATCTCGACGAGCAGGGGCGCTCGCTGAAGAAGTTCCTCATCCGCAAACCCATCGCCGACGGCATCATGCGGTCGGGCTTCGGCTACCGTCGCCATCCGATCCTCGGCTATGCCAAGCTGCATACCGGCGTCGACTGGGCCAATCCGATCGGCACGCCTATCGTCGCCGCCGGAAACGGCACCGTCATCAAGGCGGAATGGGATTCCGGCTACGGACGACGGGTCGAGCTCCAGCACATCAACGGCTACGTCACCACCTATAACCACATGTCCCGCTTCGCCCGGGGCGTGACGTCGGGCGCCAAGGTGCGCCAAGGTCAGGTGATCGGCTATGTCGGCTCCACCGGCCTCTCCACCGGTGCGCATCTGCATTACGAGGTCATCATCAACGGCCATTTCGTGGACCCGATGAAGATCCGCGTACCGCGCGGACGCGAGCTCGATGGGCGGATGCTCACCGAGTTCACGCGCCAGCGCGAGCAGATCGACGGCACGATGCAGAAATCCCGCACCGGCGCCGCCATGGCCCAGAGCACGACCACGCGCTGATACCAGAGCTCGCTGAGCCTGGCTCATCGAGGTCTACCCGCGCGACGGCGCGGCAGCTTTCATCCGCCGGACCTCACTGAACCTGACTTAAGGGTCGGGTTCAGTGAGACTTGGTATGAGGCGCCCTCGCCTCACGCGAAACCGAGTCGTCGGCGTATCTCCGCCGGCGTGACGCCCTGCCCTCTCAGATCGCCGAGGGATTCCGAGCCGCGCGATTTGGCGAGCTTCATCCCGTCCGGCCCGAGGACGAGGGCGTGGTGGTGATAGGCCGGGCCGTCATAGCCGAGCAGAGCCTGCAGCAGGACATGCAGATCGGTGGAGGCGAACAGGTCCGCGCCGCGCACCACGTGGCTGATCCCCTGGACGGCGTCATCGATCACCACCGAAAGGTGATAGCTCGTCGGGACGTCACGGCGTGCGATCAGCACATCGCCCCAGCGGGCGGGATCGGCGACATGGCTCGTTTCGGCATGAGCGGCATCGAGACAGCGAAAGCGATGCGGGCCGGGACTCCGCGTGAGAGCCTGCGCCATGTCGAGCCGCCAGCCATGCGGCAGGCCAGCGGCGAGGCGGGCCGCCCGTTCCTCGTGAGACAGGACGCGGCAGGTGCCGGGATACAGGGGCGCCCCGTCCGGATCGCGGGACGGTATAGATCCGGCGGCTTCGATCACGGCGGCGCGGGAGCAGAAGCAGGGATAGACGAGGCCGCGCGAGCGGAGGCTCTCCAGAGCATGCCGATAGGCCGGGAGATGCTCCGACTGGCGCCGGACGGCCCCGCTGAACCCGATCCCGAGCCAGGCGAGATCCTCCTCGATGGCGGCGATCAGTTCCGGGCGCGAGCGCACCGGATCGATGTCCTCGATCCGCAGGCAGAGGTCACCGCCGAGCCGCGCGGCGAATGTCTCGTTCACCAGGGCCGAGTAAGCGTGTCCGAGATGGAGCCGCCCGTTGGGACTCGGCGCGAACCGAAGGCGGGCTGGCACGGACGCTTCGCTCATCCCCCGGAATGGCGCAGGCACTGCTTTGCTTGCGGAACGCAGGCGATGCCGGGAAGGGAGCAGGCCGTCTCCTCGCCGTAACGCTGGCAGATTGTGCAGCCGTCGCTCCATTCGGCGCAGGATGCGTCGATGGCCGCCGCACCATGCCCGGAACGTCCGTGCGAAGCAGGCGCGAACGTGCCGATCAGGATTGTGACCACCACCGTTGCCGCCACGGCCCAGGCCACGAGACCATCCCGGTTCGACGGTGCCGAAGCATCGGGAGGAGGCGAGTTGGGTGCGTGCATGGCCCCGTGTTCGCTTGCTCGCCGCGCGCTGTCAACGCGAATTGCCGCTCAGGCCGCCGCGGCGGAACGGCGTTCGAGGAGAGCGGGCAAGGCCTTGAGGTCGAGGGGTTTTGCCAGGAATTCGTCGAACCCCGCCTCGCGTGCCGCCCGCTCGTCCTCGCGGCCGGTATTGGCGGTGAGGGCCACCAATCGAAGCGGAGCGCGACCATGCTCGGCCTCGCTGGCCCGCAGGCGCCGCGCCGTTTCCAGACCGTCGATCCCCGGCATGCGGATGTCGATGAGAGCGAGGTCGAACCGGGATGCGGGATGATCGAGCCGGGCCAACGCCTCGGACCCGTCCCGCGCCAGAACGACCGTGGCGCCGAGCCGCTCCAGTGCCCTCGTGGCCAGGAGTGCGTTGATCGGATTGTCCTCGGCGAGGAGCACGTGGATATGCGGGGCCGCGCGCGGGTTTTCCGTCGGTTCCGCTTCAGCGCTGGGACCCGAAATGGACGAGCCCGGATGCTCGATGGACGAGGTCGGCACGAGGAGCCTGTCGAACAGGGAGCGCGCCCGCACCGGCTTGATCAGATAGCTGTCGAAGCCGGCCGCTCCCGGCGCACCGAACTCGCGCCGGTCGAAGGGGGAGAGCAGGATGAGGCTGCAGCGCACGCCCCGTCGCTTCGCCTCCGCCGCGAGCCTGCGCACGTTCTCGTCGCCCAGCGCACGGTCGGCGATCACCGCGTCGAAGGGGACGCCGGACAGGGTATCGAGCCCGGCCTCGACATTCGCCACCACCACCGCCGACGCGCCGGACCGGGACAGCCGCCTTGCGAGGAACGGAGCCTGATAGGGCGAATCGGCGACGATCAGGATCTTGCGGCCCTGCAGCGACACCGCCGATGGTTCACCATCCGCCACGGCGCCGACGGGAAGGGGCAGGTGCACGGTGAAGGTACTGCCACGGCCGATGACGGAATGCGCATCGATTCGACCACCCATCCGCGTGACGAGGCGGCGGGTGATGGCGAGGCCGAGGCCGGTTCCCTCATGGCGGGTGCTGGCGCTGTTGTCGCCCTGCTCGAACTCCTCGAACAGAGCGGGGATGCGAGCCTCGGGAATGCCCGATCCCGTATCCGAGACCGCCAGGACGATGTCGGGGGCGGCCCACCGTATCGTGACGCCGACCCCGCCCTGATTGGTGAACTTGATCGCGTTGCCGGCGAGATTGACCACGATCTGCCGGATGCGGTCAGCATCCCCGATGAATTCGATAGGGACGTCGTCCGCCACGTCGATGGCGATCTCGATACCCTTGTCCTGCGCGCGGGGGGCGAGGAGCTCCACCACGCCCTCCACCACGGCACGGAGATCGAAAGGCTCCGCCGACAGGTCGAGGCGTCCTGCCTCGATCCGCGAGAAATCCAGGATGCCGTCGATGAGCGTCAGCAGGGCCCGGCCCGACGTCCGCACCGCCTCCACATAGGTCCGCTGCTCGGCATCGAGGCCGGTATCGAGGACGAGATCGGCCATGCCGAGGATCCCGTTGAGCGGCGTTCGGATTTCGTGGCTCACGGTGGCGAGGAAGCGCGACTTGGCGACATTGGCCGCCTCGGCCCGATGGAGCGCTTCATCGAGGGAGCGGGCGGACTCGATCCGCTCGGTGATGTCGGAGCCCGCCCGCAGCCATTGCGTGCGACCGCCGACGCCGGTGACGCGCGTCTCGATGAAGGAGAACCAGCGTGGAATGCCGTCGACGGGGCGGACCTGCATCTCCACGCGGGTGACGCCGTCGGGATGCTGCTGGCGGACTCCCTGCTCCAGGATCTCGAGTTCGGCCGTCGAGCCGAGCAACGTCAGAGGCTCCACACCGAAGAGACGCCCGAATCCGTCATTGGCGAATGTGATGCGCCCCTGCGCGTCCCGCTGGACGATGACGTCGGTGGTCGCCTCAACGAGGGCGCGGTAGCGCTCCTCGCTTTCCGAGATCCGCCAGATGCTATCCTGAAGCCGCTCGATCTCGGTCGTGTCCGCGGCCGGTTGCCGCCGCGCGCGAGCAGCCGCGTAAATCGCGGCGATGGCCGCCAGCGGGATCAGGACGAGAACGACCTCCGGCGCGATCATCGACCTCTCCGTCCGGAAGCGTGGGCGGATCGCCGCCGGCCCGGACATGGTGCAGCGGGGCATCGTTGCCCACCGTCCCGCTCTCGCTCCATTCCGGTCCCTCGCATACCCCCTTGATCGCATGTGAGATTGAAGGACGGCTTTCGAAAGGAGCTTAAGGCTTTCTTGCCGCGAAACGGAGCATCGCCCGATCCGCATCGGCGACGTCGTGGACGCATCGGATGCCGGCCGGCTCGACGCGTCGCGCTTCACGGGCAGGCCGCGATGGTGTAGGCGCGACGGCTTGTTCCTGGGCCGCCCCTCCCCCGAGGGTAGCCCGCGAGACGCAGGCACCATGACCCTTTCGCTGTCAGAGACTTCTTCGCACCCGGACGCCTCCGGCTCCATGCCGACCCGTATCGAGGCCACCTTCGCCCGCTGCCGCGCGGAGAAGCGCGCCGCCTTGGTGACCTACGTGATGGCGGGCGATCCCGATGCCGAGACCTCCTTGAAGGTGCTTCAGGCGCTGCCGGAGGCCGGCGCCGACATCGTCGAGTTCGGGCTCCCCTTCACCGATCCGATGGCCGATGGTCCGGCCATCCAGGCGGCGGCCTTGCGCGCCCTGAAGGGTGGACAGGACCTGGTCAAGACCCTCGGCCTCGTCCGTCGTTTCCGCGAAGGCAACACCGCCACGCCGGTCATCCTGATGGGATACTACAACCCGATCCACGCCTACGGCGTCGACCGCTTTCTCGACGATGCGGTCGCTGCGGGCCTCGACGGGCTGATCGTCGTCGACCTTCCTCCCGAAGAGGATGACGAGCTCTGTCTGCCGGCTCTGGCGAAGGGCCTGGCCTTCATTCGGCTGGCGACGCCCACCACGGATGAGCGCCGCCTTCCCGCCGTCCTCGCGAACACGGCCGGCTTCGTCTATTACGTGTCGATCAACGGAATCACCGGCACGGCGACACCGGATTTCGGCCGGGTGGCCGAGGCGGTGGGCCGTATCCGCAATCATACGGAGTTGCCCGTCGTGGTCGGCTTCGGTGTTCGGACGGGCGTGCAAGCGGCCGAGATCGCCAAGGGCGCGGACGGGGTGGTCGTCGGGTCGGCTCTGGTCGATGTGGTCCACCGGGCCGTCGTGGATGGCCGGGACGCCGCCGGAGCGGTGAGCGCCCTCGTGCGCGAACTGGCCGAGGGCGTGCGCGGGCGTTCCGCCTGAGCGCTGCCCCGGACCGATAATTCCGCGAGCCGGTCTCCGGCTCATCCGAGACCCCTTCCCTCAAGAATGGTCAGTCGACGATGGTTGAACCCATGAACTGGATCTCGGAGGTCGTGCGCCCCAAGATCAAGACCCTGTTCAAGCGCGAGACCCCAGAGAACCTGTGGGTCAAATGCCCCGATAGCGGGCAGATGGTGTTCCATAAGGAAGTCGAGGGGAACCATTGGGTCATCCCGGGCTCCGAGCACCATCTGAAGATGAGCGCGCAAGCGCGCCTCAAGATGATGTTCGACGAGGGCACCTGGATCGACGTGCCGCTGCCGGAAGTGGCGACGGACCCGCTGAAGTTCCGCGACGAGAAGCGCTACGCCGACCGCCTGAAGGATGCCCGCGCGAAGACCGGGATGCCGGACGCCTTCAAGATCGGCTTCGGCCGGGTCTCGGGCCTGCCGATGACATTGGCCGTGCAGGACTTCGCCTTCATGGCCGGCTCCCTCGGCATGGCGGCGGGCGAAGCCTTCGTGCGGGGCGCCGAGACGGCCCTCGACAAGCGCACGCCCTACATTCTGTTTTCGGCCTCCGGCGGCGCGCGCATGCAGGAAGGCATCCTTTCGCTCATGCAGATGCCCCGCACCACGGTGGCGGTCCGTCGGCTGAAGGGGGCGAAGCTTCCCTATATCGTCGTACTCACCAACCCGACCACGGGGGGCGTCACCGCCTCCTATGCCATGCTCGGCGATGTCCATCTCGCCGAACCCGGCGCCCTGATCTGCTTTGCCGGGCCTCGCGTCATCGAACAGACGATTCGAGAGAAACTGCCCGACGGTTTCCAGCGTGCCGAGTATTTGCAGGAACATGGAATGGTCGATCAGGTCGTGCATCGGCATGCCCTGAAGGATACGATCTCACGGCTCTGCGGTTTGCTGATGAACCAGCCCGCGGCGACACCGGCGCGCGCGGGCGCCGTTGCCGAACCGGCTTGAGCCCACGCGCGATACGGCGAGCCGATCCATGGATTCTTCCGACGCGCTGATGGCGCGCTTCCTGGCCCTTCATCCGCGTACGATCGATCTGTCCCTCGGGCGGATCGAGCGCCTGCTCGAACGGCTCGGACACCCTGAGCGCAAGCTGCCTCCGGTCATTCATGTGGCCGGCACCAACGGCAAGGGATCGACCATCGCTTTCATGCGGGCGATCCTCGAAGCCGGCGGTCTCGCCGCGCATGTCTATACCTCACCGCATCTCGTGCGATTCCACGAGCGTATCCGCATCGGCGCAGTGGGCGGCGGCAGCTACGTGCCCGAGGACCAGCTGGCCGACGCCCTGGCACGCTGCGAGGCCGCGAATGCCGGCGAACCGATCACGGTGTTCGAGATCACCACGGCCGCGGCCCTCCTCCTGTTCTCGGAAGCTCCGGCGGACGTGCTCCTGCTCGAAGTGGGCCTCGGCGGGCGTGTCGACGCCACCAACGTGATCGATCGTCCGGCAGCGGCCGTCGTCACCCCGATCGGTCGCGACCATGCGGAATATCTCGGCGATACCGTCGAGGCGGTGGCGACGGAGAAGGCGGGCATCTTCAAACGCGGCTGCCCGGCGATCATCGCCGCCCAGGATTACAAGGAAGCGGATTCGGTCCTCTGCCGCTTCGCCGAAGAAATCGGCGCCACGCCGATCCGGGTCGGCAACCAGGATTTCTCCGTCCATGCCGAGCGCGGTCGGATCGTCTACCAGGACGAGCTCGACCTGTTCGACCTGCCGCAGCCCCGGCTCAACGGACGTCACCAATTCACCAACGCCGCCACGGCGATCGCCGCCCTGCGCGCCGCGGGATTCGGCGATATCGGCGTCGAGGCCATCGAGACCGGTCTGAACAAAGTCGAGTGGCCAGGACGCTTGCAGCGCCTCAACCGCGGCCGCCTCGCCGACATGGCACCGGCCGGCGCGGAACTCTGGCTCGACGGCGGCCACAATATCGACGGCGGCCGCATTCTCGCGACAGCGATGGCAGATCTCGGCGAGCGCAGCGACGTGCCGCTGGTCCTGGTGGCAGGCCTGCTCGGCACGAAGGACGCGGAGGGATTCCTGCGTAACTTCGTCGGGCTGGCGCGTGGTCTGATCGCGGTCCCGATCGGAGGTCAGATGGCGGCACGCCCCGCCGAGGAGGTGGCGCAGATCGCCGCCGATGTCGGCCTCACCGCCTATGTGGCCTCCAGCGTCGAGGCCGCCCTGGAAAGCCTCGCCGACTTCGCCTTCGAGCAGCCGCCGCGCATCCTCATCTGCGGCTCGCTTTATCTCGCGGGCAACGTCCTGACCGCCAACGGTACGCCCCCGACCTGATCGCGCCGGCGGATTCGTCGCCGGCTCGGGCGTTCATTGCGATTGCGAAGTCTGGCGAACCCTCCGGCGGGATCGTCGCCAGCTTCCGACAGGGTTAAAACACCGTTTTTCTTGGACAACCGCCGCGATCGAGAGTCTCGGGCGCCGATGCGGCGTGACGGAGACAACGTCTGTCCTTATTGTCTGGCGCCGAAGCCCCGAAACGATCCCCGCTTTTCACCGAAGCAGCCACACTTGTGGCATCGGGCATTGGGTGTGGCTCCTGCGCTACATCTCAGCTGCCCAAAATCGACTAGTTTGATTGTGGATCGGGCAACTCGCTGGGGATCAACGATGAAAAAGCTTCTTACCTCTTTCGCGGCCTTCACGGCCCTCACGGCTGCGGCCACCGCCGCCGACCTTCCGCGTCGCGCTGCACCGCCGGTCTTCGTGCCGGTGCCGGTGTTCACCTGGACCGGCTTCTACTTCGGTATCAACGCCGGTTACGGCTTCGACGCCGGTAGCGACAGCAACCGCTACAACCTCCCGGCCGGCTCCGTGCTGAACTCGGGCACCACCAATGGTGTTCTGTCGGTCGGCAACGGCAACAACAGCGAAGGTTTCGTTGGCGGTGGTCAGGTCGGCTACAACTACCAGTTCACCCCGGGCTCGGGCCTGGTCGTCGGTCTCGAAGCTGACGCTCAGTACACCGATTTCAGCAACCGTTCGCGTCTGTTCCCCGGTACGGCTGTAAACTTCACCGGCACCCCGGGTGCTGCTGATGGCGCCGCTGTCCGGACCCCCGGTAGCGAGATGAACTTCTTCGGTACCGTTCGCGGCCGCGTCGGTTACGCCTTCGACCGCGTCCTGTTCTACGGCACCGGCGGCTTCGCCTACGGCGACGGCGGCGCTGGCGGCGACGACTTCCGCACCGGCTACACCGCTGGTGGTGGTATCGAGTACGCTCTCCCCACCGACTCGTTCCTGAACTTCTTCCGCTCTTCGGCCGTGACGCTGAAGGTCGAAGGTCTCTACGTGAACCTCGAGCAGGATGGCCGCGGCGCCCGCTCCGTCTACAACCCGGCTACGAACGTGCTGGCGCTCAGCCCCTCGGCTCGTGAGACCGAGTTCGCCGTCGTCCGCGCCGGTCTGAACTACAAGTTCGGCTCGTACTAAGCCGATACGTCGCAACGTCGACACAGGTCTCGAAACGGAGAAGCCCGGCCTTTATGGCCGGGTTTTTTCGTTTCCGAACCACGGCAGGCACCAGCCGGTGCGCTCCACCGGACATAAAAAAAGCCCGGCCATGAACGGCCGGGCTTTTCCTCGAAAGCTTAGCGAGTGCGCTCAGGCGCTGGCCTGGATCCAGCGGGACAGATCGCCCTTTGGAGCCGCGCCGACCTTCTGGCTCGCGAGCTCACCGCCCTTGAAGATGAGAAGTGTCGGAATCGAGCGGATGCCATATTTGGCGGCAATGCCGGGATTCTCGTCGACATTGACCTTGGCGATCTTCACCCGGCCTTGCATGTCAGCGGAGATTTCTTCGAGAGCCGGGCCGATCTGACGGCAAGGGCCGCACCATTCCGCCCAGAAATCCACGACCACGGGCTCGACGGACTTGAGAACGTCCTGCTCGAAGCTCGCGTCGGTCACTTTTACCGTCGCCATCACGATCCCTTTCACATTCCACGGGCGGCGCGACATTGCCTGCGCCAGCTTGAGAACGAGAGTTGGCGACGTGAACCGGGACGGTCAAGGCGTAAGATGCCCAAGGCGGGACAGCCGTCCGATTCCCGCATGCATCATCCACCGATGTTCGACCCGGCGGGATGTGGGGCGCATGAATCACGTTGCCCCTCGCCAAAGCCATCGCCTCGCCCCATCTCCCCCTGTGATCGGCGATCCTTGAGGCGAGCGTTCCATCACGCACGCCCCGATGAAGCCGGTGCGAGATGAGTTCGGCCGCCGTCCGGCGATCGAGCTTCGCAACAGGCCAAGAGCTGGTTTCCTGAAAGCCGGCCATGGAGGATATCACCACGTGACGCGCATCTCTCCGACCTTGCTTGCCTCCTTCGCCGCCCTGAGCCTCGGCACCGGTGCGTTCGCCCAGGATGGCAATTCCGGAACGCCTCAGCCGAGGATCGGAGGCGAGTCCTTCGCGGCGCCCCAGCACGAGGCCAAGGGGGGAGAGCCCGCCGAAACGGAACCCGCCAACACCACCTACAAGCCCCTGCTTCCCAATCAGACCCGTGCGCCGAAGCCCCTCGAGGCCACCAAGGTGCAGAGCGCCGTCGTCGCCAAGGGCCTCGACAGCGCCTGGGCCATGGAGTTCCTGCCGGATGGCCGCATGCTGGTCACGGAGAAGGCCGGCAAGCTGCGCATCGTCGCCAAGGACGGCACGCTCGGCCAGCCCATCGCCGGCGTTCCGAAGGTGGACGCGCGAGGCCAGGGCGGTCTCCTCGACGTGGCGCTGAGCCCGAGCTTCGTCTCCGACCGTCTCATCTATTTCAGCTATTCCGAGCCGCGCGATAAGGGCAACGGAACGACGGTGGCCCGCGCCAAGCTGATCGAGGAGAAAGATGGCGGCCGTCTCGACGACCTGAAGGTCATCTTCCGCCAGACGCCGTCCTATGAGGGCGACAAGCATTTCGGCTCCCGCCTCGTCTTCGCGCCGGACGGCAAGCTGTTCGTCACCGTCGGCGAGCGGTCGGACAAGGGACCGCGCGTCCAGGCCCAGGACCTCACTAGCGGCCTCGGCAAGGTCTTCCGTATCGACACCGACGGCAATGCGCCGAAGGACAACCCGTTCACGGGTGGTGAGAAGGCCAAGCCCGAAATCTGGTCCTACGGGCACCGCAACGTGCAGTCCGCGGCCCTGGATGGGCAGGGACGCCTCTGGACCGTCGAACACGGGCCGCGCGGCGGCGACGAGCTCAATCGTCCCCGGCCCGGATTGAATTACGGCTGGCCGGAAGTGACCTACGGCATCGAGTATAGCGGCGAGAAGATCGGCGAAGGTAAGACCCAGGCGGGCGGCACCGTCCAGCCGGTCTATTACTGGGATCCGGTCATCGGCCCGTCCGGGATGGCACTCTATAACGGCACCCTGTTCCCGGCCTGGAAGGATGCCTTCCTCGTCGGCGGCTTGGTGAGCGGCGGCATCGTCGCCTTGAAGCTCGACGGCGACAAGGTGGTGACCGAGGAGCGCATCCCCCTCGATCACCGTATCCGCGACGTGAAGGTCGCCAGCGATGGGTCGGTCTATGCCGTGACGGACGGCCCGGACGGACAGATCCTCAAGCTCACGCCTTGATGCCGGGCTGAGCCGGACGATTCGACAGCGAGGCGAGCGCCGCCGAAATGGTGGGCTCGCCGAGATGGCGGATGACCGGCCCCGAGGTCCAGACCAGCAGCGCCTCGACGGGACGTCCTGGATAGATGTCCCGTAGGAGTGCCACATAGAGCGCGACCTGCGCCGCCTCGTCGCCCGGAACCGGGGCGCGATCAGGCGGGGGCCGGCTCGTCTTGAAATCCGCGAGCACGATCCTGTCGGGGCGGATGCTCAGGCGGTCGATCCGTCCGAAGACCGCCCGCTCTTCGCCGCCGACGCTGACGCGTCCCGAGACCGCGACTTCAGCCCTCGCATCGCTGGCGAAGAGTGCCTCCAAGGCAGGATCCTCCACCAGTCGCAGGACGTCCGTCACCAACCTTTCCTGTTCCGCCACCGAGAGGGACGGCGCCCGAGCCTTGACGAAGGCGGAGGCAGCACTCGCGCGCTGATGCCGATCGAGGCGGGGAAGGTGTTCGATCAGCGAGTGAATGAGGATACCGCGGCGGCGGGCATGCGGGTTCGCCTGCCGACGCGGCAGCGTGCGCTGCCCATCCGCCGCTCCGAGCGCGCCGGAGGGATTGAGCGGTGGCGCGACCTCGACCTCGCTGCGCGCCACTTGTCGCAACCATGGGGGAATCGACGAGATCGCCTCGTCACCCGCAGAGGACCGGGCGGCGACGGGTTCCGCTGTGCCCTCGCGCCAGAGGTGCGCGGGGCCGTAGCTGGTCTCGATGGATTCGCCTGCCCCCAGGACCTGTTCCAACCCCTTCCGCACCATCTCGCACCAGGCATTCTCGCCCTGCTCCTCGTGGCCGCGATAGGGCGCGATGGTGAGGCGGTCCGCGGCGCGGGTCAGGGCCACATAGAGGAGACGGTTGTGCTCCTCGCGGGCACGGGCCTGATGCTCCGCCCGGGCGGCGGCGACGGCCTGCGTATCCTGCGACTTCGACCCGGCCCAGACCGGCGGCAGGGCTTGGCCGCGCACGCCCGGCATGGCGAGGAGTTGCGGATCGTTGCGCCCGAGCGGCTCGCATCCGTCGATCATCACCACGACGGGTGCTTCGAGCCCCTTGGCGCCGTGAATCGTCATCACCCGGACCTCGTTGCGACCGGATTCGAGGTCGCGCTTGACGGTGAGGCCGTTGACGCCGCGCCCCGGAGTGATGTCGTAACGGGTGAGGAAGCAATCGAGGGACGGAGCCTCGGAGGCCTGCTCGGCCTCGGCCGCCTTCATCAGGAACACGTCGATGGCATCCCCTGCCTCGCCACCGAGGCGGGATACCAGCCGCATCCGCCCTTCATGCGGCCCGAGCAGGCTCGCGTAGAACCCGAACGGCCCGTGCCGGGCCGCCAGGTCGATCCACAATGTGAGGGCCGCATGCCCGCGTCTCGCGGCCGGATCGCCCGCTTCGGCGTGGCGGGCCAGGGCATCCTCGAGCGTCTCCGCCTCCTCGCGGCCGGTGGCGATGCGAACGAGGTCGTCGTCGTCGAGCCCGACCAGCGGCGTCTTCAGGGCGCCGGCCAGGGTGAGATCGTCGGCCGGCAGCAGCCCCGCCCGGCCGATGGAGACGAGGTCGTTCACCGCGATATGGGCGGTGATGTCCAGGCGGTCCTGGCCCGCCACGGGCACACCGCAGAGCTTCAGGGCGCGGATCACCTCCTCGAACGCCGCTGAGCGCTTGCGCACCAGGATGAGCACGTCCCCGGGACGCCAGACGCGGCCGCCCTCGTCCCCGGTCGTGGTCCAGGCCTTCACCGCCCGCGCCACCCGGCGGGCGGTGACGATGGACGGCGCGTTGGCCTCTGGCGCGTCCACCGGTGCCGCCCAGGCATCGGGCTCCTCTTCCTCGGCGGGCACTTCGACGGGCCAGATCTCCACCACCCCCGGCGCCTCCCGCCGGGCCGTCTCATGCGTGGTGCCCACGGCGGCATCGTCGAAGGACAGGCCCTGGTAATGCTCGGGCACGGCGAAGGTGGCGTCCACCGCGCGGAGGATGCCCTTCGTCGAGCGGAACGACAGGTTCAGCGTCACGTCCTCGAAGGGCAGACCGGCCTGCTCGGAGGCCGTCCGCCATTCGCGATGCACGGTCGAGAACTCGCGCGGTTCGGCGCCCTGGAAACTGTAGATCGATTGCTTGGGGTCACCCACCGCGAAACGGGTGCGAAGAACCTCGCGGGCTCCCTCGCCGCTGGCGAAATCGGCGGTGATGCGGCGCAGGATATCCCATTGGCGCGGGTTGGTGTCCTGCGCCTCGTCCACGAGGACGTGATCGATGCCGCGATCGAGCTTGTACAGGACCCAGGTCGCATCGACCCGCGAGAGCAGATCGAGGGCCTTGTGGATGAGGTCGTCGAAATCGAGGGCGCCGAGCCGCGCCTTCTGGCTCTCCACCCGGCGGTGGATCTCCGAGGCCAGGACGAACAGGGCCTGTGTCCGCTCCAGCGCCCGCGCCGCGCGGAGCGTATCGAAGAGCGGGTCGAGCCTGTCACGCTCGGCGAGAAGGGCCTCCTTGACCTCGGCGGGGACATCCTTGGTGCCGAGGCTCTTGTCGGCTTTGGGCGTCCCCTTCTCGGTGAAGAAGACCGAACGGTAGAGATCGAGCTTCTCAGTGGGGTCCTTCGCCGCCTCGGCGGCCACGAGCTTGTCGGCCAGCCCCTCATCGGTGGATTTTCCCGTGCGCAGGCGCTGCGCCAGCTCGCTCCACTGGTCGAGCCCTCCGGTGAGCATCCGTTCCAGGATCGCTTCCGCGGTGTCGGCGGCGCGGAGGCCCAGGGCCTCGGACAAGGCTGCGACCGGCGCGGCGAGCCCGTCGGATCCGTCGAACAGGGAGCGCGCCCGCATCGCCGCGCGCAGGACCGAGCGCAGGGTGTCGCCCGTGGCCTCCGGCCCGACGCGGTCCCAGGCCGCACGGAGTTCGGGGTTCCTCGCCGTCATCGCCAGGGCGAGCACCCTGTCGGTCTCGGCAGCGAACATGTCGGAGGCCTGGTTCTCGTCCAGCACCTGGAAACGGGCGGGGACGTTGGCCTCGAACGGGAACATGTGCAGCAGACGCTCGCACAGGGCGTGCAGGGTCTCGATCTTGAGGCCGCCCGGCGTTTCGACGGCACGGGCGAACAGGCGCCGCGCCACTTGCAGCAGACGGCGGGCGGGCGGTTTGCAGGTCAGTTCGGTGAGTTCGGCCGTCAGGGCGGCATCGTCGAGGGTGACCCAGCGCCCGAGGGTGCGGAACACCCGGATCGACATGTTCGCGGCGGCGGCCTTGGTGAAGGTGAGACACAGGATGCGTGCCGGCGGCGCGCCGTTCAGCAGGAGTCTCACGACGCGGTCGGTGAGAACCTTGGTCTTTCCCGCCCCCGCATTGGCGGAGACCCAGGCCGAGGCCAGGGGATCGGCGGCGCGGCGCTGGCTCGCCTTGGTGAGATCGTCGACGACGAAGGGCAACCTGTCTGCTCCGGGCTTGGCTCCGTCTCTTCATAGAGAAGGATGATCGCCCCGCCAAAGCACCCTATGTTCGGCGGGACGATTCTTTCAGGGCACCCCGTTCATGCACAGCCACAGCATCGAGACCTGGCGGCACCGCCACGATTTCCTCGGGACATCGCATGCGCGCAACGAGCGCCGGACCGTTCTCGTCGTCGGCCTCACCTTGGCGATGATGGTCGCCGAGATCGTGGGCGGGACGATCTTCGGCTCGATGGCCCTCACCGCCGATGGCTGGCACATGTCCACCCACGCGGCGGCGCTCGGTATCGCCGCCCTGGCCTATCGCTTCGCCCGTCTTCATGCCGACGACCCGCGCTTCGCCTTCGGCACCGCCAAGCTCGGGGATTTGTCCGCCTTCGCCAGTGCGATCATCCTCGCCATGATCGCGCTGGCCATCGGCTACGAGAGTCTCACGCGCCTCGGCAATCCTCAGGCTATCGCCTTCGGCGAAGCCTTGCCGATCGCGATCCTCGGCCTCCTCGTGAACCTCGCCAGCGCCTGGCTGCTTCACGGCGACGGGCACGACCACGGACATCACCACGATCACGGCCACGCCCATCACGAGGGGCACGGCCATGCCGATCACGGGGATACAAACTTACGGGCGGCCTATGTCCATGTCCTGGCCGATGCGCTGACATCGGTGCTGGCCATCGCCGCCCTGCTGGCGGGCCGCTATCTCGGAATCGCCTGGCTCGATCCGGCCATGGGCCTGGTCGGCGCGGCGGTGATCGTCGCATGGTCCTGGAGCCTGATCCGCTCCGCCGGCGCGACATTGCTCGATGCGGTGCCGGACCGGAATCTCGCCCACTCCGTGCGGACGCGGCTGGAGACGAATGGCGACACGATCACCGACCTCCACCTCTGGCGCCTCGGCCCTGGCCATACCGGGCTGATCGTCTCGCTGGTGTCCGACCACCCGCAGGAACCGGCGGCGTACAAGGCGAAGCTCGCCGATCTGGAAGGCCTCTCGCACATCACCGTGGAGGCGAATATCTGCCCGAACCATGGGGCGGAACAGATTCGCGCTTAGGCGCACTCCCCGCGATTCGCGGATTTCCTCGGGCGGGACATCAAAGCACCCTCCATCGTCTCGGGTCCGCATTCTCGGGAGGGAAGGACGTCCTCACCCCTCGCCCTCCCCCGCCAGCGACCATTCCAGCACGCGGGCGAGGTGGTCGTAATCGCCGTAGGACCTGGCATATTTCGGGTAGGGCCGTGAGACATAGGCGGCCTCCCCCGCCATGAAGCGGGCGACGAGACCGCGAAACCGCCGCTCATGCTCCTCGACGATGGCGTCCATGGTGCGCGGGTCGCCGCGCGGCGGCTTGACGGCGAGCGGCTCGAACGGCTTCCGGCCGCCGGTGGCATGGACGTAGAGCAGGTCCGGCGTCTCTCGGGTCCGCGTCACGCCGTCGAACGCGCCGGCCTTCAGCATCGCCGCTTCCAGGGTGAGCTGGGGTGAGAAACCGGCGAAGACCTCTTTGTTGCTCGGCGGCTGTCCGGTCTTGAAATCGACGATGCAGGCGGTTCCATCGCGACGCTGCTCGATCCGGTCGGCCCGCCCGCGAAGCGTGAACGTGTCCTTGCCCATGGGGAGCGCCCAACGGCCGAACATTTCGGCCCGCACCCGGTCCAGGGCCGGACGGCGCTCGGTCTCCCAGTCCAGGAACTCGGCGGCGAGGCGCTCGTAGCGCGGCCACCATTCGGCGTAGAGTTCCGGGAAGTCCTGCCGAATCTCGGCGAATTCGTCGTCGGCGAGGGCGCGCAGACGCTCGGCCGCGTCCTCCGGCAGGATGTCGGGATAGGTCTGCGCGAAATCGCCGAGCACCGCGTGGATCAGCGTTCCGCGCTCGCTGGCGCCGGGGCGGCCGGCAACGGGTTCCAGCGGATCGAGCCCGAGCACGTGCCGGGCGAAGATGATGTAGGGGTCGCGCACCAGGGTCTCGACCTCGGTGACGCTGAGGCTCCGGGGGAACAGGGCCGGGTCGGGCTTCGGCTTCGGCTGGGTCAGGCGTGGAGGAACCGGCCCCTCCCCACGGTCGAGCGCTCCGGCATAGCCGAGGAAGCGCCGGCCGTTCTCGCGGGCACGGTCCCAGCAGGCCTCGCCGGCGAAGGCTTGAAGCCGTTGGATGAAGCGCGACGGCACCGTCGGCGCCCCTTCGCGCTTGGCCGAGCGGGTGATGACGGCATCATGGCAGCCGAGCGCCTGCACGAAATCATGGGCGGTCTGCCCGATCCGCCGCTCGGGCGGATTGAGGCCGATGCGCTCGCGCATGGGCCGGTTGAGGAACGCATCGGTGACGGTCTTCATCGGCCAGACGCCCTCGTCGAGCCCGCCGAGGACGATGCGGTCGGCATCGAGCAGTCGGGCTTCGAGGAGGCCGAGGATGCGCAAGCGCGGATGGGGGCGCTCTCCGCCACAGGCCACCACCCGCTCGCGCGCCAACGCCGTGAAGAAAGCCGGATAGTCGAGGGGCATTCCCGGCAGGAGGCCGGGCTCCGAGGTGGACAGGTCGTCGAATAGGGTATCGAGGACACAGAGCGAGTTGTCCTCCACAGGGTCCTCGCCCTCGGGCCGGGCGATCAGGCGTTCGAACACCGCCGCATGGCTGCGCCCCAGGGCCACCAGATCGGTGCTCCCCTCCTCTTCGGAGCGAAGGAATCCGTCGAACGCCTGTTCGAGGCCATCAATGATTTGGGCCGCCAGGTCCCAATCGATGTCGGTGAGGCGGCGCTGGGCGCGGGGGATGCGTCCCGTCGCCTTTCGCCGGTCGGCGAGCACACGACGCAAGCCGTCGAATCCCGGAGCCGGTGCCGGCCCTCGCAGGGCTCCGATCTCGAGGGCGGCCGCGCCGCGCCGGACCTCGTCCCGCGTCATCGACAGGTGGACCAGCGGATGCGCCAGGAGTGAGATCACCCGATGCGGCTTCAAATCCGCCGCCATCTCGGCCGCCATGCGCGCCAGGCGCCCGGCCGGGCTGACGGAGAGCGCCTCGCCGGCCGAATCCTCGGCGACGATCCCCCAGCGCGCGAGTTCGGCCGCCACCCGTATGGCGAGGTTGCGGTCGGGGGTGACGAGGGCGGCGGTGGCGCCGGGCGTCTCCAGCGTCTCGCGCAGCGCGATGGCGGCGGCCAGGGCTTCCTCGCGCTCGTCGGCGGCCTCGATCACCGAGATACCCGCCATACCGGTCTCGGCGGTCTCGCGCCGCTCATCGGCGGTGAGGTCCGACCAGGCGTCGGTGGTCTCGGCCGGGCGCAAGGCCTGGGACAGCAGGGCCGTCCGTGCTCGGCCTTGTGGCGTCGCTTGTCCGAGAGAGGCGATCGCGCCACGGTCGAGATCGAGGCAGCCGGGGCCGAGGAGGCGATGCAGGATGGCCTGCGGATGGCCGTGGGCGATCTCACGCTCCGCCCCCTCCCCCGTTTCGATGGCGTCCCAGCCGGACTCGTCGAGATCGAGATCAAGACCGGGCAATACCACCGCACCCCTCGGCAGGGCGGCGACGGCGGCGATCAGCTTGGCTGTCGCCGGCACCGACCCTGTGGAGCCCGCGATGATGACCGGATCCGCGGGCTTGTCGCGCCGCAGCCGCGTCGCCTCCGCGAGGATGAGGGTGCGCGAGCGGGCCACCGGATCGCTCAAGGCGCGGTCGTGCAGGATCTTGGGCCAGTTCTCGGCGGCGATCCGCACGAAATCCAGGGTCAGGCCGAAATACTGCGAGTACTCGGCCTCCACCGCCCCGGCGATCTCGGTCCAGGGCACACCCTCCACGGTGAGGGCGTCCATCAGCTTTTCGAGATCCGAGGCGAGATAGACCGCATCCGCCGGCGAGGAGGGGACGACGAAGGGGACATCGTCGCCCATGGGGAGAAGCTTGCGATCGATGGTCTCGGCCCAGGCCTGGACGAGGCGGGCGAGAATCAGCCGGCGTTCCAGGGGCGGCATCGCCGGGGCGAGCTGGTCGGCGCCGTCTTCCAGCAAGGGGTTCGCGGCGACATCGAGTTCGGCCTCATCCGCCTCGCCCAACGGGATCAGGCGCGGGAGGAGCGCGCTGCCGACCCGCTCCGCCAGGATCGCGGAGAGCGCCCGCGTGGCGCGTCGCGTGGGGAGATAGAGGGTGACGCTGGCCAGCGCGAACGGATCGCCGGAGACATTCCCCACCAGCTGACCGGAGATCAGCGCCTCGGCGAGGGTCGGCAGGAAAGGGGCGCCGGGCGGGATCGTGAAGACGTGGGACTCTGTCATTCCGTCGGTCCGATCGGTTCGCGTCACTGTACCTGCGCGCTCGCCTTCACCTGCGCCTCGGCGGCCTCGATCGCCTCCGGGGTTCCGACATGGAGCCATTGGCCGTCGAGGCGCAGGCCGAACAGCCGCTCCCGCTCGATGGCGCGGTCGAACAGCAGGTTGAGGGAGAACGAACCTTCCGGCGTGTCGGCGAAGAGCTCCGGCTTGAGGATGGCGACACCGGCATAGATGAAGGGCGCCACCTCGCGCTCGCCGCGACGCTGGAGCGCGCCGCCGGCATTCATCACGAAATCACCCTTGCCCTCGTAGCCGAGGCTCGTCGCCGTCGGCGCGACGAGGAGCAGGATGTCCATCCGCTCCGGCTCCCAGGTTTCGAGGAGACGGCCGAGATTGGGCTTGGGCCCTTCGAGCCAGAACGAATCCGAATTGAGCACGACGAAGGGAGCGGCGCCGAGTAGCGGCAGCGCCTTCTTCACGCCGCCTCCGGTCTCGAGCAGCGCCTCGCGCTCGTCGGAGATCCGGATCGCCGGAGCGGTGCGGCGGCGGGCCAGGTGCCCTTCGAGCAGGTCGGCGAGGTAGTGGACGTTGACCACCGCATCCATGATGCCGGCTTCCGCCGCCCTGTCCAACGCGTGATCGAGCAGGGCACGGCCGGCCACTTCGACCAGCGGTTTGGGCACCGTCGCTGTGATCGGACGCATGCGTTTGCCGAGGCCAGCGGCGAGGACGAAGGCCTGATGGATGGCGGGCACGGGGCTGTCGGACATTCCGTCGGCGTCTCGGGCGCGAGGGCTGTGGCATCGTCCCGGATGAGACATCCGGGGCGATGATCGCGAAGCACCAGCGGGTGCGGCGGCATCGTGGGGAACTCGCTCCCCGGGTCAAGCCCGAAAGCGCGGCCCCGCCCCCCGGCTATCGGGCGGGAGCTACGTCAGGCCTCGCCTTCGTCCGGAGCCGCCTCGCTCACGAGATGCGGCAGGTGCTCCTGGTGCCAGAGGCGCAGGCGGGTGAGCGCCGGATGGGCGAGATTGCGGGCGAGATAGCCCTCGATCCGCGGCAGATGCGCGAGATAGGCCGGCTTGCCGTCCCGCTTGTCGAGGCGGGCGAAGATGCCGAGGATCTTGGTGGCGCGCTGCGCCGCCATCACCGCATAGGCTCGCGCGAAGCCCTGCATGTCGAAATCGGGCTCGCGGTTGCGCCGCTCGCGCACATAGAGGCCGAGCAGGCGCAGCTCGAAATCCGCCGTGGCGTCGACGCGGGCATCCTGCAGCAGCGAGGCGAGATCGTAGGCCGGGTGGCCGAGGACCGCATCCTGGAAGTCGATGACGCCGATGCGCTCCAGCCCCTCGCGGTCGGGCAGCCAGATCAGGTTCGGCGAATGATAGTCGCGCAGGGTCCAGGTCGGACGCTCCGGCTCGACCCCGCGCAGGACCTCGGCCCAGAGCGCCACGAATTCGGAGCGGGCGGGCGTGGGCAGCGAGGCACCCCGCACCGAGGGGCAGTACCAGTCCGGCAGGAGTTCGGTCTCGAACAGCAGGGCTTCGAGATCGTAGGGCGGCAGGACGTGGTCGATGCCGTCGGCGACGGGGAGAACCCCGGGAAGCTCGGTGGCATGGAGCTTGGCCAGGAGGCGCACCGCCTCGGCGTAACGCTCGGGGCGCGGCCCGTTGGCATCCACCACCGGTTCCGAGCCGAGATCCTCGATGATGAGCAGGCCTTCGTCGAGATCCTCGCCGTAGATGCGGGGCGCCGAGAAGCCGAGGGCGCGAAGGCCACGGTCGACGCCGACAAAGGCATGGACGCTCTCGGCGAGCTTGACGATGGCGCTGTAGGGCTTGCCGTTGCGCACCGGCGGGCCATCGGGCCGGGCCGGGGAAATCATCAGCACGGCCTTGGTCCCGTCCGGCTTCACCAGACGCTCATAGAGCCGGGAGGACGCATCACCCTGCATGAGGATGCGTTCCGCCTCGTCCCAGCCACTGCGGTCGAGCAAGGCGCGCAGGGCGCGGGCGCGCTTCATGCGGGCGCGCATCTCGCCCTGGCCGTCGATGCGGGCCAAACGCGACCCCTCGCCGAATTCCGGCCGCAGCGACAGGTCCACGGTCAGGATCGGGCCATCGCGCTGACCGAGGCGCTCGGGCCATTCCACCAGGGTGATCGCCGTATCGGTCATCTCGTCGAAGCCGAGCTCCACCAACTCGTCCGGACCGCGCAAGCGATAGAGGTCCGCATGGACGATCTGCCGGCCATTCTTCGCTTCGTAAGGCTGGATCAGGGTGAAGGTCGGGCTCGGCACTTCGAGTTCCGGATCGCCCGTGAGCTCGCGGATCAACGCCCGCGCCAGGGTGGTCTTGCCGCCACCGAGCCCTCCGGACAGCGCGACGATGTCGCCCGGCTGCAGGAATTCGGCGAGGAAGCGGCCGAGATCTTCCGTCGCGCCCTCGTCGGGGAGGACAAAGGCCCAGGCGGGTTTGGTCTCGCGCCGGGTCTCGCCCGAACCGTCCTCACTCACCGCCACATCCTCCGTCCGCGCCATTCGCTAGACCGCCTCGACGCCGGACCATGGAATGGCCGGGACGCAAGGCGGGCAGCTCATCTAACGCGGGCATCCTTAAACAAAATCGTCACGTACCCTAAGGGGTGCGACGCGTCCGGGCCAGCGGCGCAATCCGCGCGGCCGCGTTTTTACGAGGGATGACGCGGATGCGGCTACTCCGCCGCCGCGCGCTTGGGCTCCGGATTGTCCACGGGAAACGTGCAGGTCACGCGGGTGCCGCCGCCGGGCTTGGAGGCGAGCTCCACCCGGCCGCCGTGGAGCTCGACGAAGGAGCGCACGATGGAGAGGCCGAGGCCGACTCCGCGATGACGGGTTCCCAGCGTACGGCTCTCGAACCGGTCGAACACCCGCGCGGCGACGTCTTCCGGCATCCCGCGGCCCTCGTCGCGCACGGTGAGCGTGAGTTCCGACTCAGTCCGGCGGGCGGTGACCCGAACCAGTTGGCCGGGGGAGGAGAAACCGACGGCGTTCGAGAGCAGGTTGAACAGAATCTGCCGCACGCGCTTTCCGTCGGCGACGAAACTGCCGATGTCGTCGGGCATGTCGAGATCGAGGCTGATGGCGGATTCGGCGAGGCGATCCTCCAGGCCGCGAGTGGCCGCCTCTACGGTCGCCCGGACGTCGATGACTTCGCGGGCGAGTTCGAGCGAGCCGGCATCGATGGAGGCGAGATCGAGAATGTCGTTGATCATCACGAGCAACGCACCCGACGAGCGCATGATGTGGTCAGAATACTCGCGCTGGCGCTCGTTGAGCGCGCCCACGGTCTCGTCGCCGAGAAGCTGAGTAAAGCCGATGATGTTGGTGAGCGGCGAACGCAGCTCGTAGGAGACGTGGTGGACGAAGGTGTCGCGGAGCTGAGAGGCCCGTTCCAGGGCATCGTTCTTGTCGGTCAGTGCCCGTTCCACGTTCACGCTGGCCGTGACGTCGATGAGCGTGAGCAGCGTCGCTCCCTCCGGCAGGGGCTGTGCGGCGCAATCCAGCACCGTGCCATCCACGATCTCCAGACGACAGGTGAGGCCCGCCCGGCTCTCGAGGCCGGTGATGGCGCCACGGATGTCGAGCCAGGGCTCCTCGTCCGGCGAGAGCCTCCGGCAGACCTCGATCACCGCATCCACGCGCGGACGCTCGCCCAGGGTCTCCTGATCCAGGCGCCACAATGTCGAGAAGGCGCGATTGGCGAAAGTCAGGCGTCCATCGGCGCCGAACACCGCCACCGGTTCTTTCAGCGTGTCCAGCGTCTCGGCCTGGACACGCATCAGGGCGTTGTAGCGGGATTCGAGCTTCACGTTCTCGGAGACGTCATCGAACAGGTAGGTCAGGCCACCCTGAGGGTTCGGGTCGGCGACGACGCGCAGCGAACGTCCGTCCGGCGGATGCCACCAGGTCTCACTGGCTTCGACAGCGCGGTAGGCGGCGAGCACGTCGGCCTTCCAGGCTCTGAAATCCGCCTGTTCGGGCAGTTTCCGGGCCGCGCGCAGATGGTCGAGGATCTCGCCGTCGAGAGGGCCGGAATCGAGGAACGCCTGATCGAGGCTCCAGAGCTGGCGATAGGCGGCGTTGTGGAAGATCAGCCGCTGGCGCGCATCGAACATCGCCACGGCGGTGGGGAGCTGGTCGAGGGTGCGGACATTGGCATCCATCTGGCGCTGCAGGTCGGCGCGGACGCTCTCGAGTTCTGAGACATCCACGGCGATTCCGACGCGGCCTGAATCGATGGCCGCCTCGGTGACGTCGAGGATGCGGCGCCCGCCGGCCACCACCGCCGAGAGTCGCTTTGCCGCCCTGCCCCCGGACGCGGTGCGGTCGCCCTCACCGCGGGCGATGAGATCCCGCGCCTGACGGTCGAGCAATTCGATCCCCTCGGCGACCGCCGCCTCGCGGCTGCCGGCTTCGACGGCGGCGACATAAGCGGTGTTGACCCAGGCAAGGCCGCCGTCTCGGTTGCGCCGCCAGACCGGCTGGGGAATCGCGTCGAGCAGGTTCGCGAGGGCGGAGAGACCGCGCTTGGTCTCGTCGAGCGTTTCGCGCAATTCGGCGAGTTCGCGATGCTCCTCGGTGGTCTCGCGCAGGCGCAGCAGGGCGCGACCGGCCAGGGCCTGCCCGTGCGCGTCGACGATCCGTCCGGATTGGGCGCGGACGGTCATGCGGAATCCTGCGCCGCGTTCGCGCAGAGCGTCGAGAGACGCTTCGATGGCGCCCGCATCCGCCGGCAGAAGCCATGTTCCGAAAGCGAGGATCAGCCCGGCGGGACCCGGTTTCACGCGGTTGCCGTCGAAGGCGAGGGTGAGGTCGCCCTCGATGACGGGCTCGCCACGCCCCGACCAGGTGACGATGACCTGCCGCTCGGCACCGAGCAGCATCTCGGCCCGGTCTTCGGAGCTGCGCAGGGTGTCGAGATCGGCGATGAGTTCGCGCTCACGCCGGGTCCAGCGTCCGCGCTCGCGCAGGTGCAGCAGGGACAGGATGGTCGCGAAGATGATCAGGCCGATGAGGATCGCGAGGCCGGTGGCATTGTGCATGTGCAAGGGTAGGCCGATCACCCACGAGGATTGGTCGCCGACATAGCCGGCTCCGAGCGTCGCGGCGGTGGGCGACGGCATGGCCGCGCCCTCGCCGGACGCCGCCATGGCGTGACCGGCCACCATGACGCCCGCCGCAACACCGGCAGCGACAGAGACGACGGCAGCGCCGACACGCCCGTTCAGGCGTGCCGTTTCATCGACCCTCATGACACGTACCGCCCCTACGAACCGTCGCTGAGGCGCAGTTGCGCCCATCCCGCCAGACGCCCGAAAGGCGGCTGCGGGGTTACCTCCAGATGAGGAATCACCCCACACTAGCGCGAGCCGGAATCCTGCCGGAAGAGGGTTAAGCTTATCTTCACCATGTCGCCGATCGGTTGCCCGGCCATCGGCGCAGAAAGGACACACTTGTGCCACGGGTGCGCCATGGCCGCTGTGGCGAAAAAAAAGCCCGGCGCGAGGCCGGGCTTTCTTCGATGTCGTTCACAAGGGCCCGGCAGCGCCGGTTCCCGGAAGCGGTGTCAGTAGCGGTAATGGTCGGGCTTGAACGGGCCGTTCTCGGAGACGCCGATATAGGCGGCCTGGTCGGGGCGGAGCTTCGAAAGCTTCACGCCGATCTTCTCGAGGTGGAGCATGGCGACCTTCTCGTCGAGGGCCTTCGGCAGGGTGTAGACCTGTTTCTCGTACTTGCCGGGGTTGGTCCAGAGCTCGATCTGGGCCAGCGTCTGGTTCGTGAACGAGGCGGACATCACGAAGGACGGATGGCCCGTGGCGTTACCGAGATTCACCAGGCGTCCCTCCGACAGGAGGATGATGCGGTGGCCGTCGGGGAAGGTGATCTCGTCCACCTGCGGCTTGATGTTCGACCATTGCATGTTCTTCAGGCCGGCGACCTGAATCTCGTTGTCGAAATGGCCAATGTTGCAGACGATCGCCCGGTCCTTCATCGCCCGCATGTGGTCGAGGGTGATGATGTCCTTGTTGCCGGTCGCCGTCACGAAGATGTCGGCGCGGGGCGCGGCATCTTCCATCGTCACGACCTCATAGCCTTCCATGGCGGCCTGGAGGGCGCAGATCGGATCGACCTCCGAGACCAGCACGCGGCAGCCGGCATGGCGCAGCGAAGAGGCCGAGCCCTTGCCGACATCGCCGAAGCCCGCGACCATGGCGACCTTGCCGGCCATCATCACGTCGGTGCCGCGGCGGATGCCGTCGACCAGCGATTCGCGGCAGCCATAGAGATTGTCGAACTTCGACTTGGTGACGGCGTCGTTCACGTTGATCGCCGGGAAGAGCAGCTTGCCCTCCTTGGCGAGATTGTAGAGGCGGTGCACGCCCGTGGTGGTCTCTTCCGAGACGCCCTTGATCGAATCCGCGAGGCCGGCGAACCAGCCCTTCGGCTTCTCGGCGAGCTTCTTCTTCAGGAGCGCGAAGAAGATCTCTTCCTCTTCCGACTCGGGCTTGTCGAGGAAGGCGGTGTCGCCGTTCTCGGCGCGGAGGCCGAGATGCACGAACATCGTAGCATCGCCGCCATCGTCGAGGATCATGTTCGGCATCGAGCCGTCATGCCAGTCGAACAGCTTGGAGGTGTAATCCCAATACTCGGTGAGCGTCTCGCCCTTGATGGCGAAGACCGGGATGCCGGCGGCCGCGATGGCGGCGGCGGCATGGTCCTGCGTCGAGTAGATGTTGCACGAGACCCAGCGGATGTCGGCGCCGAGCGCCTTCAGGGTCTCGATCAGCACGGCCGTCTGGATCGTCATGTGCAGCGAGCCGGCGATCTTCGCGCCCTTCAGCGGCTGCGACGGACCGTATTCTTCGCGCGTCGCCATCAGGCCCGGCATCTCGGTCTCGGCGATAGAAATTTCCTTGCGGCCATAATCGGCCAGACCGATGTCCTTGACGATGTAATCCTGGGCCATGGGGTCGCTTCTCCGTCTCTCGCTTCGTTATGGCGAGGCCTATAGCAGGCGAACCGGCGCGAAGCAATCAAGACATAAAGATGTCTTTATACGTGTTCCAGGCTACGCCGGTTTGGGATTGGGATAGCGGGATGGGAAGGAAAGAGCGGATGGGACGCTTCACCGACGAGATGCGCGCGCGCCTGCCGGCCAGCTTCACGCTGCCGCCGGAGATCGCCTCGCTGTTCGACTGGATCGAGGAGCGGGGCCTTCTCCACGAAAGCCAGCGTGTGCCCGGAGATATGTTTGGGACGCTTCAGCCGCTGGAGGCGCCTTACCGCGGCGCGGTCGTTCTGTTCCGGGTCGAGCGTGAGGACGAGGCCCGCTCCTATGCCGAGGGCTGGTTCGGAAACCCGGACACTGCCGCGCGCCTGATCCCCTTCGCACGGACCGGTGCGGACGGTTCCTACGCGGCTTTCTGGCTCGATGACGAGGGATATCAGCGCATCGTCCATCTCGGTTCCGAAGGCGACGGCCTCTGCGTGCTCGGACGGACCCCGCTCGATTTCCTGCGGCTTCTGGCCATCGGGCACAACGAGTTGGGGACCGGACTCGCGCATCCCAAGGCGGAGCCGGAGGACGAACCGGATTACGAGATGGAGGCCGACAATCCTCCTTTCCGGGATTGGCTGACGACGACCTACGGCGTGACGATACCCAGAACGGTCTCGGAGATCGTGCCGACACCGCCGGACAGTTTCGCGAAGGCAAGCGACGACCCGTTCTGGCAATGGGTTCGCCGATTGCAGGAAGCCAGGGACGGGGCCGCCCCGCCCAGCCCCTGATTCGCCATGAGGCCTGCCTCATCTCAGGCTGCCTGACGGGGCTCCTCCACGAGTTCGTCGGCGGGGCCGAAGAACTCGAACCGCACTCGCTCGGCCGGAACGCCGTGCCGGGCGAGACCGTGGACGAGGGAGGCGAGGAACGGCTTGGGTCCGCACAGGTAGTAGGTCGCCTCGGTGAGCGGAGTCTCACGCGCCAGCCAATCCGCCGTGATCAGGCCGTCGGCATCGTAATCGATGCCCTGCCGGTCTCCGTCCTCCGGCACGGCGTAGAACGTCCGGACCTCGATGTTCGGCGCTCGGGCCGCCAAGCCACGGACATGCTCGCGCATCGCATGGAAACGCCCGCTGATGGAGCCGTGGACGTACCAGACCGGCCGGTCGGCCCCTGTTTCGACCAGCGTTTCCAGCATACTCAGCATCGGCGTGAGGCCGACACCACCGCTGACGAGGACGACGGGGGCGGTCGTCGAACGGTGGAGGAAGAAATCGCCGGCGGGAGGCGCCAAGCGCAGGGCAGTGCCCGGCTTGGCCACCGCATGCAGCCAGTTGGAGACGATCCCGGCCGGTTCGCCCGGCCGCCCCTCACGCTTGACCGTGATGCGGTAGGCCCGGTCGTTCGGCGCACAGGAGATCGAGTAGTTGCGCTTGAGCACACCCTGGCCGGGCAGGTCGATGAGCATACCGAGATACTGGCCGGGCTCGTGACGCAGGACCGGCCCGCCATCGCGCGGCGCCAGCACGAAGGAGCGGATCGTCTCGCTCTCCTCGGTCACCGATTCGACGACGAAGTCGCGCCATCCGTTCCAGCCGCCGGGCTTGTGTGCGAGGTCGCGCGCGATCTCCGCCTCGCGGCCGATCAGGATATTCGCCAGGAACCAGTAGGCCTCCCCCCATGCGGCGCAGATCTCCGCCGTGGCGGCATCACCGAGCACGTCCTGGATCGCACCGAGGAGCGCGTCCGCGACGAAGGGATAATGTTCCGGCAGGATGTTCAGGGCGACATGCTTCTGGGCGATCCGCTCGACCGCGCCACTCAGCGCGCCGAGATCGTCGATGTGGCGCGCATAGGCGAGCACCGCCAGGGCCAGCGCCTTCGGCTGCGAACCGGTCTCGCCGTGATGCGACTGGTTGAACAGGTCGCGCATCGCCTCGTCCCTGAACAGGCGCTCGTACATCCGCTTCGTGATGGTGAGCCCATGGGCTTCGAGGGCCGGAACGGTGGCCTTGATGAGGGCGATGGTGGCGGGCGTCAGGGGCTGGGACAAGGACAGGCTCCAAAGGTTCATTTCATATGAACCTTATCGCCGATGTGTTTTAGAAGATGCAAGCGGAATGTATCTTTAAAACCCTGTAGGAGGGTGGAATGCGCCTCACCCGCTACACCGACTACGCCCTGCGCACCTTGATCTATCTCGGGCTGAACGAGAGCCGGGTGAGTTCGATCGCCGAGATCGCACGCGCCTACGGGATCTCGGAAAGCCATCTGACGAAGGTGGTGCATCAGCTCGGCCGGATCAGCCTCGTCCAGACCACGCGCGGTCGCGGCGGCGGCCTGCGGCTCGCCCGTCCCGCAGCCGAGATCGTGGTCGGCGCCGTGGTGCGGCAGACGGAAGAGGATCTGGCCCTCGTCGAATGCTTCGCGAACGGAGCCTGCGCGATCACCCCGTCCTGTCGACTCCGGAAGGCGCTGGGCGAGGCCCTCGCCGCCTTCCTCGAGGTGCTGGACCGGTACACGCTGGCCGATCTTCTCGCGGAGGACGCCGCGCCCGATCTCGCCTTCCTCCTCGGCCTGCCCGCGCCGGGCGTGATCGCGCCGCCGACGGTCGAAGCGACCGCGCCGGTCCCTCCTGCGCGCGGTCGATGAACCTCAGCCCTCGTCGCGCAACTGCCGCCGGATGATCTTGCCCGAGGTCGTCATCGGCAGGGAGTCGCGGAACGCGATCTCGCGCGGATATTCGTGGGCCGAGAGACGCGAGCGGACGAAGGCCCTGATCTCGTCGGCCAGGGCGTCGCTCGCGACGAACCCTTCACGCAGGACCACGAAGGCCTTGACGATTTCGGTGCGGAGCGGGTCCGGCTTGCCCACCGCCGCCGCGGAGGCGACGGCCGGATGGCGCAGGAGGCAATCCTCGATCTCCACCGGGCCGATGCGGTAGGCCGCCGAGGTGATGAGGTCGTCCTCGCGGCCGATGAAATGGACGTAGCCGTCCGCATCCCGCCGGGCGGTGTCCCCGGTGAGCATCCACTCCCCGCGAAACTTCGCGGCGGTGGCTTCGGGCTGATTCCAGTAGCCGAGGAACATCACCGGGTCGGGCCGGGCGACGCAGATCTCGCCGGGCTCGTCGATGGCCGTCTCGCTGCCGTCGGCGCGCTGGATCATCACCCGGTGGCCGGGCACCGGCCTGCCGGTGGAGCCGGCGCGCGCGATGCCGGCCGTCTTGCAGGAGGCGAGGACGAGGTTGCACTCGGTCTGGCCATAGGCCTCGCCGATGGTGAGGCCGAGTTCGCCACGGACCCATTCGAAGGTCTCGGGCCCCAGCGCCTCGCCGGCCGAGGCGATGTTGCGCAGGCGGGAGAAGTCGAAGCGTCCGCGCGGGTCGGGCACGCCGCGCAGCATCCGGAGGGCGGTGGGCGGCAAAAAGGTTGTGGTGATGCCGAGTTCGGCGATGAGCGCCAGGGCCGTCTCCGGCGCGAAGCGCGCGGCGGCCCGCGCCACCACCGGCACGCCGTGATGCAGGCTCGGCAGGACCGCGTTGAGGAGACCGCCCGCCCAGGCCCAATCGGACGGCGTCCACATCAGGTCGCCGGGTTTGGGGGGGAAGTCGTGCATCATGGCAAAGCCCGGCAGATGGCCGAGGAGCACGCGATGGGCGTGGAGCGCCCCCTTGGCGAGACCGGTCGTGCCGGACGTGTAGATCATCAGTGCCGGATCGTCGGCCCGGCTATCGATGGCGCTGAAGTCGTTTTGGGCTGAAGCGATCAGATCGGAATAGGCCAGAGCTCCGCCGACGGCACCGTCGAGGCAGATGAGATGGGCCAGAGCCGGGAGGGCGTGGCGGATGCCCTCGATCTTCGCCAGTCCGGCCGCATCGGTGATGAGCGCGGAGGCGCCGGAATCCGACAGGCGGTATTCCAGCGCCTCCGGGCCGAACAGGCCCGCCAGCGGCAGGGCGATGGCGCCGAGCTTGTAGGCGGCGGCATGGGCGACCACGACGGCGGCCGATTGTGGCAGAAGCACACCGATGCGGTCGCCGAGGCGCAGGCCGAGCCCGACGAGGGCTTGCGCGAGGCGGTTCGACGCCTCGCGCAAGCCTCCGAATGTCGTCGTCGTCACCGCCCCCGACGACGAGACATCGTGGATCGCCGCGCGTCCCGGCTCGATCCCGGCCCAGCGGTCGCAGACATCGACGCCGATATTGAACCGCTCGGGGATGTCCCAGGCGAAGCCCGACACCAGGGCATCGTAATCGGAAGCCGGTTTCAGCACGGCGAAGACCTCACGCCGCAGTGGGTTTGAATCCGCCGGCGAACACGAAATCCGTGATCGGACGACGGCCGGTCGGGCTCTCCTTCGCCGTCTGCTCCTCCGTGAGATTGCCCGCTTCGATCATACGGCCGACGCCGTAGGCCGCCTCGACCCGGTAGGTCTCCGGCACGTTGAGGGCGGTGATCGTACGCTCCCGGTCGAACCCGGTCATTCCGTGCGCGTGCCAGCCCTGGCGGATCGCCTGGAGCTGGAAGTTCGCGGATGCCGCGCCGGCATCGAGGGAATGGCTCCAGGACGGCTTGAGCTCGTCGCCGACCTTCATTTGCGTATTCGACACCAGGATCACGATGGCGCCGGTATCCTTCACCCATTTCTGGTTGCCGGGCACGATCAGGTCGAAGAAAACCTGCCAATCGGGCGTGTCGCGCAGGGCGTAGAGGAAGCGCCAGGGCTGCGAGTTATACGCGGACGGCGCCCATCGGGCGGCCTCGAACATCCGCAGCAATTCCGCTTCCGGCACGGCCTCGCCGGTGAAGGCGCGGGGCGAGCGACGCTCGACGAAGAGCGGATCGATCTCATGGTCGGTCTGACGAGGCGGCAAGGCTATCTCCGAACGTGACGACCCCACCTGGCGCCATCGGCCGGCAGGGGACTCCTAGCGAGATGCACGAGGTCGGGTGCAAAGCGCAAATGCCCCTTGCGCATCCGGCTTCCGGCAATGTGGAAATTTCCCCGGGATTGCATGCAAGATGGTTCGAATTTGAACGATCTTTTTCAAGGGGGTTCAGCACTGTTAGGGATCATAATGCGTATTGGCGTTATTATCGACGTGACGATGCGACCGAACGGCAATGTCGAGGTTGAAGACGGTGCTGTCTGAGGCTTGGACGACAATGAATTCGGGGCGAACGACTTTGAGCCGTGGGCGGATCGCGTGAGTGAAAGACCGGTACGCCGGCTTAGTGCGGGCGGAACTCTGGCACCCGATTTTCCCGGTGCCGGTAAAGACATGCGCCTGCTTAGCGCCATCGATCGGCAGTTGCGTGCCAGGACCCTCAAACTCGCCTTCGAATCCGAGCTCGAAGCGCGTTTCGAGTACGACACGCGCGAGAAGCGCGTCCGGGACATCCGTTACACGATCGTCCTCGGCATGGTGGTCTTCCACGTCTACAACGTCGCGGGTTTCGTGACGACGCCGGACCTCGCCCTTCTCAATGTCGGGTTGCGGGCTCTGGCGATGACGCCGCTGGCTCTTCTGATCATCTGGGCGGTAGGACGAGTCACCGGACCGGTTCGGGAAGCCATCAGCGGTATCGGCATGCTTGCGGCCACCGGTATCCCCATCCTGATTTTCTGGATGGGAACGGGTCCGCTGGTCTCGCTGACAACGGCGACGATCTGGCTCAGCGTCCTCTTCGCCAACATCACCCTGCCGCTGCGGTTCTTCTGGGCCTGCTTCCTGTCGGGTATCACGGCCATCGCGGTGGCGGCGGGACTGTATCTGAAGCCGGACATCGCAGCGCCGGTGGGCGGCGTCCTCGGCCTCGACATGATGACGGGCATCCTCTTCAGCCTCGTCGCCACCTACAAGATCGAAGCCGCGAACCGGCGTGACTACCTGGTCAACCTGCGGGAAAGCTTGCGCGCCAAGCGCCTGGCCGAAGACAACACGACCCTCGCCCATCTCTCCACCACCGATCCGCTTACCGGCATCGCCAATCGGCGCGCTTTTGCGCGCGAGCTCTCCGAGTTCTGGGAAGCGAGCCTCGGAGGCCGGCATTTCGCCGTGATGCTGATCGACGTCGATTATTTCAAGCTGTTCAACGACCATTACGGCCACGGCGCCGGCGATACGTGCCTGCGTGAAGTGTCCGCCCTGCTGGCGAAGACGGCTGCGGGGTCGGGTGCGTTCGTCAGCCGCTATGGTGGCGAGGAATTCGCAGTCCTGATGCACACCAGCGATCCCGACGAGGCCTATGGGGTCGCGGAACGGTTCCGCCGCAGCATCGCGGAGAAGGGCCTGATTCACGGAAACCGGAACGATCACCTCGGCTTCGTCAGCGTCAGCATCGGCGTGGCGACGAGCTGCGGCCCCGCCGCCACGGCCGTAGCGCTGGTCGAAGCGGCCGACATGGCTCTCTACGAGGCAAAAGGCACCGGCCGGAATCGAACCTGCCACAGCGGTAAGAACGGCAACGGCGAAGGAGGCCCGACGAGATACGTGGCGGCCGCGCAGTGGAGCGCCACCGAAAGACAGCCGGTCGCCAAAACCGGCTGAGCGGCAAGCATCTCTGTCAGGGCTGAGGCAGCGGTCTCAGAGCGAGCCGACCGGAAATCCGTACCGGTCCCGTCCCACGACAGGACGAGACCGGCGGGAACTGAGCGTGAATTAATCGACGACCTTCGCCGTGGGACGGTCGTTGCCCTGAGCTGTTTCGTCGTGCCAGTCGCCCTTGCCGTCCTGGTAGCGGATACCCTCGGTGGAGCCCGGCACCTGCTGTTCGGCAGCGGCGGCCTGGGCGGCCTGCAGCGCTTCGTCGTGGCTCGGGAAGGTCTCGGAGAAGACGTCGCCGACCTTGTAGGCGAAGCCGCCATCGTGCTCGACGATGCGATAGGTGATCTCGGACATGCTGGTTACTCCTCGAGGCGCCGACGTTTTGGCGCCAAGTGCTTGGCATGGCGAACGGAGCGGGGCTGTCCCAGGTTCCGTCCCCAAGTTCCGTCCCCAGCTTCCGTCGCGACTCAGTGACGGGTGGCTGGAGCCTGCGTGATGCGAGAAACGGCCGCCTCGCAACCAGCGATCAACGAACCGCGCACATCGCCGGAATCGTAGCCGGCGCCATCGGGGAAGGCCATGATATGCGTGACGTCGTCCCCCTCACGGTGGATATGGCCGAGCCAGCCCTCGGCGACACGCTCGAAGCGCACCTCGAAACGCGCGCCGTCATGCTCGAATTCATGAGGGTCCATCTGTTTCTTCCTTTCGAGCCGCAGGAGGACGGCGCATCGGACGATGCCTCGCCGGATGTGGGAAGCCGGGCTATGGCATCAAAGACCGACTGAAAAGGAAATCGGCGATGCGCCTGAACCTGACTGCAGCCTTCCTCCTGACGATCTTGGCCGGCCCATCGGCCTGGGCGCAATCCGGCGGAAGCCTGTTCGGAAGCCCCGAGCGCGTACCGGCCAACCCCTTCGCGTCGAACTATCCGTCCGCGGCTCCTTCACGTTCCGATGGGGTCTACGAACGCTCGTCGCGCGGAGGCACGAGACGACAAGCCGCACGCCCGCGGCGGGTCGAGCCGCTTCGCCCACCCCGCGACATCCCTCGGTGACGCGCCCATGGGGCGTCAGCTCTGGCTCAGCTCGCCGGCGATGGCGGTGACGATGCGCGGATCGTTGGGTTCCACCGACGAGGGATAGGCGCCGACGAGGCCGCCATCGCGGCCGACGAGGTATTTGTGGAAGTTCCAGTTCGGCGTGGAACCGGGCTTCTCGGCGGCGGCCCAGCGATAGAACGGATGGGCCTGCGGCCCGCGCACATGGGTCTTGGCGGCGACGGGAAAGGTGACGCCGTGATTCCGGCGGGCCGCCTCGGCGATGGCAATGCCATCGAGAGGCTCCTGGTTGCCGAAATCCGGCGACGGCACGGCGATCACCGTGAGGCCGCGCCCGCCGAAGCGCGTCCACAGAGCCTGAAGCCCGGAGAACTGCCCGGCAAAGCCGCAGGCGGTGGCGGTGTTGACGATGAGGATCGGCTTGTCCGCAAAATCCTTGAGAGCGATCAGCCCGCCTTCCGGTTTCTCGAAGGCGAAGGCCCTCGCATTGCCCTCGCTGGTCGCGGCGCGCGCACCGGTTGCGATGACGCTGCCGAGAAGAAACAGGGCCTGTCGGCGAAGTAGGGTCATCGGGGGTCGCTCCCTGGGCGGACAGAGGCTGGAATCGGCCCGCTTTCGCCCTGACGGAAACTAGTCCGACGATCCGGACTGTCCACTATCGGGTGCATCGCGGGTGGAACCTTTCGCAAGGGCTCAGCTTGAGCGAGGACCGAGTTCGACCACCGAACCCAGAGCGGAAAGACACGCCCCTATGCGCATCCTGTTGCTTGCAGCGACCCTCGCAACGCCCCTCGTCTTCGCTGGAGCGTCGATTGCCGGTGCTCAGACGGCGGATCCGCAGAATGCGGGCTCGGCTCCGGCTCCGGCGGCCCCCGCCACTCTCAACAACGACCTGCGTCCGACCTTCGTCGCACAGGCGCCGTCCGACCGGGTCACCTCCAAGCTGATTGGCCTGACCATCCAGAACGGCGCCAACGAGACGATCGGCGAGATCGCCGACATCGTTCTCGACGAGAGCAGCACGATCAAAGCCTGGGTCGTCGGCGTCGGCGGATTCCTCGGCATCGGCACGAAATACGTGGCGGTGGATCCGAGCGCCCTGAAGCTCGCCCGAGTCGACGACAAGGCGATGAAGGCGACGATCGACACCAACAAGGACCAGCTCCGCGCCGCGCCGGAATATGTCTATCTCGGTCAGGCCAAGCCCAATTCCGGCGACACCAAGTCGACGGAGACGAGGGCGCCCGACGCCAAGCCGGCGGAAACCAAGACGGCTCCCTGACGCCAAGGCGCGCCGACATAGCGTGCCTTGGAGCCGTGGCGATGTAACGAGAAGGGCGGCCGGGACAGTGATGTCTCGGCCGCCCTTCTCGTTACCCGATCGGAAGAACCTTGAAGATCAATCTCGGTTTCCGAGAGCCTCGCGTACGGTGCTGGCGACCGCGTCGTTTCTGACCTCGTTCGTCACGTAGACGTCGTCATGGCCGTCCTCGATCACCTCGGGCAGAGGGTCGCGCGGCGCTTCGTTGGCGAAGACGATCCGCAGGTCGGGCCGAAGGGCGCGCGCTTCGAGGACAAGCTTGGTCGAACACAACTCGCCCTTGAGGCTGATATCGGTGACGAGCACGTCGACCGGGAGGCCGAGGGCCAGAACCGTCATCGCATCGACGCCGGAATCGACGGTCGTGGCGGCGTATCCGGCACGCCGGATCTGCGATGCCACCTCGTCGCGCCAGTGCTTCTGTCGTCCAGCGATCAGAACCTGAACGCCGTAGGCTCCACCGGTGGAAGCCGTCGGTTCCATGGTCGAAACTCCTCGTTTCCGCCTGGGCGCGCCTGGATCGGCTCAAGCCGGTTCCAGCACGTATCTTCTGTGCGACGCGTCATCGTAGGACACGTTTGCACTGCAGGACAAGGCGTCCGCAGATGTCCGTCGCGTCGGATACAGGAAATCCCCGAGGAGCTTGACTGTTCCCTCGAAAGCGCCCGCCGGTGTTGACGTGGCGGCGGTGGGCGATGCAACACCGCCGCGCCGCCAGAGAATCGATAGCGGCGGATTGCCGGAGCCCGACCGACTGATGTCATCCGCCAAAACTCCCCCCGTCTCGCCCCTCGCACCGAAATCCGTGCCGGACCTGCCGCCCATCGCCGGCGTCGGCATCGCCACCGCGCAGGCGGGCATCCGCTATTCCGGGCGCACCGACGTGCTCTATCTGGCGTTGCAGCCGGGGACACAGGCGGCGGGCGTGTTCACCCGCTCGAAATGCCCCTCCGCACCGGTGGATTGGTGCCGCGAAGCCCTGGCGAGGGAAGGCGCCCGCGCCCTCATCGTCAATTCCGGCAATGCCAACGCCTTCACCGGAGCGCGTGGACGGGACGCCGTGGAACTCACCGCGAAGATCGGTGCCGAGGCGGCGGGATGCCGGCCCGACGAGGTCTTCATCGCCTCCACCGGCGTCATCGGCGAGCCCCTCGACGCGACCAAGTTCGAAGGTGTGCTGAGCAATTGCGCGGCCCGGACCGAGACCGGCCCAGCGGCCTGGGCGGCGGCGGCGCAGGCGATCATGACCACCGACACTTTCCCCAAACTTGGCACGCGCACAGCGACGATCGACGGGACAACGGTGACGATCAACGGCATCGCCAAGGGCGCGGGCATGATCGCGCCCGACATGGCGACGATGCTGAGCTTCGTCTTCACCGACGCGGCCCTGCCGCAGGTCGTGCTCCAGACCCTTCTGAGCGCCGGCACGCAGACGAGTTTCAACTGCGTGACGGTGGATGGCGATACCTCCACCTCCGACACGCTGATGCTGTTCGCCACCGGAGCCGCCGGCAACGCTCCCGTGACCGATCCGGGCGACGCCCGCCTGTCGGGCTTCCGCGCGGCGCTGGACGATCTGCTCATCGAGCTGGCGCAGCTCGTCGCCAAGGATGGCGAGGGCGCGCGCAAGTTCGTCACCGTCAACGTGAAGGGCGCGACGGACGATGCCTCGGCCCACCGCATCGCCATGTCCATCGCCAATTCGCCCCTGGTGAAGACGGCCATTGCCGGGGAGGATGCCAATTGGGGCCGCGTCGTCATGGCGGTGGGCAAGGCCGGGGAGCCCGCCGACCGCGATCGCCTCGCGATCTGGTTCGGCGACGTCCGCGTCGCCCGCGAGGGCGCCCGCGACCCGGATTACAGCGAGGCGGCAGCGAGCGCCGTCATGCGCGAATCGGACGTCGCCGTGACGGTCGATCTCGGCCTGGGCAATGGCACGGCGCGGGTTTGGACCTGTGACCTGACCAAGGGCTATATCGAGATCAACGGGGATTACCGTTCATGAGGCGCTCGTCCGAGCACGCTCCGCGCCGGTTCCAGATCGCCGTCGCATCCGTTCTGCTCGCCGCCCTGGCGCTTCCCGCATGGGCGGACGAGCACGACAAGCGTGAGAGCCGCATCGTCGTCACCGGCCGCGCCCGTGCCGAGACGCCACCGGATTTCGCCTCGGTTGAGATCGGGATCGAAGCCAAGGGCGCGACGCCCGCTGCCGCCCTCGACGGAGCGAGCAGTGTCGCCCGCGCGCTCATCACGCTGTCGGCCGGGTTCGGCGTCGGCGAGAGCGATATCGGCACGACGGCGGTCACCCTCACGCAGGCGACGCGGGAGGTACGCCAACCCGACGGCAGCACCACCGAGAAGCCGGACGGCTACCGCGCCGCCAATAGCGTGCGGGTGCGCCTGGCCGATATGGGCAAGCTCGGCGAGCTGATGCGCAAGGCTTTGGACGCGGGCGCCAACCGGATCGAGGGCGTGGCGTTCGGCCTGAAGGATCCGAATGCGGCGGAGGCCTCCGTGCAGGTAGCGGCCATGAAGGATGCGATGGCGCAGGCGGGACGCCTCGCCGAGGCCGCCGGCGTGAAGCTCGGAGCGCCCCTGCTGATCCAGACGACGCCCCAGGGCGGCGGGATGCCGATGGCGATGGCGGCGGCCCCGATGCGGTCCAAACGCTCCGGCGTGACGGTGCCGCTCGCGGCGGGCACGATCGAGACGAGTGCCGAGGTCTCGGCCAGCTTCGCGATCCTGCCGTGACACAAGACTCCGCCGTGACGCCGCCTCCGTTCCGCATCCTCCTCGTGGTGGCGGTCGCCCTTGTGGATACGGATGGCCGCGTCCTCCTGGCCCAGCGCCCGGAGGGCAAGCAGCTCGCCGGTCTCTGGGAATTCCCCGGCGGCAAGGTCGAGCCGGGCGAGCGGCCGGAGGAAACCCTGATCCGCGAATTGCGCGAGGAGATCGGGATCGAGGTGAAAGAGGCCTGCCTCGCCCCCCTCACCTTCGCCAGCCACGCCTATCCCGACTTTCACCTGCTGATGCCGCTCTATGTCTGCCGCCGCTGGGAGGGCATGGCCCGTTCCATGGAGGGGCAGGCGCTGAAATGGGTGCGCCCGCGCGAACTCAAGGACCAGCCGATGCCGCCCGCCGATGCGCCGCTGATCCCGTTCCTGGTCGATCTCCTCGGACCTTGATGGCTGCACCCTGCCGCCACAGGTTGTCCGTCGGAGGCGGGAGACGGAAAGCATGGCTCGCAAGGCAGCGGTAAAGACGGCCCCCAAGCCGAGCGCGGTCGCGCCGGAGAAGCCGAAGCGCGTCACGCGCAAGACCACGCCGTCGCCCGAGACCTTGGCGCCGCTGGGGCTCGACCGATTGATCGGCCTCGTCCTCGACGAGACCGCGCGCAATCCCGCCTTCAAGAAGCTCGTCACCGCCGCGATCGCCGGATTGCAGGGGCCCGATGCCGTCGCCGCCCTGATCGACAGACGGTTGACTGCCCTCGAACGGGCCCACGGTTACATCGACTGGCAGAAACGGCGCAGCTTCGCCGCCGATCTCGACGCCACGATCTCCACCATCGTCTCGGAACTGGCTCCCCTCGACGTGGACGCCGCCCTGAATCGGTTGATCCGTTTCCTCGGCGGGGCGCAGGGCGTGCTCGAGCGCGTCGACGATTCCAGCGGCCAGGTGGTGGGCGTCTACGAACGGGCGACGCATGCCGCCGCCGATCTGGCGCTTCGGCTCCCTCCGGCCGAGGCCGCCCAATTGGCCGTGAAACTAGTGCCGCTCCTCGAGACGGACGGGTTCGGCATCCTCGATGCCCTGCTGCTCACGGTGGTGGAGGGCCTGCCCGATACCGCTTTGGAGCCGGTCGACGCGGCCCTCGCATCGGCGACACCGCCGGAACCGAAGGGATCGGGCAAGCCGGCAACCCGCTCGGCCGCCTTCAGCACGCAGGGCTGGGACCGGAAGATGGAGCGCATGCGCCTGCTGCGGATGCGCCAGGCCCTCGCCGACCGGCGCGGCGACGTCGAGGCTTTCATCGCCCTGGAACAGGCGATGTCCCCCGACCATCCCAACACGATGGCCGTAGCGGAGCGTCTGCTCTCGGCGAACCGCGCCGCCGAGGCCCTCGACTGGATCGGACGGCCCCAGAAGCGCGGAATCGTCGTCGTCACCCGCGAGCAGATGCTGACGGGAAGCTTCGACCCGGACGCGCCCCAGCGTGAGCGGGCCTCCCTCGAAATCCGCATCCTCGACGCTCTCGGTCGCAGGGACGAGGCCCAGGCAAAGCGCTGGGCCTGTTTCGAAGCCCGTCTCGACCGCGAGATGCTGCAAGACTACGTCGCCAAGCTTCCCGATTTCGAGGACGAAGAGGCGCTGGAGCGCGCCTTCGACCATGCGGCGTCTCACGACGATCCCTACCGCGCCCTGCATTTCCTCGTGCATTGGCCAAAGCGCGACCGCGCCGCCCGCCTCGTCATCGACAAGGCCGGAACATGGGATGGCAACCGCTATGAGATCCTCGCTCCCGCGGCGGAGGCTCTAGAAGAGGCGAGCCCGAAGGCGGCGAGCCTGCTCTACCGCTGCATGATCGACGACATGCTGAGCAAGGGCCGCTCCAGCGCCTACGGTTACGGCGCACGCCACCTCCTGGCCCTCGATGCCCTGGCGCAGCGGCTCGAACCGGGCGACCTCAGGCCGGACCACGCCGCCTATCGGGATGCCCTGCGCAAGGCACACGGGCGGAAATCGGCCTTCTGGGAGAAGGCCGGACAATCCCGCGTATGACGGAACTCAGCCCACCTCGATGGCGTCGACCCTGTCCGGATAGAAGGCGAGATGATCCTTGATTTCGGCAACGGCGGGAAACGGAGTCTCGTAGCTCCAGACCGCGTCGGCCCGAACCGTGTCGCCGACCGTCAGCGTGTAGTAGCTGGCCTCGCCCTTGTAGGGGCAGTGGCTCCTGCGCGCCGAGCGGGTGAAATGCTCCCGGCGCGCATCGGCGCGGGGCAGGTAATAGACCGGCCCGTAGCTCGCCTCGTGGAGGACGAGGGCAGCTCCCGATTCCGCGATCACGGTTCCGTCTAGGATGACGCGGACGCGCAGAGGGCTCGTCTCGATGGTGATGGGATGGTCCGGGCCGGGCTGTTTCATCATCGTCTCCTCAAGGATCGCTGGTTGTGCCGGGCGTGATCTCGGGAACGCCCAGGGCGTCGGCGAGACGGGACTTGGCGCTGCCGGGCTTCAGCGGCTTCTGCTGGCTCTCATGCGGCGCCCAGCCGGAAAGCCACAGGATTTCGAACGTCGCCCTCAGACGCCCGTCGGGATCGGCGAACCGCTCTGCATAGATCGCGGCCATCCGCATGAGGGTGTCGCGGCGCAGGGGCGTGCGGCGGCGGTCGATGAGCACGTTGGTGAGGCCCATGGCGCGCAGGTCACGCATCAGGGCGAAGGGATCGGCGTAGCGCACGGTGATCGTGTCGACATCCGTCACCGGCAAGGCGAAGCCGGCGCGCTGGAGCAGGCTGCCCATCTCGCGCACCTCGGCGAAGGGCGCCACGCGCGGGCTGATTCCGCCTTCGATCTCGACCTCGGCCTGTCCGAAGGACTGGCGCAGTTCGGTGAGGGTGCGGCCGCCGAGAAGACAGCCGACGAACAGCCCGTCGGGCTTCAGCACCCGCCGCAGCTGGGCCAGCGCACCCGGCAGATCGTTGACGTGCTGCAGGGCCAGCAGCGACAGGGCGAGATCGAAACGGGAAGCCGCCAGCGGCAGCGCTTCCGGATCGCCGATGGCGAGGGCGAGACCATCGGCGGCCTCTGCCAGTGGCGCCACACGGGTGACGGCGCCGACGCGGCCGGACCGCAAAAGATGGCGGGCGGGGGCGGAACTCGGCGTCCCGAGGTCGAGCGCCTCGGGAAAGAGGCGCAGCACCGCAGCGAGACGATCGTCGAGATCCTCGGCGAGTCGCGCCAACAGGAAATCGGCATAGCCCGCACGGATGGCGCGCGAGAGGCGGAGACGGGCAAGGGCCGTATCGAAGAGTGGCGGTGGGCTGGTCATCTCGCTCCTATAGCTGGCGCGAAAACGTGATCCTGCCAGCCGGAACGGGGCAGAGCGGCGGGAGGTTGGCGCATCATAACGGAAACCGGAGACCGGATTCATGATTCGACTTCTGACGGGAATCGCCTTGTCCACCCTCGCGACACTCTCGCTGAGTGGGGCCGCCGAAGCCAAGGGCTGCATCAAGGGCGCGCTCGTGGGCGGCGTCGCCGGCCATATGGCCGGACACGGCAAGATGGGGGCGGCAGCCGGCTGCGCCATCGGACACCACAGGGCCAACAAGAAGGACAAGCAGCAGAATCAGGGCCAGCAGCCCGCGGCACAGTAGGGCGCCGCTTTCCGGACGTCGCTTCGCCGGGACAATGTTGCGTAAGGTCTTCGCGAAGCGACGAACTGGACCTAAGCACGCAGTATGGTGTCCGCCGCTCAGCTTCTCAGGCGGGGTGTCCGTTCGATCTCGGCGGGCGCCCTCGGCCTGATCTACCCGCCGACCTGCGCCGGCTGCGGCGCCGCCACCGCCGACCCGCATGCTTTGTGCCCCCGCTGCTGGTCGAGCCTGCGCCTCATCGAACAGCCCTATTGCCCGCGCCTGGGCACGCCGTTTCCCGTCGATCTGGGGCTCGGCCCTCTCTTGTCCCCGCGCGCCATCGCCGATCCCCCCGTCTTCGGGCGGGCCAGGGCCGTCGCGCTTTACGACGATGTGGCGCGCGATCTCGTCCACCGCCTGAAATACGAGGACCGGCTCGATCTCGCCGCCCCCATGGCGCGGATGATGGCATCGGCGGGCGCCGAATTGCTGCGGGAGGCCGATTGCCTCATTCCCGTGCCGCTGCACTGGACCCGGCTGTGGCGCCGTCGTTTCAACCAGGCCGCCCTCCTCGGCCGCGGTATCGGCCGCATTGCGTCCCTGCCCTGCGAGACCTCGCTTCTCGCCCGGGTGAAGGCGACGCGCTCGCAGGTCGGGCTCAGCCGCGCGGCGCGGGCGACGAATCTCCAGGGCGCGTTCCGGGTCCCCGCATCGGCGAAGCCCAGGCTCCAGGGGCGAAGAATCCTACTCATCGACGATGTCACGACCACCGGCTCCACCGCCAATGCCGCATCGCGGGTGCTCTTGCGGGGAGGAGCGGCTTCAGTGGATGTCCTCACCTTCGCCCTGGTCGCAGCCGAGGCAGGCTGAGCCAACAAACCGACCTCCGCCCTTGACAGTCGGGCTCCGCCACGGCCTCCCAACGTCCATGACAGGATTGACGTCACGAGACATCGCGGTGATCGGCGGAGGCCCGGCCGGGCTCGCTGCCGCCGAGATTCTGGCCGAGGCCGGTCACCGCGTCACGATCTACGAGCGGATGCCCTCGGTGGGGCGCAAGTTCCTCATCGCCGGGCGGGGCGGCCTCAACCTCACGCATAGCGAGCCGCTGGAGGCGTTCCACCGCCGCTACCACCCAGCGAATCCGTCTTTCGCGAAGGCGGTCGACGCGTTTCCTCCGCAAGCCTTGCGGGACTGGTGCGAGGGGCTCGGCCAGCCGACCTTCGTCGGGTCGAGCGGCCGTGTATTCCCGAAAAGCTTCAAGGCCTCCCCGCTCCTGCGGGCATGGCTGGGGCGGCTCGATGCGTCCCGCGTCCGCATCCTCACACGGCATTTCTTCCTGGGTTGGGAGGCGGATGGAAGCCTGGCTTTCGAGACCCCGGACGGACGCGTCACGGTGGCCCCCCAGGCGACCCTGATGGCGCTTGGCGGAGCGAGCTGGCCACGGCTCGGCTCGGATGGGACCTGGGTCCCGCTTCTCACCGGGGCAGGCATCGCCGTCTCGCCGCTCAAACCCGCCAATGTCGGCTTCGGCGTGCCGTGGTCGGACGTGTTCCGCGAACGCTTCGCCGGGACCCCTCTGAAGCGCGTCGTGCTCAGGCTCGGCGGCGAGACCGTGCGCGGCGAGGCCATGATCACTGCGGACGGGATCGAGGGCGGGGCGGTCTATGCCCTCTCACGCCTCATCCGCGACGCGATCGAGGAACGCGGCGAAGCTCGTCTCGTGCTCGATCTGCGGCCGGACCTCAGCGAAGATGCGCTGATGCGACGCCTCGCGACGTACAAGCCGGGGGCGTCCCTCGCCACGCGTCTGCGCAAGGATGCGGGGCTCGACCCCGTGGCGGCGGGAATGCTGCGCGAGGCGGCCGGCCGCGCGCTTCCGTCTGCGGCGGGCGATCTCACGGCCTTGATCAAGGCGGCTCCCTTGCGCCTGCTCGCTCCCCGTCCGATCGACCGGGCGATCTCCACGGCGGGGGGCGTCGCCTTCGAGGCCGTCGATCACCGCTTCATGCTGAAAGCGCGGCCGGGGGTCTTCGTCGCCGGCGAGATGCTGGATTGGGAAGCCCCCACCGGCGGCTACCTGCTGCAGGGAGCCTTTTCCAGCGGCCGTGCGGCGGCCGCCGGAATGATGGACTGGCTCGATGAGGCCGATCCGGAACTATAGACGCGTGCAGAACCCGACCATGCCCTTGGCATCGGACGGGCAGGACGCGCTGGCGCCGCCATTGGCGAAGGACGGGCTACCCGAGGACAGGCAATAGGCCGAGACGAAGGCCTCGCCACTGGCACAGCTCAACTCGCAGCCGCTTGTCGAGCACGTCTCGTTGCGGACGGGACGCAAGCTAGAGTTGGCGGCGCTGGCCGTGATGCCGGCCGCTCCCGGCTCGCCCTGAGGACCGGCAGGCCCCCTGGGACCCGTTTCCCCCTTGGGGCCGACATCGCCTTTTGGCCCAACCTCACCCTTGGGACCGACATCGCCCTTGGGACCCATATCGCCCTTGGGACCGATCGGTCCCTGGGGGCCAGTCTCCCCCTTGAGCCCGGCCTCGCCCTTCGGTCCCGTCTCCCCTTTCGGCCCAGCCTCGCCCGCGGGGCCCGCAATCCCCTGCGGTCCGACAAGCCCTGCCATGCCCTGCGGCCCGGTTTCACCTGCGGGGCCCGCATCGCCCTTGGGGCCGGGCTCGCCCGTGGGCGCGCAATTGGCCACCACCGCCTCCCTCTCGTCCTCACCGGCCTTCAGCGCCGCGACGCAGGTAGGCGGCCGGTAGGGAAGGCGGAACAGGAAACGCCCGCGCGAATCGGCCATCACCGAGATGTCTTCGTCGAGAATGACGACGGTGCCGGCCTTGCGCACGCTGCCTGAGATCCGCAGGTCTCCCCCCTCGATCCGCGCATCGTAAACCTGGATCGGCTGCGACGGCGTCACGACCCGCCTGGTCCTGGCCCTGGGCCCCGGAGCCGCTGCGGCATCGGTCGCCGGGGCGGCGCTCATCCCACGGCCCGGCTGGCCGGGGCTGACCTGGCCTGGCGCCTGCGCGAAGGCGGCCCCGGAGAAGGAGCCCACGAGCAACATCAGGCCGATCAGCGATTTACCGAACAGGGAACCGGCCTTCTGGCTGTTTCCGGTCGGGCGATGAAGGGCCTGGCACTGGGCGGCTTGGTCGAGGCGCATGGGCATTCTCTCCCGGCTGATGCGCCGGGGGTCCGGCACGGCGGAGGGACAATGCCGGGTCCGGCCATGGGGTCAAGTCCACAACGAGGGGCTCGAACGCCTTGCCGATTCTCGGCCGTCCACACTCATCCACAGCCGTCCACAGGGGAAACGACTGTTTGCGTTGGGAAATTTTTCAGACCCCTGAAACCTGTTGAGTGTGTTCTTGTTTTGTTCTTATCGTCCGGCGACGGTGCGGACAGGATGGCTTTGGCTCAACGGACAATGCGCGATGAGGGCGAGACGAACACGGACGAGTTCGCGCGGCGCCGGAGGGTTGCGATGGCCGCCCTGCGCGATCACGGGGGAGGACATTCCGACGCCCTCCGCGTCGAGTCGTTGCCCCTGGGAATCGCGCATATCGATTCGGGGCTTCCCGGCAACGGCCTCACTCTCGGGCGACCGCACGAGATCGCGCCGGAAGCCGAGGGCGACGAGGCGGCGGCCCTGGGCTTCACCCTCGCCCTCGTGGCGCGTCACCTGGCGCGGGTGGAGGGAGAGGCGCTCCTCGTCATCGGCAAGGGCCATCCGACGCCCTACGGCCATGGCCTCGCCGGGCTCGGCCTCGATCCGGGCCGCCTGCTGATCCTGGAGGTGGAGAACGACGCGGATGCCTACCGCGCCGTGGAGGAAGCCCTGCGGTCTCAGGGCCTGAGGGCAGTGGCAGGGCTGGTGGATGCCGGCCTGCCGCTGAAACAGAGCCGGCGGCTGCATCTGGCGGGCGAGGCGGCCTCCCGCCTCCTCCTCGTCCTGCGGCCGCCGCAGGCGGAAAACCCGAACATGGCCGCGACCCGCTGGCGGATCGGGTCGGGGGCGGCCCTGCGGGACCGCTTCGGCTGCATCGAGCGGCCCTGCTGGCGGGCACGGCTCGACCGCTGCCGCAACGGACGGACCGGGGATTGGCTTCTGGAGTGGGATCATGCCGCGCATCGTTTCGGTCTGGCTGGAGCAGTGGCCGCTGACGCGCCTCAGGCGCGCTCGAACACGGCTTGAACACGCGGCGCCAAAAGCGGTCGCGCCCTCCGTCGTGGCCGCCATCGGCCCGGGAGGCCTGCGCATCACGGCGGTGGATGCCGCCGCCTGGGCCCTGGGCCTGCGCCCGGGAGAGCCCCTGGCGCGAGCCCGAGCGAGGATCGGCCCCGGCATCGCCGTCCACCCCGCCGACCCGGAGGCCGATGCCGCCGCCCTCGCACGGCTCTGCCTCTGGGCCCGTCGCTACACGCCCGTGGTCGCGCCGTTCGGACCGGCAGAGGGTGCTGCCGGCTTCTTCCTCGACGTGGAGGGGGCGAGCCATCTGTTCGGCGGAGAGGAAGGCCTGATGGCCGACCTTTCCGGTCGCCTGTCGGCCAATGCGATTCCCGCCCGGCTGGCCCTGGCCGACACGCCCGCCTGCGCTTTCGCCCATGCCCGCCACGGCGGTTCGGCGAGGCCCGTCATCGTGCCGCCCGGAGACAATGCACCGTCCCTGCGCGAGCTTTCCGTCGCCGCATTGCGGATCGAGTCGTCCATCTCGGACTCGCTGCGTCGCCTCGGCCTGCGCCGGATCGGAGCGTTGGCCGACGCGCCCCGCCCTCCCCTCGCCCGACGCTTCGGCGAGACCCTGCTCCTGCGCCTCGATCAGGCATTGGGGAGGAGGCCCGAACCGCTGGTCTCCCTGGCCGAGCCTGCCGCCTTCGGCGCGAGCCAGGGCTTCCTCGACCCGATCGGACATCAGACCGGCATCGTCGCCACCGCCATCCGGCTGATGCGGGAGATCGCTCCCCGTCTCGCCGCATCGGGCATGGGCGCGCAATCCCTGCGCTTGAGCCTGCATCGGGTCGACGGCATCGAGAAGACCCTCGATCTCGGCCTGTCGGAACCGACCCTGTGCCCCATCCAGATCGGTCGGCTGCTGGACCTGCGCCTCGACCGGCTCGGCCCGGCCCTCGATGCCGGCTTCGGCTTCGAGACCGTGCGGCTCGACGTGACCGGCATCGGCCGGCTGGAAGCGCGCCAGGACTCCCTCGCGGATACGGGCCTCGATCGACGCGCGGAAGGCAACGGAACCGCCCGCCTTGCCGATGCCCTGCGCCAGCGCATCAGGGCCAGGGTGATCCGGGTGAGCCCGCGAGCGAGCCATATCCCCGAACGCGCCGACGCTCTGGAACCGTGGCGGGTGAACCATGTGGCCCTCGACTGGGCCGGGCGGGGGAATGCGCGCCCGGGCGGCCCCGTGCCGTCCCGCCCCCTCGTCCTCTTCCCTCGCAGCGAAATGGCCGACGAGGTGTTCTCGCTGGCTCCCGACGGGCCGCCCCAGCGTTTCCGCTGGCGCCGACGTCTGCACCGAATCGCCCATGCCGAAGGACCGGAGCGCATCGCCGACGCCTGGTGGCACGCCCCCGCACCGGCCCGGGACTATTACGTGGTCGAGGACGAATCCGGCCGGAGGCTCTGGGTCTACCGGGAAGGCTTCCACACGGTGCAGCAGGCCGCACGCTGGTTCGTGCAGGGATTGTTCGCGTGAGTGCCGAGATGAGCGCCCTCCCCTCTCCCCGCCGGGCGGGGAGAGGATCGCAGGCACCTTGCCGTGACTGCGATGAGCGGAGGCGAAGCCGGAGCGAGGGTGAGGGGGTCTCTTCGGATGAGGCTCCTTCGGACGCGCCCCCTCACCCTCGGCTGCCGCCTCGCCGCGCCGACAACGGGGTCGTCGCGGCCCTCTCCCCGCTCGCGGGGAGAGGGGATTGCGCGAACGGCCCATCTTTCTGCGCATGACCCCGCCCTATGCCGAATTGGCGGTGACCACGAATTTCTCGTTCCTGCGCGGAGCCTCGCATCCGCAGGAAATGGTGGCGCAGGGTGCCGAATTCGGGTTCCACGCCATCGGCATCGCCGACCGCAACACGCTGTCGGGCGTGGTGCGCGGCCATGCCGAGGCCAAGCGCCGGAAGAAGGCGGGCGAAGCGACGGTCCGGTATCTGCCGGGCGTCCGTCTCGTCACCGAGGAAGGTTTTGAGGCGGTCGCCTACCCCATGGACCGGGATGCCTATGGCCGGCTCTGCCGGTTGCTCACGGATGGCAACCGCCGTTCGGAGAAGGGCGAATGCCGCTTCGGCATCGCGGAGGTACTCACGGCGGCAAGGGGCCAGATCTTCATCGCCATTTCTCCGGAGGATTTTCTGCCTCCCGAGGATTTTCTGCCTTCGGAAGACGGCTCGCCGCCGGACATGGCGGACGAGGCCTTCGCCCGTCACCTCGCCGATCTGGCGGAGGCGGCGCCGGGCCGCGTCTTCCTCGGCGTCAGCCACCGCTACCGTGGCGACGAGCGCCGCCGCCTCGGCCGGCTGGCCGGGTTCGGGAAACGCCTCGGCGCGCCGATGGTGGCGGTGTCGGATGCGCTCTACCACCATCCCGACCGGCGCCCCCTGCAGGATGTCGCCACCTGCATCCGCGAGGGCTGCACCCTGGTCGAGGCCGGCTACCGCCTGGAAGCCAATGCCGAGCGCCATCTGAAGCCACCGGAGGAGATGGCCCGGCTCTTCGCGGACCACCCGGAGGCGATCGCGCGCAGTGTCGAGATCGCGCAAGCCTGCGAGTTCTCGCTGGAGGAGCTGAAATACGAGTATCCCGACGAGACCGTCCCCCCCGGCAGGACGGCCCAGGGGCATCTCGAATACATGACCCGGCAACGGGCCCGGCTGCGCTATCCGGATGGCATTCCCAAGATGGTCGAGACGGCCCTCGCCCACGAATTCGACCTGATCCGCCAGCTCGATTACGCCCGTTACTTCCTCACCATCCACGACATCGTCGAATTTGCCCGGAACCGGGGAATCCTGTGCCAGGGCCGCGGCTCGGCGGCCAATTCCGTGGTCTGCTACTGCCTCGGCATCACCTCGGTGGACCCGACCAAGATCCGGCTGCTCTTCGCCCGCTTCATTTCCGAAAGCCGCGACGAACCGCCCGATATCGACGTCGATTTCGAGCACGAGCGCCGTGAGGAGGTGATCCAGCACCTCTACGATCGCTACGGGCGGGAGCGCGCGGCCATCTGCGCGACGGTGATCCATTACCGGCCCCGCAGCGCGATCCGCGAGGTCGGCAAGGTGCTGGGCCTCACCCCCGACATCACCGGCATGATGGCCGATACGGTGTGGGGCTCATGGGGAGACGGCCTGCCCGACCAGCATATCGCGCAAGCCGGGCTCGACCCCGCCAACCCGGCGATCCGGCAGGCGGTGGACCTCGCGATCCAGCTCATCGGCTTCCCGCGCCACCTGTCCCAGCATGTGGGCGGCTTCGTGCTGACGCGGGGGCGTCTCGACGAGACCGTGCCGATCGGCAATGCGGCGATGCCGGACCGCACCTTCATCGAATGGGACAAGGACGACATCGACACGATCGGCCTTCTCAAGGTCGACGTGTTGGCGCTCGGCATGCTGACCTGTCTCAAACGCGGCCTCGACTTCCTGCGCGAGGATTTCGGCATTGCCTACGAGACCCTGGCCGACATCCCGCCGGAGCAGCCGGACGTCTACGCGATGCTCTCGAAGGCCGATTCCGTCGGCGTGTTCCAGGTCGAGAGCCGGGCGCAGATGTCGATGCTGCCGCGCCTGAAGCCGAAGGAATTCTACGATCTCGTGGTGCAGGTCGCCATCGTGCGCCCCGGCCCGATCCAGGGCGACATGGTCCATCCCTACCTGCGGCGCCGCTCTGGGGAGGAGGAAGTGGTCTTCCCATCCCCCTCTCCCGAGCATGGACGGAAGGACGAACTCGAGGAGGTGTTGAAGCGGACCTTCGGCGTGCCGCTGTTCCAGGAACACGCCATGCAGATCGCGATCACGGCGGCCGGATTCACGCCGTCTGAAGCCGACGGCTTGCGCCGGGCCATGGCGACCTTCCGGCACAACGGGCTGATCGTGAATTTCAGGACCAAGTTCATCGAGGGCATGGTCGGGCGCGGCTATCCACGCGATTTCGCCGAGCGCTGCTTCAAGCAAATCGAGGGATTCTCAACCTACGGCTTTCCCGAGAGCCACGCGGCGAGCTTCGCCCTGCTGGTCTACGCCTCGGCCTGGATGAAATGCCGGCACCCGGACGTTTTCCTGGCCGCGATCCTGAACTCGCAGCCCATGGGATTCTACCAGCCGGCCCAGCTGGTGCGGGATGCCCGCGCCCATGGGGTCGAGGTACGCGGGCCCGACGTCAATGCCAGCGAATGGGACTGCACCCTGGAACCGGCCTCGGAGCAGCGTGGGCCGGAGCGCCGCTTCGCCGTCCGCATCGGCCTGCGGCAGGTGAGCGGCCTGCCGAAAGCCGCCATGGCCCGGCTCGTGGCCCTGCGCGGCAACGGCTATGCCAGCGTCGAGGGCCTCCAGGCCGCCCTGACGCTGCCCCGCAACGCCCTCGAGCGCCTGGCGGAAGCGGATGCCTTCCGCTCCCTCGACCTCGACCGCCGCGCCGCGCTCTGGGCGGTGCGAGCGCTGGAAGGAACGTCGATGCGGGCCAGCGCCGGGCGGGGCGTCCCCACCGACCGGCGCACCCATCTCCTCGATGCACCGATGCCGCTCTTCGCCTTCCATGCCGACGATGGGCTGTTCCGGGCCGAGCCCGCGGTGGAGCTGCCCGCCATGGCACTCTCCGAGCATGTGGCGGAGGATTACGTCTCCACCGGCCTCTCGCTCAAAGGCCATCCGGTGGCGTTCTTCCGTGCGCGCCTCGCCCGCATCGGCGCGATCCCGGCGGCGGCCCACCACGACCCTTCATGGGCGCAGAATGCCCGCGTCACGGTGGCGGGCCTCGTCCTCACCCGGCAGCGCCCCGGCACCGCCAAGGGCGTGGTGTTCCTGACGCTGGAGGACGAGACCGGCATCTGCAACGTCATCGTCTGGAAGAAGGTGTTCGACGCCAACCGGCGCATCGCCATGAGCGCGCGCTTCCTTGCCGTGCGCGGCCGCATCCAGCGCTCAGGGCTGGTGGTCCATCTCCTGGCCGAGCAGTTTCGCGACCTGACGGAGGAATTGCGGACCCTACGGGAGGGCGGCCTCACCCTCCCGCCGGAAACCACGGATTTCGGGGCCCCGCCCGACCGGCGCGTCTACCGCAGTCGGGATTTCCATTGAGGGGCGGTGCGCATCCCCTCTCCCCGCTGGCGGCTACCGGATTCACCCATCTGCTTTTGCAGGCAGAGCGCGTCCCTCTCCTCCTTGTGGGGAGAGGTCAGGAGTGGGGGTGGCTCCGCCAGCCTCCGCAAGCTGAGGGTCACCCCACCACCCCCACCTCCAACTCCTCCCCACAAGCTCGACGGATCTTGAGCAGGCACGAGATCCGCTGGGGAGGAGGGCTTGCCCCCTCAGGGCCGCAGCAGGATCTTGCCCACGGCCTCGCGGCGCTTGAGGATGCCGAGCGCGTTCTCGTACTCGCTCATCGGATAGGTGCCGTGGATCTTGGCCTTTAGGCGCCCCTCCGCCACCCAGGCGAGGAGCTGTTCCTGGTTCGCCCGGTGAGCCTCGGGCTCGCGCTCCACGAACACGCCCCAATGCACGCCCTGGATATCGATGCCCTTCAGGAGGGCGAGGTTGAGGGGGATGCGTGGGATGTCGCCGGCCGCGAATCCGACGACGAGGTAGCGTCCCTTCCAGCCGAGCGAGCGTAGCGCAGGCTCGGCGTATTCGCCACCGATCGGATCGTAGATCACATCGACGCCCCGTCCCTCGGTGAGCTTCTTCAACCCCTCGCGCAGATTGTCCGCGCTGTAATCGAGGCTCATCTCGGCGCCGTGCGCCTGCGCCACCGCGAGTTTCTCAGGCGAGGAGGCGCAGGCGATCACCTTGGCCCCCATGATCACGCCGAGCTCCACCGCGGCGAGACCGACGCCGCCCGAGGCACCGAGGACCGCCAAGGTCTCGCCGGGCTGGAGCCGCGCGCGATCCCGCAGGGCGTGGAGCGAGGTGCCGTAGGTGATGGTGAGGCCGGCGGCCTGCTCGTCGCTCACCGCATCGGGGACGGCGGTGAGATGCCGGGTGCCCACCGCGATGCGCTCGGCGCAGGTGCCGTAGGTGCGGTGGACGATGACGCGGTCGCCGATCCTGAAACCCTCGACGCCCTCCCCGAGGGCCTCGATGATGCCGACCGCTTCGCCGCCGGGCGAGAACGGAAGATCGGGCTTCACCTGGTAGCGCCCGGCAATGATCAGCGTATCGAAGAAATTGAGCGCCGCCAGCGTCACCCGCACCACGGCCTCGCCGGGACCGGCGACCGGATCGGCCACCTCGCCGACCGCGAGATCCTCGGGGCCGCCGAGCCTGGTGCAGAGCAAAGCCTTCATGCCGATCCTCCCTTGAGCCGCAGCGCCTTTTGCTTGAGCGCGCTTGCACCGATTGGCAGCAGCAGCGCAAGCGTTCGCCGTCAGCGGCGCTCGTAGAGCCCGGTCAGGCAGCCCTTGGCCAAAACCCGACCCGCCATGGCCCCAATGAGCGCGGCGCGTCCCGGACTCGCAGGCAGGTCGAGCGGAGCCTTCAGGGCGTAGATCTGGAACAGGTAGGCATGCGGGCCGTGTCCGGTGGGCGGGTCCGGCGGAAGCCATTGATCCTTGAAGAAGCTGTTCTGCCCAAGGTCATGCTGCGCCCCCTCGCCGGCGGCACTGGCGAGAGCGCCTTCGGGAAGGCTTTCGCTCAGGGCGAGATTCCAGGCGATGAGATGGACGAGGGGTTTCGGAGTCGGGCTGCCGGCATCCTCGACCAGAAGCACCACACGGCTCGTACCGGCCGGCAGGCCGCTCCATGACAGCGGCGGCGAAACACCCGGCCCATCGGCGGTGAAGCGCGCCGGCAGGCTTTCCCCATCGCCGAAGGCGGGACTCGTCAGCGAGCTCGTCTCGGGCAAGGGCCCGAAATCCTGATGATAGGCAGTCTTGCCGAGGCCGGCCTTCAAGCCCGACAGGGCCGCGCCGACCGCGTGCGGAAGCTTTTCCAGCATAATGTCTCCTCGTCGATTCGCGTCGTCAACGAGGAGGGGCGCACCCGGTTCAGGCCGGACGGGCGGCCGCGACCATGTAGTTCACTGCCGTGTCGCGGGCCGGTCGCCAACTCCCGTCGAGGGGATTGAACACGACACCGGTCGTATCGGTGACGGCGAGGCCGCCGCGCGCGATGGCGCGGGACAATTCCTCCGGCTTCACGAACTTGTTCCAGTCATGGGTTCCCCGCGGCAGCCAGCCGAGGACGTATTCCGCTCCGACGATGGCCAGCGCGAAGGAGCGCATCGTGCGGTTGAGGGTGGCGGCGAACAGGAGACCGCCCGGCTTCACGGCATGGCAGGCACTGGCGACGAAGGCCGGCATGTCGACCACGTGCTCCACCACCTCCATGATCAGGACGACATCGAACCGCTCGCCCGCCGCCACCACCTCCTCGATGGTCTGTGAGCGGTAATCCACCGCCACGCCCTCGGCCTCCGCATGGGATCGCGCCACGGCGATGTTGGTGGGGGCCGGATCGAGCCCGGTGACGCTGGCGCCGAGCCGCGCCAGGGGCTCGGACAGGACGCCGCCGCCGCAGCCGACATCGACGATGGTCAGCCCCTTCAGCGGATAGGGCGCGCGCGGGTCTCGGCCGAAGGTTCTGCAGATCGCGTCGCGGATATAGGCGAGGCGCACGGGGTTGAAGCGGTGAAGCACCTTCATCGGCCCGTCCTCGGCCCACCAGGTCGCGGCGATCCCTTCGAAGCGCGCGACTTCCTCGGCGTCGATGGAAGAGGGTGCCGCTGGATTCATTCGCCTGACCTTCCGACTCGGATGCGGGCCATCCCGCCCGCATGCCCGATTGTTGACACGTCCGAAGGGCCCTTGTACCCGCCCAGGCACCGGCCGGTATAGCGGCGGGACACGACTGCGGCGATTGCCGCCGGCGTCGTGCCCGCAGCGGGCGGCCAGCCTGGAATGGATCGACGCGGACCCGACATGCCCCGTTTGGTGATGAAGTTCGGCGGCACATCGGTGGCGACCGTGGACCGTATCCGCAACGTGGCGCTCCACGTGGCGCGCGAGATCGAGGCCGGCTACGACGTCGCCGTCGTGGTCTCGGCCATGTCCGGCAAGACCAACGAACTCGTGGCCTGGGTCAAGGACGCCAACCCGCTCTACGACGAGGCGGAATACGACGCCATCGTCGCTTCGGGGGAGCTCGTCACCGCTGGTCTCCTCGCCGCGGCGCTTCAGAAGAACGGGATCAAGGCCCGGTCCTGGCAGGGCTGGCAGATCCCGATCGAGACCTCGGACGCCCACGGCTCGGCCCGTATCACCGCCATCGACCCCAAGAATCTCGAGGCCGGCTTCCAACGCGGCGAAGTCGCCGTGATCGCCGGCTTCCAGGGCATCCATACCGAGACCGGCCGCGTGACGACGCTCGGCCGGGGCGGCTCGGATACCAGCGCGGTCGCCATCGCCGCCGCCATCGGCGCGGAGCGTTGCGACATCTATACCGACGTCGACGGCGTCTACACCACCGACCCGCGCGTGGTGCAGAAGGCCAAGCGCATGGAACGCGTGACCTTCGAAGAGATGCTGGAGATGGCCTCTCTCGGGGCCAAGGTGCTCCAGGTCCGCTCCGTCGAACTCGCCATGGTCCATCGCGTGCCGACCACGGTGCGCTCCAGCTTCGACCCACCCGACAACGCCCGCACAGGCACCCTCATCTGCGACGAGGACGACATCGTGGAACAGCAGATCATCACCGGGATCGCCTTCTCGAAGGACGAGGCGCAGATCACCCTTCGCCGGGTCAAGGACAGCCCCGGGATCGCGGCCGCGATCTTCGGACCGCTGGCGGATGCCAACATCAACGTCGACATGATCATCCAGACCGTGTCCGGCGACCAGTCGACCACCGACATGACCTTCACGGTGCCCTCGGCCGATTACGATCGCGCCCGCACGATTCTCGATGCCCAGAGCGGTATCATCGAGTTCGCCCAGATCGAGGGCGCCACCGATGTCGTCAAGGTTTCGGCCATCGGCGTTGGCATGCGCAGCCATGCGGGTGTCGCCGCCAAGGCATTCAGGGCCCTGGCGCAGAAGGGAATCAACATCCGCGCGATCACCACATCGGAGATCAAGTTCTCGGTCCTGATCGACGCGGCCTATACGGAGCTTGCCGTGCGTACGCTCCACTCGCTATACGGCCTCGATCAGGCTTGAGCGCCTGCCCTCTCCGCCGCGCATGAAACTTGCGCGTGCGGAGCCGGGGACTGAATTCGGATCGAGGAGACCATGCCTGCTGCGCCCGGAGGACCGCGCCTGCTGCTGCGCCGCCTCCGCGAAGCGATGGCGGAGCCGGTCAGTCCACAAGCTCGCCTCGACCGCATCGTCACCCTCATCGCGGCGAACGTCATCGCCGAGGTCTGCTCGGTCTATGTCCTGAGCGATGACAACACCCTCGAACTGTTTGCCACCGAGGGACTGAACCGTTCGGCCGTCCACCTGACCCGGATGCGGGCCGATGAAGGCCTTGTCGGCCTCATCGCCAAGACCGCCGAGCCGCTCTCGCTCTCGGACGCCCAGTCCCACCCCGCCTTCTCGTATCGCCCAGAGACCGGGGAAGAGGCCTATCACGCCTTCCTCGGCGTGCCGCTGCTGCGGGCCGGGAACACGCTCGGCGTCCTCGTGGTGCAGAACCTCACTTACCGGGTCTATTCGGAGGAAGAGATCGAGGCGCTCCAGACGACGGCGATGGTGCTGTCCGAGATGATCGCTTCGGGTGAATTGCAATCCCTGGCCCCAGGTGCGGGCTCGGCCGCGCGCCGCGCCGTGAGCCAGCGCGGCGTCGCGCTCGCCGATGGCATCGGCCTCGGCCACGTGGTGCTGCATGAGCCGCGCATCATCGTGAAACAGCTCATCGCCGAAAACCTGGAGCGCGAGGTCGAGCGCCTGGAGGAGGCCATCGGCGAGGTCCGCTCGGCCATCGACGACCTCGTGGAACGCGGCGACAGCATCGGCACCGGCGAATCGCGTGAGGTGCTGGAGACGGTGCGGATGTTCGCGCACGACAAGGGCTGGCTGCGCCGGATGCGCGAGGCGGTCCATTCCGGCCTGACCGCGGAAGCCGCCGTAGAGCGCGTCCAGTCGGACAACCGCGCCCGGATGATGCGTCAGAGCGATCCGTATCTGCGCGACCGCCTGCACGACCTCGACGATCTCGCCAACCGTCTTCTGCGCACGCTGATCGGAACGGAGAGCAACGGCACGCATCGCGAGCTTCCCGAAAACGCGATTCTCGTCGCCCGCTCCATGGGGCCGGCCGCCCTCCTCGACTATGACCGCGCCTCCCTGCGCGGCGTGGTGCTGGAGGAAGGTGGCCCGACGAGCCACATCGCCATCGTCGCACGGGCGCTCGGCATCCCGGCGGTGGGCGAGATCGCCAATGCCACGGCCCTCTGCGATGCGGGCGACGCCATCATCGTCGATGGTGTCACCGGCGAGATCCAGGTCCGTCCCGGGCCTGAGATCGAGGCGGCTTATGCCGAGCAGGTCCGCCTGCGCGCGCGCCGTCAGGAACAGTACCGGGCGCTCCGCGACCTCCCCGCCGTCACCAGGGACGGGGTCGCCATCGGCCTGCAGCTGAATGCCGGACTGCTGGTCGACCTCACCCATCTCCATGAGACCGGCGCGGAGGGCATCGGCCTGTTCCGCACGGAATTGCAGTTCATGGTGGCGCAGCGGATGCCCTCGGCCGCCGAGCAGCAATCGCTCTACGAAGCGGTGTTCGCCGCCACCGGCGACCTGCCCGTGACGATCCGTACCCTGGATATCGGCGGCGACAAGATCCTGCCCTATATGCCGGCCCTCGAGGAGGAAAACCCGGCTCTCGGCTGGCGCGCCATCCGCATCGGCCTCGACCGCCCCGCCCTGTTGCGGGTGCAGTTGCGCGCGCTGCTACGGGCGGCGTCCGGCCGGCCTCTCAAGATCATGTTTCCGATGGTGGCGACAGTGGACGAGTTCGTCCGCGCCAAGGCCATCGTCGACCGGGAGAAGGCGCATCTGCGCCGTCACGGCCATATCCTTCCGAGCGATTGCCGCCTCGGCGTGATGGTCGAGGTGCCCTCACTCCTCTTCCAGATCGACGAGATCGCCAAGGTCGCCGACTTCCTGTCGGTGGGCTCGAACGACCTGATGCAGTTCCTCTTCGCGGTGGACCGCGAAAACCGCCGCGTCGCCGACCGGTTCGACACGCTCAGCGTGCCGGCCCTGCGTGCGTTCCGCCTCATCGCCGAGCGGGCGGCTGCCGCCGGCTGCCCCGTCACCATCTGCGGCGAGATCGGCGGCAAGCCCTTGGAGGCGATGGCCCTGATCGGCCTCGGCTTCCGCAACCTGTCGATGTCGCCCGCCGCCATCGGCCCGGTGAAGGCCATGGTTCTTGGAATCGACGCGTCGGCCGTGGCGGCGGTGATCGATGCCGAGATGGAGCGTTCCAGCGACAGCGCTTCCCTGCGGCCGGTCCTAACGGCCTTCGCCAAGGCCCACGGCGTGCCTATCTAGCGAGCGTGACGGCGCTTACGCCGGCAGCTGAGCTTCTCGCACGTCCGTTCGACATTCCCTTTCCACAGTTGAGAGTATCCTCCGGGCGATGACCCCAATTCCTTCAGACCGTCTCGACGCCATTCTGACGCGGCATGACATCGTCACCGCCACGCTCAGCGCAGGTTCGGCCGATTCCGACAGCTTCGTCCAGCTGTCCCGGGAACTCGCCGAACTCGACGGCGTGGTGGCGGCCATCCATGCTTACCGCGCAGCCGCGACGAACCTCGCCGAAATCGAGGCCCTCATCGACGAGCCGGGGGGCGATGCCGAGATGCGTGCGCTCGCCGCCGCCGAAAAGCCCGATGCGGAAGCCGGGCTCGAGGCGGCACACAAGGCGCTCCAGGTCATCCTGCTGCCCAAGGACGCCGCCGACGAGAAGAGCGCCATTCTCGAAATCCGTGCCGGGACCGGTGGCGACGAAGCCGCGCTCTTCGCCGGCGATCTGTTCCGGATGTACGCGAAATACGCGGATCTGAAGGGCTGGAAGGTCGATGTCATCTCCGAGAGCGAAGGCACGGTCGGCGGCTATCGCGAAGTCATCGCCGAGGTGAAGGGCAAGGGCGTCTTCGCCAAGCTGAAATTCGAGAGCGGAGCCCACCGGGTCCAGCGTGTGCCCGATACCGAGGCCCAGGGACGCATCCACACCTCCGCCGCCACCGTGGCGGTCCTGCCCGAGGCCGAGGAGGTCGATATCGTCGTCAACGATGCCGATCTGAAGATCGACACGATGCGCTCCCAGGGTGCCGGCGGCCAGCACGTCAACAAGACGGAATCGGCGATCCGCATCACCCATATGCCGAGCGGCATCGTCATCTTCGTCCAGGAAGAGCGCTCGCAGCACAAGAACCGCGCGCGCGCCATGTCGCTCCTGCGGTCCAAGCTCTACGATGCCGAACGGACGGCAAAAGACGCCGTTCGCGCAGCAGACCGCAAGTCGCAGGTCGGTTCGGGAGATCGCTCGGAGCGTATCCGCACCTACAATTTCCCGCAGGCGCGGGTCACCGACCATCGCATCAACCTCACCCTCTACAAACTGGAAGAGGTTCTCGCGGGTGAAGCGCTGGACGAACTCGTGGATGCCCTCATCACCGAGCACCAGGTCGAACTCATGGCCGCCGAAGGCATGGCGTGACGGAAGATGGTCTGAGTGACTCTCGCGTGACGGGCGGCGGGGCGGATGGAACAGGCATCGACCCATGGCTGTCTCGCTCGCAGGCGCTCAGCCGGATCACGGCGGCTTTCCGCGAGGCCGGGATCGATGGCGGTGCCAGCGATGCCCGATTCCTTCTCCTCCATGTCCTTGGCATCACTCAGACCGAGCTCGTCCTTTCCGGCGCGGAGACTCTGGGCGAGCAGGGCGCCAAGCGGCTCGGCGAGGCGATGCAACGGCGCCTCGCGGGTGAGCCCGTCGCCCGCATCCTCGGCGAGTGGGAGTTCTGGGGTCTTCCCTTCATCCTGAACGCCGCGACCCTGGTTCCCAGGCCCGATACCGAGACGATGGTGGATGCCGCACTGTCGCTTGATGCCACCCGCGACCGGCCCCTACGCCTCCTGGATCTCGGAACCGGATCCGGCTGCATCCTGATCGCGCTCTTGAGCGAATGGACACAGGCCTTCGGAGTGGGCGTCGACCGTTCGCACGAAGCGCTCGGTTGCGCCCGCAGCAACGCCCGGTTGAACGGTGTCGGACGGCGTGCCGCTTTCCTTGCCGGCGATTGGTGCTCCGCTCTCGGCAAGCCGTTCGACGTCATTCTCTCGAACCCGCCCTACGTCCCGAGCGCCACCATTCCGACGCTCTCCCACGAAGTTCGCTACCATGATCCCATTGGCGCCCTCGATGGCGGGGAGGATGGCTTGTCCGCCTACAGGAGGATCACCGCGGAGGTGAGCGGGGCGTCGGATGGCCGGCGCCTGCTCGCGCCGAATGGGGCCCTGGTGTTCGAGGTCGGTTACGATCAGGCGAAGGACGTCGTCCGGATCGGCCATGAGGCGGGCTTCGCGCAAGGTTCGATCCGGCACGATCTGGCCGGTCACGCCCGCGTCGTCACATTATCGGGCCTTTGACCACCGGAAACCGCGAGAAGGCTCGGAAAAAAAGCTTGTTGTGGGCTTGGGGAGCCGCTAATGTCACAGTCAGGTCGCGAACGGTCCGTTAAGGCGGATCGAGGTAGAAATGTCGGCGGCGTCTAGCACGCGATGTTTTTAGACGATCTCCCCACCATCGAGCCGATACGCACGAGATTCCGTGTGGAAGCTTGATGAACTGAGTTCCAGACATCCGATCGACGCCGAGATGTGAGCGTGGGAATCGGTTGGCCGGACATACGGCGAGCACGGCACAATCGATCGCGGAACCATCGACCGGATCTTACGAGGACAGGAAAGAGCCCGAGCGGGTTCATTCTCCTTCGCTCGTAGCCCCGCCGCATCATCAGACGCTCCGATTTGAACGAGGGTCAATCGAGACCGATGAGACCAAACCAGAATAGACGGATGCGCGGTCGCAACCGCCCCAAAGGTCCCAATCCGCTGACGCGTTCCTACGAGTCCAACGGGCCGGATGTAAAAATCCGCGGGACGGCTCAGCACATCGCGGACAAATACGCCCAGCTGGCGCGTGATGCGCAAGCGAGCGGCGATCCGGTGGCGGCCGAGAATTACTTCCAGCACGGCGAGCATTATTTCCGCATCATCTCCGGTGCCCAGGAGCAGAACCGCCAGCAGAATGGCGGTTACGCCCGCAACGGCTACGATGACGACGAGGATGGCGAAGACGAGGGCCAGGGCGCGAGCCAGGGCTACGCCGCCAACGGTTACGGCAACAGCTACGGCGAGGAATACGGCGATCCGGCGCAGCAGCCGCAGCCTCAGTCCTACGAAGCGCCACGCCAAGACTCGCGGCAGGATTCCCGGCAAGATTCCCGCCCCGATCACCGCCAGGATTCCCAGTCCGACCAGCGAAGCCCGCGGCGCGACCGTTTCCAGAATCGTAACGACCGCCCCCAACGTTTCGAGAACAATCGGGACGGTCAGCGCCAGGAAGGCGGCCGGCAGGACGGGAACCGACAAGACGGTTCGCGCCAAGACGGTTCGCGCTATGAGGGCCACCGTAGCGACGGTGGCCGCCAGGAGTATAACCGGCAGGATTCCTTCCGTGGCGAGAATGCCAGGCAGGATAATCCGAGGCAGGATAATCCCCGGCACGAGCAGACGCGGCAGGATTACGGCCGCCAGGATCAGCCGCGCACGGACTTCAACCGCGCTCAGAACCGCAACGACAGCTCCCGCTACGAAAGCCAGCGCAGCGAGTTCCAGGGCAACGACACCGCGCCGAAGCCGGACCAGGTGTCTCAGGACGTGTCTCGCCAGGAAGCTCCCCGGCAGGAGGCCTATCGCCAGGACAATCCTCGACAGGAGCCTGCGCTTAGAAACGAGCCTGTGAGACAGGATTCACCGCGTCAGGAAAACCAGCGCCAGGAGAGCCCGCGCCCGGAATCCTCGCGCAGTGACAGCCGCCGTTCGGAGACGGCTCCTCGCCGTTCCCGCCGCCGCGAGGAACCCGATCTTCGCGCTGAAGACGATGTCAGTGCCTTGCCGGCTTTCCTGACGGCAGCTCCTCGTCCGGCCGCTGCACCGGTGGCAGAACGCTTTGTCGAACCCGCTGGCGAAGCGGAGCCGAAACGCGATCTCGCCGGAGAGGTGACGAAGGACGATTCAGCTCCGGCAGCACCGAAGCCGCGTCGTCGCCGTCGTCCTCGCTTCGAGGGACCGGAAGGCTCAGAGGGCGGCAGCACGAACGCCGACGATACACCCTCCACCGTCGAATAGTTCGCGAAGGACCCGCCGCCTATTCCAGGCGCGGACAATCGGATGAAGTTTTACAAAAGCCGCCCTCTCATGTGGGGCGGCTTTTTTCTTGCCGCAGACAAAAGTCTTGCTGCTCTTTCATCCACGCCAATCGCAATAGGCACGGACGTGATGGCGCTGCCTGCGGCGGCGTCCAATCTCTCCGAATGGCGCTATCTCCCAAATCCAGGAATGATCGGAAGGCGGTAAAGCGACGCCGTGGAGAAGATCGAACCGCTCGATGACGCGGCCGTCGCGGTCTTCTGTCAGCTCCTCGGTATCGGTGATGAGGCAGACATGTGCCCACAGACCCGCCAAACCCCGGAGATGCATGGCGACGATCTCGGCTCCCAACCCATGGGGAAGCGGAATGCCACGGGACTCGAACCAGTCCACGGGCAGGATCGGCAGTTGTGAGAGTAGATTGGCGGAGACGACGAGATCGATATCGTCGCTGTCGAATACGGCAAGAGGATCGGCATGCCGCTCCCCCTCCCCTCTCAGCCAGTTCGCGCATCCGCTGAGATCCACGATCTGCAGGCTGACATTCGCATGGCGGCGCGCCATCCATCGGGCTGGCCAGGGATGGATCATGTCCACCAGGATCACACGCTCGAAGCGTTCGGCCAGATACGACAAGGGTACATCGTCGAGAAGGCCCGAGCCTAAGATCACGGCGGTGCGACGGCGGACGAGATCCGCACAAGACTGCATGATAGCGGATCGGGCCGCCGCAAGGTGATCCGCCCACGCCAGACGGCAACGGCGCGAACGTGACAGCAGCCGAACGCTCTCACTCAGATATCCGAGCCTCCGCTGCGCGCGCGATGCCGGCGTCGTCAGATAGTGGATAGCCTCGATCAACATGGATGCCTCACGGCTCGACGAGGGGCCTCATCTTGGGCCAAGGATCGAGTTTGTTCGCGGAAGAACACTCCATTGGAGTGGAGCTCGCTGGAACTTAAGCGCGGCTGTTACGGTTCATCGAAGTGCAAAAGCACTCCATTGATCAGGGAAGCACCGTGTCGAGCCTTATCCGTATTCTCCTTGCCATTTTTCTCCCGCCGATTGCAGTGCTTCTGACGGTTGGGATTGGCGTGCAGTTCTTCCTGAACATCCTGCTGTGCATTCTGTTCTACCTGCCTGGCTCGATTCACGCGCTTTGGG
>NZ_JADIJP010000027.1:0-64159 GCF_017355285.1 Methylobacterium sp. SD274 | reverse complement strand
TGCCCTCTCGAACTACACCAACCTCGGTGGTCAGCTGACCGTCTTCTCGCTGCCGAACTAATCGGTCGCACGAAGTCTGAGACAATAGGGTGCCGGCGCGGGTTTCCGCGCCGGCACCTTTATGATTAGATCGTTATTAAGAACACTTCGAACGTCGGTCGAACGGGCCGACGGTTGCTCCTGGGAGAAACGTCGTTGCAGTATCAAAGCAAAGCCGCCATCCGTCCGCTCGTGGCCGCCCTCGTTTTCGCATTCGCTTCCGCCGGCGCCGTTCAGGCCCAGGATGCCAAGCCCGCCGCTGATCCTGCCGTTGCGAACCAGCTCGATCCGAATGCTCCTGAAAAGGACGCCAAGCTGATCGACAAGTATCAGGCGGTGAAGGTCGAAGACGGCAAGTATTCCGACGGGGATGGCGCCCCGACCTACCACATCACCAACGACGGCAAGAAGTTCGACTGGTACGCCTATTCCGGCTACCGCCGCTACCATGCCGAGTGCCACGTCTGCCACGGCCCCGACGCCATGGGTTCGACCTACGCGCCCGCCCTCAAGGACTCGCTGAAGCGCCTGTCTTATGAGGAGTTCGTCGGCATCATCGCCGGTGGCAAGCAGGACATCAGTTCGAGCGGCACCAACGTGATGCCCGCCTTCGGCGATAACAAGAACGTGATGTGCTACGCCGACGACCTCTACGTCTACCTGAAGGCCCGCGCCTCCGGTGCCATGCCGCGCGTGCGTCCGACCGACAAGGAAGACAAGCCGGAAGCGGCCAAGAAGGCCGAGAAGGAGTGCCTGGGCGGCTAATGGCACGCTTTGGCTCCTTTACCACGACGGTTTGCGCGCTCCTGCTGATCTCGGCAGGGGCGCGTCCCGCGTTGGCGCAGTCGCTTCCCGACCTCGTCACCACGGATGTCCTGCGCGTCTGCGGCGACCCGGGCAACATGCCGTTCTCCGAGCGCAAGGAGAACGGATTCGAGAATAAGATCGCGGCGATCCTCGCCGACGAGCTCAAGGTCAAGCTCCGCTATTACTGGCTGACGCAGGGGCCCGGATTCGTTCGCAATACGCTCGGAACCGGGTTGTGCGACCTGATCATCGGCTCGGCTGCCGGCGGTGAGCTGGTCCAGCACACCAATCCCTACTACCGCTCCAGTTATGCCCTGGTGGTCCGCAGCGGCGAGCTCGACGACGTGACCCGGCTCGACGATCCGAAGCTCAAGGGCAAGTCCATCGGTGTCATCGGGGGGACGCCACCCGTGAACCGGATGGGTGAGCTCGGCTTGATCGCGTCGATGAAGGCCTACGCTCCCTACCAGCTCGATCCTTCGCGCAAGTACCAGACGGTCTCTGCCGAGGTCATCGGTGATCTCGCTGAGAAGACAATCGACGCCGCGATCCTGTGGGGGCCGGCCGCGGGTTGGCTCGCCAAGCAGAGCGGTGTCGCCATGAAGGTCGTGCCGCTGCTGCAGGAGCCTGATCGTCCTGCACTCACCTTCCGCATCGCCATGGGCGTGCGGATGGAGGAGAACGATTGGAAGCGCAGCCTCAACACGATCCTGCGCAAGCGCAGGGCCGATATCGAGAAGGTTCTGCGCGACTACGACGTCCCGTTGCTGGAGGACGAAGGCAACAAGCTGCTCGAACCGGCCGCGCCCTGACAGGTCGTCAGGACTCGCGGGGTTTGGTATGAGCCCCCAGGTTCGAGCGGAGAGAGTGGCAATGCGACGATGGCGGATCGGCCTTGCGGTCGGAGCTCTCTTCGCCTTGGGTGCTGTGGGGATCGTCGCGGTCGACCGCGCCCAGATCGGCCGCGTCGCACCCGAGCTCGTCGCCGAGCCTGAACGGGCCGACCGTGTTCTCGTCGAGAAGTCGGCCCGCCGCCTGACTCTTCTGCGTGAGGGCCGCGTTCTGGCGACCTATCCCGTCTCTCTCGGATTCTCTCCCATCGGTCACAAGCAGCGGGAGGGCGACGGGCGTACGCCTGAGGGGCTGTATTCCATCGCCTACCGCAACCCGCTCAGCGTCGCCCATCTTTCCCTGAAAGTGTCCTATCCGAACGAGGCCGATACGCTGGCCGCCCATGACGGCGGCTACGAGCCGGGCGGCGACATCATGATCCACGGGATCATGAACGGCTTCTCCTGGCTCGGCCGGCTCCATCGGCTGAAGGACTGGACCAGCGGCTGCGTCGGCGTGGCCAATGACGAGATGGCGGCCATCTACGCGCGGGTGGATGTGGGAACGCCCGTCGAACTGCGTCCCTGAGTGGGCGGATCTCAGTCCCGCACGATACCGGTAGTGTCGAGCTTCGACAGGGCTTGGCTCACGGTCTCCGGCCCGATGACCAGATCCGGCGCGATCTCGGCGAGCGGAACGAGGACAAAGGCGCGCTCCCGCACGAAACGATGCGGTAGGACGAGACGCTCGTCGGAGATCGCTGCCCCCTCATACGAGAGCACATCGATATCGATGACGCGTGGCCCCCAGCGCCGCTCGCGCACGCGACCCATCGCGGTCTCGATGGTGAGACCTGTCTCCAGCAGGTCGTGGGGAGTCAGGTCGGTCTCGACGGCGATGGCCGCGTTGAGGAACCAGTCCTGATCGGTATCGCCCCAGGGGGGCGTGCGGTAATCGCTTGACCGTGCCGTGAGATGGATGCCCGGGCTGGCTTCGAGCCGCCGGATGGCTTCGGCGATGGTCGCGGCCTTGTCGCCGATATTGCTGCCGAGACCGAGATAGGCGGCACTCATCGCGGGAGTCCGGCCCGGCTGCGCAGGATCGAGATGGCGACGCCGTCGATCACTGCCGGTACCGGCGCGCTCGGCTTGTCGACCCGCACGACGATGCTGTCCACGCCCTCGAACCGCTTGAGGATCTCGGCGGCGATGGCCTCGGCCAGAGCTTCGATGAGGGCGAAGCGCCGGGTGGTGGCGATGCGCACGACGATCTCGGTAAGGTCGGCATAGCTCACGGTCTTTGCCACATCGTCCGACAGACCGGCCGGCCGCAGGTCGATCCGGCAGTCGAGGGAGATGTAGAAGCGCTGGCCGATCCGCGCTTCCTCTTCGAGGAGGCCGTGATAGGCGAAGACGGCGATGCGTTCGACCAGGATGCGGTCGGTCATGAGGCTGTCCGCATCACGGCGTCGACCACGCGAAGGGCGTCGACATGGGGCGCCACATCGTGGACGCGGACGATGTCGGCCCCCAGCGTGGCGGCGAGGACATGGCTCGAGAGCGAGCCGAACAGGCGATCCACCGGCTTCGTCTCGGCATCGTGCAGGCGCCCGAGCATCGACTTGCGCGAGACGCCGACGAGGACGGGAAAGCCCAGCGCCTTGATCTCGGGCAGGCGCCGCAGGGCTTCGAGATGCTGGGCCCAGCTCTTGCCGAAACCGATCCCCGGATCGAGTACGATGTCCCTATCCGAGATGCCGGCGCGGCGGGCGATGTCGAGGGATCGCGCGAAGAAGCGCAGCATGTCGGCGATGATGTCGATCGCGGGATCGATGGTCTCGCGATTGTGCATCACCATGACGGGCGCGCCATGGGCAGCCGCCACGCGGGCGATGTCGGGCTCGCGCTGCAGGCCCCAGACATCGTTGACGATGCGCGCACCGGCCGCCAGCGCCACGTCGGCGGTGGAAGCCTTGTAGGTGTCCACCGAGATGGGGACCGCAAGGCGCGGGGCGAGATCGCGGATGACGGGCAGGATGCGGGCCTGCTCCTCCTCGGCCGACACGGGCGTATGGCCCGGCCGCGTCGATTCTCCGCCGATATCGACGAGGGCCGCCCCTTCCGCCACGAGCGCGCCAGCCTGGGAGCGTGCCGCCTCGACACCCTCGAAACGTCCGCCATCGGAGAAGGAGTCCGGGGTGACGTTGAGGATGCCCATGACGAGCACGCGCCCTCCTAGACCGGGCAGAAGGGTTTTCAGGATCGGAGGAGAAGACGTCACGGGAGCTCTTCGACGAGGGATCGATCTCTATGCTGTAGACCAGGATGGTCCCATTCTTCCACCTCATCCTGAGGTGCCGAAGCAAAGCGAAGGCCTCGAAGGAGGCCTCCAGGTCGTGTCGCGAGGACTGGAGGGCGCCTTCGAGGCCACTTCGCGGAGCCCCGGGATGAGGTGGGTGGATAGGAGCACCGAATCTGGGGTGGATCCCGCCGGTTACACTCCGCCGCGATAGCAGCGGATCTCGGCTTCGGCCTGGGCACGGCGAAGATCCGCGACCTTGTCGTCGAATACCTTGGTCGATTTGAATTCGTTCGAGCGGGCGCCGATGCCTTGGCGCATGGACAGGACCGTGCTCGCCTGGACGTATTTGTCATAAGTCAGGATCGACGCGAGGGCGTCGATGGAGCAGGAGCAGCGAGAGAGCGCTTCCCGCGATTGTCCGTTGGCCGCCATGCAGCCGAACACGTAATCGGCCCGTGCCTCGGTGGGGTAATCGTTCTCGCTCTCCACGGCCTGGGCCGGTGCGGAGGCGACGCCGAGCGCGAGAGCGATAAGACCGCCTTTAGCCAGCATTCGGATCATAAGTCAGGTTCTCCTGGAGAAGCTCGCCGCCATCCTTGGACTTCGACTGCGCTTCGATGGAGAGCAGCTCGCCGGGCACGGCAGACGACGTCACGAAGGTGTATTTCAGGTTCTCGAGGCCGCGCATGCGGTCCTTCATCTTGTCGTCGATGAAGGGCTGCACCTCAACGCGCCAGGCATCCACGGTCTGCCCCTTCACGGTCGCCGTCGTCGCGGTCACCGTCGCGTTGTCTCGCAGGGCCTTGCGGATCCCGTTCTTGATGTAGCGTGGGTTGGCCGAGAGCACCTTGGCGAGGTCGATGAGGTGATGTTCCAGAAAAAGGGTCATCACCGGGTTGCCGGGCATGTCGTTGAACGGGCCGGCGGGGAAGCGGTTCGCGCCCGAAAACATCTGTACGCGGATCGTCCGGTTTTCCGGCGCCGCACCGGGCTCGATGGTGAGCTTGATCTGGTCGTCCATGGTCGGGCCGAACGGACCCTTGGAGATGCCGCTGCGCCGGAGATAGGCGTAGGTGAGGGTCGAGCCCGGCGGCACGTTCTTCATCTGCGGCTCTTCGAAGAGCAGGTCCGAGGCGTTGGGCGAGGTGGCGGTGTTGGCCTTGGTGACAGCGGGCGCATCGGCCGGGGGCGTACCCTGCGCCAGGGCGGGCAGGCCGGCAAACGAAAGAGCGAACGCGACGAGAACGGGCTTCACAGGGGAGCATCCTCTTTCAGGGGCGGTGGCGCAACACGATCCACGTTGCTGCCGATCGTCCGGTAGACATAGTCGGGCGGTGTCTCGGCCGCCTCTTCCTTGGCGAGTTCCCGCACCTTCGAATGGAGGGGGGAGAGCGAGCAGGCTGGGTCGGTGGCGGCGGCATCGCCGGCCAGAGCCAGCGCCTGACAGCGGCAGCCGCCCCAATCCTTCTCGCGCCGGTCACAGGAGCGGCACGGCTCCTTCATCCAATCCGTCCCGCGATAGGCGGTGAAGGCCGGGGAATTCGCCCAGATATCGGCGAGCGAATGGTCGGAGACGTACCAGAATTCGAGATGCTTGATGGTCTCGGCGGCGTGGCAGGGGAGCACCTTACCGGCTGGCGTGACGTTCATCAGCTTGCGGCCCCAGCCGCCGGCGCAGGCCTTGGGGTACTTTGCGTAATAATCGGGCACGACCAGATCGATGACGAGCTGGCCCTTCAGCCGCTCGCGCGCCGCCTCGACGATACGGATCGACTGATCGACCTGGGCCTTGTCCGGCATCAAGGCGGCGCGGTTCACATAGGCCCAGCCGTAATACTGGGTGTGGGCGACCTCCAGGCGCTTGGCGCCGAGCTTGACGGCCAGATCGATGAAGCCCTCGACCTCGTGGATGTTGCCCCGATGGATCACGGAATTCAGTGTCAGCGGAAGGCCGAGCTGGGTCACGCGTTCGGCAAAGGCGAATTTCTGCGGCTGAGCGTTCTTCAGGCCGCCGATTTTCTCCGCGTTGGCCGCGTCGACGCCTTGCACCGACAACTGCACATGGTCGAGGCCCGCGTCGTAGAGGGCGTCGAGCTTGGCCAGGGCACCGCCGACGCCCGACGTGATGAGATTGGAATACAGGCCCAGCTTGGCGCAGGTCTGGGTGATCTCGACGATGTCGCTGCGGGCCGTGGGCTCGCCGCCGGAGAGGTGGACATGCAGCACGCCGAGACCCGCCGCCTCCGTCAGCACGCGCTGCCATGTCGCCGTGTCGAGCTCGCCCGAGCGCCGGTCGAGTTCGAGCGGGTTCGAGCAATAGGGACAGCGCAGGGGACAGCGATGGGTCAGCTCCGCGAGGAGCCCGACCGGAGCCGGCAGGGAAGGGGTATTCGGCGTGATGGCGTTCATCGCTCCAGAACCCGTTTCGTGGCGAGGTCGTTGAGCATGGCCAGGACGTCGACCTCGATCACGTCCGGGTCGGCGGTGAAGGTCTCGGCGAGCTTCACCGCAATGTCTCGCACGCTGCGCTGCCCATCCACGAGGGACAGGACCGCCACGGCATTGGCGTCGAGGTCGAAGGTGCGCTCGGGCGCCAGCAGTACGTGCTGGCCGCGGACCTCGTCGTGGCGCAGGCGCACGCCGCGAGGCAGACGAGGCACGTCGCCCGACCGGATCGTGCCGGTGCCGGCCGCCTGCGCCACCTCGGGCACGAGGCCGGTGCCGGGCGTCCAGGCATCCGGCGGGGTCATGCCCGGAGCCACATAGGAGAAGTAGAGCGCGTCGAGCTGCGTCCAGAGCACGTTGCACTTGAAGGTCAGCGCGGCCATGGCCTGACGCTGCAGTTCGGGCGTCGTGGCGTGCTGCTTGACGTAGTCGATGGCGAATTCCGCATCGCGGGGGGCCTGGGTCAGGCGCTTGTCGAAATAGGCCAGCGTGTCCTTGGTGATGAAATCGTAGTTCTTCAGCATCCCGGCCACGCGCTCGGAGATGATCGTCGGCGAGAACATCTCGGTGAGCGAGGAGGCGATGGCCTCCAGCAGCGAGCGCTCCTTCACGAAATGCACGTAGGCATCCACCGAGAAGCGCGTCGCCGACAGGATACCTTGCGTGGATTCCACGTAGTCGCGACGGAAGCCGACGCCCTCGGCCAGCTTGAGCCAGCGCTCGATGCCGCCATCGCCGGGTGCGTCGCCATCATGATCGACGATGCGCTGGCGCCAGACGCGGCGCAGGCTCGCATCCTCCATGCGGGCGAGCACGGCGGCGTCCTTCACCGGGATCATGGCCTGGTAATAATAGCGGTTGAGGGCCCAGGCCCGGACCTGGTCCTTGTTCAGCTTGCCGTCGTGAAGCAGGCGGTGGAACGGATGCAGGTTGTGATAGCGCCTCGCGCCGATGTCCCGAAGCGCCGCTTCGAGTTCTTCGGGGCTGAGCAGGCGCTGGGACTCGTCGGTCTTGGGCGTGGGGAAAGGCGCGGTCATGGCGTAGCTCGGCGTTTCGACGAAGGGCGGCGAGGAGAACTCTTCTTATAGATGGCGCCGATTTCCGTGAAGGCCACGGACATGGACCGCACAATCCCATTGGACGCAATATAAGGTGGCGGCATTAAAATGCCAGCCGGGCGCCGATCTAGAGCGCCAGGGTCAGCCCGTCATGGGCGACGGTCCAGCCTTCCGCCTCCACCGATCGGCGTTCGTCCGATTCTTCCACCAGCACAGGATTGGTGTTGTTGATGTGAACGAAGACGCGGCGACCGATTTCCACATCGGCGAGCGCGGCGATCGATCCGCCCTGTCCCGTCATCGGCACGTGGCCCATGCGCCATCCGGTCTTCACGCCGACCCCGGCGCGGATCATGTCGTCGTCGAGCAGCACGGTCCCGTCGAACAGAAGCGCGTCGACACCCGATATGCGTCGCTTCAGCCCATCCGTGACGCGGGCGCAGCCGGGAATATAGGCGAGGCGACGCCCACCGGACTCGATCATCGCACCCACGGTGGTCTCGGTCTCTGCGCCGATCTCCATGGTCTCGTCCTCGAGCCAGAGCGGCACCTTTCCCGGCACCGAGAACAGTGTGACGGTCAGGCCGGGAACCGGCTCGAAGGCATGGTCGAGGGCGATCTTCTCGCGCGACACCACGTCGGCGGCCATCACGTCGAAGACCCGGTTGGCGTTGACCGAATCGAGGATGCCGGAGGTGGCGTAGAGCGTGTAGGGCTGGCCTTCGCGCAGGGTGAGCAACCCTGCCACGTGGTCGACATCGCCATTCGTCAGAAGCACGGCATGGATCGGCGAATGGCGCAGGCCTTCGCGCGGATGCATGGCCGGATTGTCGAAGAGTTGCTGCCGGATGTCCGGCGAGGCGTTCACCAGGAGCCAGCGCTCGCCATCGGGCGACACGGCGATGCTTGACTGGGTTCGAGGGCGCACCTTCGAGGAATCCTCGCGGGCGAGCGAGCAGATGGGGCAGCGGCAATTCCACTGGGGAAGGCCGCCGCCCGCGGCCGAGCCGAGGATCACGACATGCATGGCTGAACCGGCGCTGCCTCGATCCTCGAGCACGACATGATGTCTTAGTTGAAGGTGTCGATCTCAGCCGACTCGTAGCTGGTGACTTCCATGCCGACACAGATCTCGGAAACGACGGGGGCAGCCCAGGTCATGGTGTTTCTCCTAGATGGTTTCTTGAACGTCAGCAGCGTCCAGATCTCGCTTAAGAAGATCCTAAGACACTGACGGCGCAGTCATTTCTGTCGCGGGAGCTATATCGACAATTCCGCCGGACTCTTCAAGCGATAAATTGCCGGATCGTCCCGGAACAAGCCGAGAAAGCGCATCGTGCTCAGTGGCGGAAATCCTGGCCCCGCAGGTCGAGCATGAAGCCCCGGCCCCGCACGGTAACGATGACCGGCCCGCCGAACCGAACGAAATCGGACAGCTTGGTACGTAGGTAACCCACGTAGACATCGACGACATTCAGCGACAGGCCGCCCTGGCCCGCCCATAATTTGTCGAAGATGTCGCCGCGCGACACCGGCTGGTTGGCCTTGTCCATGAGGAGAGCGAGGAGCTCCGCCTCGCGCGGCGTGAGGCGCGCCGTCGCATCCCCGAGGGAGACCTGACGGATGTTGAGATCGAGGACGAGCTTGCCTGCGGTGACGATGGTGCGCGGCTGGTCCGATTCCTTACGGCGCAGGAGATGCGTCTGCAGCCGGGCGAGGAGTTCGTCGAAGACGAAGGGCTTGACGATGTAGTCGTCGGCCCCGAGCGCCAATCCTTCCGCCCGGTCACGGACCTCGTCGCGCGCCGAGAGGAACAGGATCGGGCCGGGATAGCCGCCTTCGCGCAGGGAGCGGCAGACATCGTGGCCGGACCCGTCGGGCAGGGTGATGTCCAGGACGACGGCGCCGGGCGCCTCGTCACGGGCGGAGGTGAGGGCGTCGTCCACGCAACCGGCTACGCCCACGGAGAACCCTTCGGCCTCCAGGCCCCGCGCCAGCATGGCCCTGATGTCGCTGTCGTCCTCGACGATGAGCACTCGCGTCATGCGGCGCTGTCCTTCCGCTTCGTTTCCTGTCCGTCCCCGGGATCGAGATCGAGGATGGGCAGGACGAGCGTCACGCGCGCGCCCTGCCCATCCTCGCCCGCACCGAGGCTGATCGCCCCATCATGGCGCTCCGTCACCCAGCGCGCCAGTGCCAAGCCGATGCCAAAGCCCGATTCCCCGGAATGGCCCTCCCGCCGGAAGCGCTCGAACAGATCCGCACCCGCCGCCGGGAAGCCCGCGCCGTCATCCGTCACCGTAATCGTGGCGGAACGCGCCTCGTCGACGGTGAGTCCCACGACCACGCGCGTCAGGCCCGTCGCGTGCCGCAAGGCGTTGTCGATGAGGCTCTCCACCACCTGCCGCAGCCATTCCCTGTCCGCCAGGAGCGTGACGTCGCGGCGGCCCGGTTCGAGGGTCAGGGCCACCCGCCGGCGCGCCGCCTCAGAGGCCGCGCTGTCCACCGCATCGGTGAGGATGGCCACGGCGCTGGTGGCGCGCCGGTCGAGCTCGATCTGGCCGGATTCGGAGCGCGCGACCCGCAGGAGATCCTCGACGCGGCGCTGCAAGCGGAGTGCCCGCTTACGGATGGTGGCGAAGACCGGCGCGTAATCGACCCCCGGCCTGCCGGCCGAGCGGGCGGCGATGTCGCATTCGCCGAGGATGACCGTGAGCGGCGTGCGCAGCTCATGGCTCACATCGGCGAAGAAGCGCCGGCGCGACCGGTCCACCGCCTCCAGGCGCTCGTTGGCCGCCCGCAGGTCGGTGGTCCTCGCCTCCACCGTATCCTCGAGGGCAGCGCGGTCGGCGGCGAGCCGCCCCTCGCGCCGGGCGAGGCGTGCGGCCATGCGGTTGAAGTTCGCCACCAGCAGGCCGAGCTCGTCCCGCGTCGCCACCGACAGCCGCGTATCGAGCTCGCCGCGCCCGACGGCGCCCGCCGCCCGCCGCACCGCTTCGATCCGTGCCAGGGTCGGCCGGGTCACCGCCCGGTACAGGACGAAGACGAGGGCCAGCGCCAGGACGACGGCGGCAAGCGACGCGATCCGCAGGGTCGAGGACAGGTGGCGCGCCTCGTCCGAACCCGCGATCATCGAGCGGCGCTCGACTTCGATGAGAAACGAGAGCGGCTGGCCGGTCATGGCGCCGAATCCGTTCAGCGCGCCGCGAATGGTGTTGCGCCGCTGCTCTTCCTCCGACTGGCGCAGGACCTGGGAGACCTGCCGGTCGAGGATGGCCCGGGCAGAACGGAGCTGAGCGAGCGGACGCGTGCGCGCCGCGTATTGCATCCGGTCGAGGGGATCGTCGCTGACGGCGATGCTCTTGCCGAGAGCCTCGTCGACGGCCACCAATGCCCGGTCGACATTGGCCCGGGCGATGGCGAGCCCTTCCGGCTGTGCATCGGGATTGCTCACCGCCTCCAGGGCCGCGAGCCCGTACTGGGTCATTCGCCCGGACAGTTCCACCAGTAATTCGAGCCGGCCCTGTGCCGCGAGCGTCCGATCAATGGTGCGTTCGGCCGCGCCGATGGAGCCCAGCACCCCCAATGCCGCCAGGACGACCAGAAGTGCTGCGCCCCCGAGCAGCAGCGCGAACCTCACCTTCAAAGAGCGCATCGCTTATGGCCGCCCGTGTCTCGCCGTTCCCCGGAGGGTGAGCGATAGCGCAATCCGCCAGGGCGTCCAGACCCATCACGGATGGGACCGGGTCACAGGTCTTTTGGCAGGCTCTCCCGCGCTGCGCAGCGCCACCGCGTCACGTGCCATTCGGGGTGGCTCTCCTGCCAGGTGGCGAGCGCGCTCTGAGCGGTGCGCAGGCAGATGAACGGGTTCGTCGCCTCGTAGGACAGGGAGATCCTGTCCTCCTTGCACTGGGAGGGCTGTGCCGCGAGGCAGATGGAGAGCAGGATCAGCATGGGGCGAAAGCCTCGAGCCGCGAATGACAATCCGGCAATGGTCCGCCAGACCGGCGGGCGGACGCAAGAGCGGATGAGGGCGTTCGCACGCGTAGGGTTGTCGCGGACGACAGGGCCGTCGGGAGCATCCCCCCTCTCGCCGAGTGCGGAGAGAGAGAGGGGGGATGCGCACCGTCGTTGCGTCGGTCTCGCCCCCGGAGAGGAGAGGCGAGCCGATGGATCAGGCCTTCTTGCGCGTGGCCGGCTTCTTCGCCGTGGTGGTTTTGGCAGCACTCGTCTTTGCTACCGTCGCCGTGCTTTTCGCGGCCGTCCCGGCCGGTTCCTTGGCCGCCGTCGCCTTGGTCGCCGCCTTCTTGGCGGGAGCCTTCGCCGTCCCCGCCTTGGTCGTGGTCTTGGCTGCCGTCTTGGTCGCGGTCTTGCGGGCCGGAGCCTTCTTCTTGCTGCCGCCCGCCGCTTCGCGGGCGGCGATCAGTTCGAGCGCCTGGGGCAGGGCGATGTCCTCGGCGGCCATGGTCTTGGGCAGGGTCGCGTTGGTGGTGCCGTCGGTAACGTAGGGGCCGTACTTGCCCGATTTCACCACGATGGCCTTGCCCGTCTCGGGATGCGCCCCGAGGGAGCGGCCGGGATCGGAGGCGGGACCCCGACGACCGCCACCCTGCTCTTTGGCAACGATGAGATCGATGGCGCGGTTGGCGCCGATCTCCAGCACGTCGTCGTCGCGGCCGAGATTGGCGTACATTTTTCCGTGCTGGACGTAAGGTCCGAACCGCCCGAGATTGGCCAGGATCGGCTCACCGGTCTCGGGGTGCTTGGCGACTTCGCGGGGGAGGGAGAGCAGGCGCAGGGCCTTCTCCAGATCCACCGCGGAGGGGCTGAGCCCCTTGGGCAGAGAGGAGCGCTTCGGCTTCTCCGCGCCCTTCTCCGTCGACGCCTCGCCGAGCTGTACGAAGGGGCCGAAGCGGCCATCGCGCAAAGTTACCGGCAGGCCGCTGACGGGATCGTTGCCAAGCACGCGGGTGCCCGGCTGACCGCCGTTCTCGGACGAGCCATCGCCCTCGCCCTCGACGCCGGAGGCGGCGAGCTGGCGGGTGTACTTGCACTCCGGGTAGTTCGAACAGCCGACGAAGGCGCCGAACTTGCCGAGCTTGAGCGACAGCTGGCCTGAGCCGCAGGTCGGGCAGGTGCGCGGGTTCGAGCCGTCCGCCTTTTCGGGGAAGATATGCGCCCCGAGGAGATCGTTCAGCGCGTCCAGCACCTCGGTGACGCGGAGCTCCTTGGTTCCGGAGATCGCGGCCGAGAAATCCCGCCAGAAGTCTCGTAGCACTTCACGCCAGTCGATCTCGGCATTCGAGACCCGGTCGAGCTGGGTCTCGAGGTCGGCGGTGAAATCGTACTCGACGTAGCGCTTGAAGAAGCTCTCGAGGAAGCCGGTGACGAGGCGGCCCTTGTCCTCGGCGACCAGGCGCTTCTTCTCGATCTTCACGTATTCGCGGTCGCGCAGGGTCTGCAGCACGGCGGCGTAGGTCGAGGGCCGGCCGATGCCGAGTTCCTCCATGCGCTTGACGAGGCTGGCCTCGGAATAGCGCGGCGGCGGCTCGGTGAAGTGCTGAGTCGAGACGATGCGCTCGCGCTTCAGCGCGTCGCCCGCCTTCATCGGCGGCAGGCGCTTGCCGTCCTCGTCCTCCTCGTCGTCCTTGCCCTCCTGGTAGAGGGTCAGGAAGCCGTCGAACTTCACCACCTGACCGGTGGCCCGCAGCTCGATCCTGCGCGGGCCGACGGAGGCGACGATGTCCACCGTGGTGCGTTCGAGCTCGGCCGATTCCATCTGGCTGGCCACCGTGCGGGTCCAGATCAACTCGTAGAGCTTGGCCTGTTCGGCGTCCACGTAGCGGGCTACCGACTTCGGTAGCCGGCTCATGTCCGTAGGACGCACGGCCTCGTGGGCCTCCTGGGCGTTCTTCGCCTTGGCGCTGTAGCGGCGCGGCGCGGTGGGGAGGTAGCGCTCGCCGTATTCCTTGCCGATGACGCGACGGGCGTCGGCGATGGCCTCCGGCGCCATGTCGACGCCGTCGGTCCGCATGTAGGTGATGAGACCCACCGTCTCGCCGCCGATCTCGACACCCTCGTAGAGCTTCTGCGCGGCGCGCATGGTCTGGGCGGGAGCGAGGCCGAGCTTGCGCGAGGCCTCCTGCTGGAGTGTCGAGGTGGTGAAGGGCGGGGCGGGGTGGCGCTTGGCGGGCTTCGCTTCCACGCTGCCGACCTCGAACGTGGCGAGTTCGAGGTCGCGCTTGAACGCGGCGGCGTCCTCGCCGTTGCCGACGTCGAGACGCTGGATGCGCTTGCCGTCGGCACCGACGAGACGCGCCTCGAACACCGCGCCCTCCTGGGTCACCAGGGTCGCGACCAGAGACCAGTATTCGCGGGGCTTGAACGTCTCGATTTCACGCTCGCGCTCGCAGACGAGGCGCAGGGCCACGGACTGGACGCGGCCGGCCGAACGGGCTCCGGGCAGCTTACGCCACAGGACCGGCGAGAGGTTGAAGCCGACGAGATAATCCAGGGCGCGCCGCGCCAGATAGGCGTCGACCAGGGCCTGGTCGATCTGGCGCGGGTTGCGCATGGCGGTGTCCACCGCCGCCTTGGTAATCGCGTTGAAGGTCACGCGCTCGATCGGCATGCCCTTGATCGCCTTGCGGGCGTTCAGAGCCTCGACGACGTGCCACGAGATGGCCTCGCCCTCGCGATCCGGATCGGTGGCGAGGATCAGGCCGTCGGCACCTTTCAGCGCCCTGACGATCTCCGAAACGCGCTTCGAGCCGCGGTCGTCGAGCTCCCACAGCATGCGGAAATCCGCCTCCGGGTCGACGGAGCCGTCTTTCGCCGGAAGGTCGCGGATATGGCCGAACGAGGCGAGCACCTCGTAGTCGCGGCCGAGATATTTGTTGATCGTCTTGGCCTTGGCCGGCGACTCGACGACGACGACTTTCATGTGCGGATCAGCCTCTCGTCAGCGCCCGAGCTGCCGCCGGGGCTCGCAGCCGGCGGGGTTCACACCCGTCGGGACTCACAAATTGTGTGCAAGACGTAAAACATGGCCTGGCACCATGGCCGGCCCGGCGCTTGGCGGGGGACAAGTGGGTCAAGGGCGCGGGGTTGTCAAATCGGAAGGAGCCCGGGCCTTTGCAAGATCCGGTACCTGTCAGATCCCCGCATACCATTCGTAGCCGCGATCCTCCCAATAACCGCCCTGACCGTCTCCGATCCCGGACAGGCTCTCCACGACCTCGATCCGCATGACGTATTTGGCGTGTTTGTAGCCGAGCTGGCGCTCGACCCGCAGGCGCAAGGGCGCGCCGTTCGAGACGGGCAGGGCCTTGCCGTTCATGTCGTAGGCCAGGATCGTCTGCGGATGGAAGGCGTCGGTGAGGTCGATGCTCTCGTAGTACCGGATCGGACGACCGTTCGGACCGCCATCGCCGGCCTCTATCTCCGCCACGTCCCCACCCTCGAGACCGCCACCGGCCATCTCCATCGTGTCGGCGCAATGGAACACGGCGTAGCGCGCATTCGGTTTCAGCCTCGCCCGGGTCAGGACTTCGCCGAGCGGAACGCCCGTCCACTTGCCGATGGCGCTCCACCCCTCGACGCAATCGTGCCGGGTGATCTGGGTCCGGGAGGGCAGGGCGCGCAGATCCGCGAGGGACAGGTCCTGCGGTTGTTCGACGAGGCCGTCGATTTTCAGCCTGAAGGTCGCGAACCCGGCCTTGGCCAGGGTCTTGTAGTCGTCGTCCGGAGGGTCGATCGTCCCGTTCGGCTTGAACCAGGGCGAGATGTCACCTTCGTAGAACTCGTGGGCGAGGGAGGTGGGCGTCAACAGGAGACGCTGCACGAACAGGTTGGCATCCTCCCCGAGCTTCAGCGTGCGCCGTCCCCAACCGGTGCCGGCGATGCGGTCGCAGCCGCCGAGGAAGGCGGAACCCAGCAAGCCGGCCGCGCCGGTGAGGATGCCGCGACGGTTGGAAGCGCGCGTCATCGGCCCTTCCTCGGATCGGAGGTCTCGCCCGGGTAGGAAGTCTTGCCCGGATCGGAGGTCTTGGTCGTCTCGATCACGAACCAGCCGGTGACCATGCCGCGCAGATTGTTCCAGGCCCCCGAGACCAGCACCAGTGCCACATGGACGAGGGTGAAGAGCACCAGCAGGTTCGTGACGATGAAATGGACGGTCCGCGCCGATTGCCGGCCGCCGAACAGGGCGGGCAGGGGCAGCACGGCGTTGAAGCCCGGCGACATGGCGAGGCCCGTGAGCAGCATCAGCGGCAGGAGGATGGCAATCACCACGAGGTAGCTCAGTTTCTGCAGCGTGTTGTAGCGCCGGGCCTCGTCGCCTTTCGGGAAGGTCAGGGTGAGGTGCTCGCGGACCGAGCCGCCGAAATTCTTCAACTGGTCTCTCTGAGGCACGATCCGGCGGCGCAACTGGCCGCTCTCGAGGCCGTAGATGAGATAGATCAGCCCGTTGATCACGAAAGCCCAGGCGAACAGGAAGTGCCAGCGGCGCCCGGTGGCGAGGTCCTGCTGCGCCGGCAGGGTGATCCAGGCGGGGAAGGCCCGGCCCGTGGCCTGTCCCTGCACGGTGGAGAGGCCGAGCCAGCCGGTCGTGTCGATTGCGTGATCGCCGATCCTGACGATCCCCCGCGCCGCGCCCTCCGCCGTCTCGTCGTTCGTGATGGCGAGGAGCGGCGCGTCGAAGGTCGAGGCCGAGCCCCAGTACAAAGCCGGATGGGCGTTGAAGATCTGCAGCCCGCTCATCAGCAGCACGGCGAGGCAGACGAGGTTGATCCAGTGCGCGGCCCGGATCACCGCGGGGTGGCGGAAGACCCAGCGGCGTTGGATCGTCTCGATCCGCTCGTCGGGCCGTCTCGTCGTGCTGGCTGCCAAGGGGCGGACTCCGGCCTCGAACATGTCTCGCGCCCATCCCGAATGACCGGGTGCGCGCATGCTCGGCGAGACTACGAGCCAGGGGGGGAAAGGTTACACGTCCCGGACTTCTTGCCGGGCTCCTTGCCGCTCCCCTTCCGCCTCCCTATAGCCATGGTCTCAGAATGACCGTCGCACCCGCCTCCTTCCCCCATCGGCACCTTCTCGGCATCGAGGGGCTGTCGCGCCCCGATATCGAGGCCCTCCTCGACCGGGCGGAGGATGCCGTGGCCCTCTCCCGCCAGGTGGAGAAGAAGCGCACCACCCTGCGTGGCCGCACCCAGATCAACCTGTTCTTCGAGCCCTCGACCCGCACCCAGAGTTCGTTCGAGCTCGCGGGCAAGCGTCTCGGCGCCGATGTGATGAACATGCCGGTGGCCTCTTCCTCGGTGAAGAAGGGCGAGACCCTCATCGATACGGCTGCCACCCTCAACGCCATGCGGCCCGACATCATCGTCGTGCGCCACCACTCCGCCGGGGCCGTGCATCTCCTGGCCCGCAAGGTGGATTGTTCGGTGGTCAATGCCGGTGACGGCGCCCACGAGCACCCGACCCAGGCCCTCCTCGACGCGCTCACCATCCGCCGCAACAAAGGGCGGATCGAGGGCTTGAGGGTGGCGATCTGCGGCGACGTCCTGCACAGCCGCGTCGCCCGCTCCAACATCATCCTGCTCCAGGCCATGGGCGCCCGGGTGCGGGTCATCGGCCCCTCGACGCTGCTCCCCACCGGGATCGAGCGCTTCGGCGTCGAGGTCTTCACCGACATGCGCAAGGGCCTCGAGGGCTGCGACATCGTGATGATGCTGCGGCTCCAGCGCGAGCGCATGAACGGCTCCTTCGTGCCCTCGGTGAAGGAGTATTTCCGCTATTTCGGCCTCGATGCCGAGAAGCTGGCGCTGGCCGCGCCCGACGCCCTGGTGATGCATCCGGGACCCATGAACCGCGGCGTCGAGATCTCGTCCGAGATCGCCGACGGGGCGCAATCCCTGATCCGCGAGCAGGTGGAGATGGGGGTCGCCGTCCGCATGGCGGTCCTCGAAGCCCTCGCGACGCATCTGCCGAACGCCTGATGGTCATGACCGGACACGTCCTCCTCACCCATGCCAGCCTCCTCGATCCGGCTACGAGCCGCGAGGGGCCGGGCCATGTCCTCGTCCAGGACGGCCGCATCGCCGATATCGCCTGGGGCGCGGCACCCGCTGCCCCCGAGGGCGCCGAGATCGTCGATTGCGGCGGCCATGTCCTGAGCCCTGGCCTCATGGATCTCCGCGCCTTCGTCGGCGAGCCGGGCGCCGAGCACCGCGAGACCCTGGCCAGCGCCAGCGCGGCGGCGGCGGCCGGCGGGGTCACCACCCTGGTCTGCATGCCGGACACCAACCCGGTCATCGACGGGCCGGCCATCGTCGACTTCGTCCTGCGCCGCGCCCGCGACACGGCCTGCGTCACCGTCCTGCCAGCCGCCGCCATCACCAAGGGGCTGGCCGGCCAGGAGATGACCGAGTTCGGCCTGCTGCAGGAGGCCGGTGCCGTCGCCTTCACCGACGGCCTCAAGGCCGTTCGCAACGCCCAGGTGATGCGCCGCGCGCTCACCTATGCCCGCGATTTCGACGCCCTGCTGATGCAGCACGTGGAGGAGCCCGACCTCGTCGGCGAGGGCGTGATGAACGAGGGCGAGATGGCCTCGCGCCTCGGCCTCGTCGGCATCCCGCGGGAGGCCGAGACGGTGATGCTGGAGCGCGACATCCGCCTCGTGCGCCTTACCGGGGGCCGCTACCACGCCGCCATGATCTCCTGTGCCGATTCGGTGGAGATCGTGCGGCGGGCCAAGCACGACGGCCTGTCCGTCACCTGCGGCGCCTCGGTGAACAACCTCGTCCTCAACGAGGGCGATATCGGCCATTACCGCACCTTCTGCCGGCTCTCGCCGCCGCTGCGGCACGAGACCGACCGCCTCGCCCTGGTGGAGGCCCTGAACGAGGGCGTGATCGACGTCATCGTCTCCGATCACAATCCCCAGGATGTCGAGACCAAGCGCCTGCCCTTCGCCGAGGCCGCCGATGGGGCGCTCGGCATCGAGACCCTGCTCGGCGCGGCGCTCCGCCTCGTCCATACCGGCGACGTGGCGCTGCCTCGCCTGCTGGAGTCCCTCACCGTCACCCCGGCGGCGATCCTGCGGCGCGAGGCCGGGCGTCTCGCCGTCGGCGCGCCGGCCGATCTCGTGCTGATCGATCCCGACCTGCCCTACGTGCTCGACAAGCGGACCCTGAAGTCGCGCTCCAAGAACTCGCCCTTCGACGAGGCGCGGCTGCAAGGTGCTGCAATCCTGACCATGGTCGGCGGGCACGTCGTCTACCGGGCCGCGCAGGGTACGGAGGCGGCGGCGTGAACCCCCTGCTCGATGCCGGCTGGCCTCTCCTGCTCGCGAGCCTCGCCGGCGGTTACCTCGCCGGCTCCATCCCGTTCGGGCTGATCGTCACGCGTTTCGCTGGCCTCGGCGACGTCCGCGCTATCGGCTCGGGGAATATCGGCGCCACCAACGTGCTGCGAACCGGCCGCAAGGGGCTCGCCGCCGCGACCCTGCTCGGCGATGCGCTGAAGGGTACCCTCGCCGTGCTGGCGGCGAAACAATTCGGCGAAGGTGCGGCCTTGGCGGCCGGGCTCGGCGCCTTCCTCGGCCACCTCTTCCCGGTCTGGCTCGGGTTCAAGGGCGGCAAGGGCGTCGCCACCTTCCTCGGCGTGCTCCTCGCCTTCAGCCCCATCGGGCTCGCCGCCTTCGCGGCGGTCTGGCTCGGCCTCGCCTTCACGTTGAAATACTCGTCGCTCGCCGCGCTTGCCGCCTCAGCCGCGACACCCATCGTCCTGTGGGTGGCGGGACAGCCTGCGGTTGCGCTGCTCTTCCTCATGCTCGCGATCCTGCTATGGTGGAAGCACGCTCCCAACATCCGCCGACTGCTCGACGGCTCCGAGGGGCGGATCGGGCAGAAGGGCTGACCTTCCGTCGAGGGAGGTCCGGGGCATGGGCATGCAACTCAACCCCGCCCAGCGCCTCGACTGGCTCCGGCTGATCCGCACCGAAGGCGTCGGCCCGCGCACCTTCCGCACCCTGATCAACCGGTTCGGCGGCGCCGGTGCGGCGCTGGAAGCCCTGCCGGACCTCGCGAAGCGCGGGGCCAAGCGCGTCGTGCCGGTGACGCGGGCGCAGGCGGAAGCCGAATTGGAGGCGGCGGCCAGGATCGGGGCCCGCCTCGTGGCCATGGGCGAGGACGATTACCCTAAGCTGCTCCAGGCCGCCGATTCGGCGCCGCCCCTGATCGCGATCCGGGGGCAGGCGGCGATCCTCTCTCGACCCGCCATCGCCATCGTCGGCTCCCGCAACGCCTCGGCCGCCGGCCTCGGCTTCACCGAGCGTCTGGCGCGGGGCCTCGGCGAGGCTGGCCTCGTGGTGGTCTCGGGGCTGGCGCGCGGCATCGATGCCCGCGCGCACAAGGCGTCCCTGGCCTCGGGGACGGTGGCGGTGCTCGCCGGGGGCCATGACCGGATCTATCCGGCCAATCATCAGGCCTTGGTGGAAAGCATTCTCGATTCCGGCGGCGCGGTGTTGGCCGAGATGCCCATGGGCTGGGAGCCCCGCGGCCGGGACTTTCCCCGGCGCAACCGCATCATCTCCGGCCTCGCCTATGGGACCGTGGTGGTGGAGGCCGCGCGGCGCTCGGGCTCGCTCATCACCGCGCGCTTCGCCCTCGAACAGGGCAGGGAGGTCTTCGCCGTGCCCGGCTCGCCCCTCGACCCGCGCGCCGAGGGCACCAACGACCTCATCCGCCAGGGCGCGACCCTGGTCTCGGAGGTGGAGCACGTCACTTCCGCCATCGCGCCGCTGCTCGGGCGCGGGGATTTCGAGCAGGAGAGTGGGCAACTCGCCCTCGACCGGCCCGACCTCGCCGACGCCCCGATCTTCTGGGACGAGCTCGACGGAATCGGCGGCCCGGCCCCCGAGGCGGAGGAGAAACTTGAGGGGCTGGAGCCCGAGGAGGCGGAACCCGCCGACGACCGCGCCCGCCTCATCGCCTATCTCAGCCCGACCCCCATCGGCACCGACGATCTCGCCCGCGCGGCGGGCCTCAGCGTGCGCATCGTCCAGACGACGCTGCTGGAACTCGAACTCGACGGCCGGATCGAGCGGCATGGCAGCGGAGCGGTGTCGCTGGTGTCATAGGGAGGACGAGTGTCCGTCTCTCTCGCCGCCTGCCTACTGGTTCGCCCATCGCGCGGGATGCGCTGTCCTGCTCTCCTCCCCAGCGGATCTCGGGCCTGCCCGAGATTCATCGAGCTTGTGGGGAGGAGTTGGAGGTGGGGGTGGTTGGGCGACCCTGATCCTTTGGAGGCTGGCGGAGCCACCCCCACTCCTAGCCTCTCCCCACAAGGGGGAGAGGGACGCGGTCTGCCTGAAAAAGCAGGTGTGGGAATGCCATAGCACCGCCCGCGCGGATGCGCGCGCTACCGCAAAAAGTCCCCGAACGAGCGTGGGCCGTCCGGCACCGGGATGTCCTTGATTACTTTCAGCGTCGTGGCGTCGATGACGCCCAGCGTGTTGGAGCCCCAGTTGGTCACGTAGAGGCGGCTGCCGTCGCGGGAGGCGGCGATGCCTTCCGGGTGGTCGCCCACCTCGATGGCCGCCACGTTGGTGAGGGTCTTCAGGTTGAACACCGTCACGGTGTTCGAATACTGGTCGGTGACGAAGCCCCGCGTGGCGGTCAGCGCCACCACGTAGGGCCGCTCGCCGGTGGTGACCCGGCCGAATTCCCGCCGTCCGGCCACATCGATGACGGAGACGTCGTTCGACATGACGTTGGCGGTGTAGGCGCGGGTGCCGGTCTCATCGAGGGTGATGCCGAACGGGTGCTCGCCGACCGGGATCTTCACCGTCTCGGTGGCGGTGGCCGCATCGACCAGGGAGACGGAATTGCCCTCGCGGTTGGCCACCAGGATCGTGGCGCCGTCCGGCGTCACCGCGATGCCCGAGGGCGAGGCGCCCACCTGGATCTCCGTCTCGATCTTGGAGCCGTCGGCCGAGACCACGAAGATGCGGCTACCATACCAGTCGGCCACGTAGACCACGCCGGATTTCGGATTGACGGCGACGCCGAGCGGGCCGCCGGGCAGGGCGAGCGTGCCCGTCACCGCGCGGGCGTCGAGATCGACGATGGCGAGGCCGTGGCCCTCGGGGCGGGTGACGTAGGCGGTCTTGCGATCGGGCGACAGGGCGATGCCGGCCGGCGCCCCGTCCACCGGGATCTGGGCGGTGACGACCTGCGTGTCGAGATCGACCACGGCGAGGATGTTGGCCCCCTGCGCCGTGATCAGGGCCTCGTCGGCGAGGGCGGGGGACGCGATCAACGCCAGGGTGAGAGCACCTGCACGAGCCATCCCGGCAATCCCCTCTCCCCGCATGCGGGGAGAGGGCCGCGACGACCCCGTCGTCGGCGCGGCGAGGCGGCAGCCGAGGGTGAGGGGGCGGGGCCGATAGCGTCTCATCCGGAATGGCCCCCTCACCGTCGCTTCGGCTTCGCCTGCGCTCATCGCGGACACGACGAGGTGCCCGCGATCCTCTCCCCGCGCGCGGGGAGAGGCGATGCGCACCGTCGCCGAGCCTTGGGACGTCCTTCGATCAAGAGCCCTTCTCGGCGTTGGCCTTCACGTTATCCAGGCCGGCCTTGTAGAGGCCGAGGACGGCCGCCTTGGAAGCCTCGTCGTTCAGGTCCGGCGGCGGATCGTTGTTCATGTAGCCGCGGTAGAACGCGCCGCGCCACGTCACCTTGGACTTGGCGCCGTCGCCCTCGACCTCGATGGTCGAGGAATAGTCGTTCACCGGCAGCGTCTTCACGTCCACCTTGGTGATCCGGTACATGTAGGTCTTCTTCTCGGCGTCGTATTTGGCGAGCTCTTCCTCGACCGTGGCGCCGCCCTTGAGGGTCAGGACGCGGGTGGCCTTGACCTCGTTGCCGCCCTTGCCCTCGGTCTTCTCGACCACGGGAATCCAACTGCCATCCTGGAAGTTGCCGAGCACGGCCCAGACCTTGTCGGCCGGGGCGTTGATCTCGATGGTCTGCGAGACCTTCTGGCGGGTCGGGCCATGGGCCTGCGCCGCGTAGGATACCGTGGCGAGCGCCGCCACGGCGGCCAGCGTCTTGAATCTCATCAACCCTGTCTCCTCGGGAACGCACCTTCTAGGGTGCTTGGGGGGCTCGTGCGAGAACCGGTTCGTCGCGCCCGAGGGCAGCGGCGACCTTGTCCTCGATCCAGTCCCAGGCCTCGCGCTCGGCGGGCCCGGCTGTCTTGGATATCGCGATGGCGTGGTAGCGCATCTCCGTCAGGATCTTGTCCGGCTCCAGCATGTGCAGGCGCGTCGACAGGATCGCCGCCTCCAGCACCGCACCTTGAGCCCGGTTGTAGCCGAAGAACGGCATATGGCTGGCGCTGTGTACCATGCGGGCACGATAGCGCGGGCGCGTCGCATCGTCCTCCACAGAGATCACCTCGAACTCGGCATGGCCGAAGCTCTCGGCGAGGCGCCGGCCCGGGATGCGGTCGCAGGGCAGTGTGGCCCAGTCGCGCCGCCCGGTGACCGCGCCGGCGATCACCCGCACGTCGCTCGGGCTCGACGCGGCGAAGACCGGGTTGGCCTCGAGGTTGAGGATGGTGGGGGAGGGCCGGAACGGGGCCAGCACCCAGTCCTCGCCCTCGCGGATGAGGCCGAAGGGCACGAGATGCAGGTCGCCGGAGGGCGAGGTGGTGGTGACGATGGTCTCGAGGATCAACGGCATCGGATCAGGACTCGCCGCTCTGGTCAGTCCGGTCGTTCGGGACGAATTTTCCGCAGACGATGCGGCCGCCCTCGTCCGAGAGCGCATCGCCGGCCCGCGACCGGCGGGGCTCGTTCGGGGCTGGCTCGATCGTCTCCGGCCTGGCCGCACCCGCTTCCGGGGGCACGGCATCGCGGGTGGCGCGCTCCACGCCGCCGGGGCCGGAATGCTTGGTATGCCCGGCCTTCTTGAAGGCAGTGGTGTCCTCGACCTCCTCGTCGGCGGCGACGCCCCAGCGCAGGGGCTCGTCCTGGACGTAGCGCTTGCCGAGGCGCCAGGCCGTCTCGGCCTTGGTCAGCTCGCCGCCGAGATAGAAGGCGTGGGCCCCGTCGGCGGCGACATCGAGATCGGGAAAGAACGCCATCGCATCGGTGCCGATCGTGTGGACGTCGCGGTTGAAGGCGTGGATGCCGTCCTCGGCCACCGCGATGCGGTAGTTCGGGTCGCGCACCTCCGCCGCCTGGGCGGCGATCTCCTCCGGGGTCTGCACGAAGGGGCGCTTGTCGTGCACGGCCAGCAATTGGCGTCCGTAGCCCTTGGGCAGGGCGGAATCGGCCTTTGCGGCGAACATCACCCGGCGGGCGGCGTCGTGCTCCTCCACCGTGCGCCGGGTGTGGTTGGAGACCTGGACGATCAGGACGTTGCGGATCGACAGTTCCGAGCACATGCCGACGAGGAGGGCGGTAACGCCGAGACTGTCGGCCTCGGTGAGTTCGGTGAGGTTGCCGGTGCCCATCATCATCTCGATGCCGGGCCAGCGCTTGCGCGTCTCGTGGTAACGCGTGATCGATTCGACGAAGCCGAAATGGATCGGCTCCAGGATCGGGTCGGCCATGTAGGGCCGGCCGGCCTTCTCCATGCGCTCGATGGCGCGGTCGAGGGAGGGCAGGTCGTCGGGCCGCATCGGCACCAGGATCGGCACCGCATCGGTCTCGAAGGCGAGGTCCAGAGTCTCCTCGTTGAGGCTCAGGAGAAAGTCGGCCCCGGCTTTCGCCCCGCGGGTCAACTCGTCGAGGGAGAACGAATCGACGCTGACCTTCAGCCCCGCCCCCTTCAGCAGGCGTACGCACTCTTCGAGATGCGGGAACTCGGTGTCGGGGAGGCCGCCGAGATCGATCACGTCGGCGCCGCGTCGCGCCAGGTCGAGGCCCTTGGCCAGGATCTGCTCGGGATTCATCTTCGAGGCATCGACGATCTCGGAGAAGATGCGCAGATCGTGTCGCGAGAGATCGACGTTGCGTCCCGCGAGGCCGAGATAGGCCGGAAGGTCGACCACCTCGTCTGGCCCGCGCTCCACCGGCAGGCCGAAATGGGCGGACAGCGCCTCCGGATTGGCGCGGCAGCGGCCCGGCAGGACGATGCGCGTGGCACCGTCGGGGATCGTCACGCGGCGGCGGATGATCTCCTCGGTCATCAGCGCGGCGACCTTCACACCGGCATCGGCGATGCTCCAGGTGAAGCGCTCGGCCGGCAGGGTCGCGGCGACCTTCTCCAGACGCGCCTTCGCCATCCGGCCGGTGATGAAGACGAGATGTTCGGGCGCGCTCACGCAGCGGCCCTTACGATATCGGCGCCCGGACCCTGGATCACGATCTCGCCAGCGTAGGACGCGGCGAAGGCGGGAAAGGCCGCATCGACCACGCCCATCCGGACGAGGTCGGACAGGCTGGCGCCTGCCGGGCGATCGATGGATTTCACCAGGATGCAGCGGGGCGCCTCGAGTTCGGTGGCGAGCCAGAGGGCGAGGCTGTCCGACGTGACGTCCCAGGTCTCGGGGATGGAAGGGTGTCCGTCTTTCAGCGCGACGGGGTCCCAGATGACGGACGCCTCGGCCGAGCAGGCTTCCATCACGCTGCCCACGATGGCGAGGCGCGGCTCGCCCTCCGAAAGCACCTCGGCCATCCGGCCCATGGCATCGAGGGCGAGGCGATGGGCGAGGGCGTCCGAGAAGCCCAGTTGCCCCTGGGCCTGACGCACCGCATCGGCGAACGGACCGCCGCCCGGCACGACGATGCAGCGGCCCTCGCCGCCATCCGCCAGGACGCCGAGAAGGCGTCCGAGCCGCGCCGCGTCCGAGACGAGGCTGCCGCCGAGCTTCACGATGGTGGGAGGCGCGCCCGTCACGCCGCGTTCCGCCGGTCGAGCCCGCGAAGAGTCTGCACGGCCAGTGCTACGCGCTCCGCGTCGAGGCCGCGCGTCCGGTCGCTGCCGAAGCAGAGGCCGCCGCGAAAGCCGAGATAATCCGGCCGGTGCGCGGCGAGGACGGCAATGTCGGCGATCGTCAGCGATCCCGCGAGACCGGAGAGCAGGCCATGGAGGCGGGCGTCGGCGGTGAAGGCCGAGAGGCGAGGGGCGGGCAGGAGGTCGCCGAGGCGCCGGCCGTCTTTGGCGGCGGTGTCGATCATCACCCCGGCAAAGCCCGCCCTGGCGAGGCGGCCGACGAGGTCGTCCGGCATCGGTGCTCCGGCGAAGAGAACCGCGATCAGGCGGCCGGGGGCGGCCCGCGCCGCGGCGGCGAGGGCGTCGTCGTCGAAATCGGCCCGCACGGCGACCTTGACGTAGCCGATGCCGGTCCCGGCCATCGCCGCGACCGATCCGGGCAGGGAGGCGGCGTCCTGCGGCTCGCCGGCCACCGCGCTGCTGACGGCCTCGTCCGCGATGGACGCGACGATCGCCCGGACCGTCTCGACCGGGAGCGCCCCGAGCGCGCCCCGGACGGGGTCCTTGGCATCGACGAGGTCGGCGCCTGCCCGCGCCGCCATCACGGCCTCGTCCGCGTCGCGGACGCTGACGAGGAGGCGGGGACGCGCGCGCAGATCGGATGACATCGGCTTCGACACGGAATGATGGGGCAACGGGAGACTCAGGATCGGTTGGGCAAGGGTTCGGCCAGGAGACGGTTCTTGACCACCCATCGCATGGCATGGGCCCATGTGTCGTCGGTATCGGCCCGGATCACCACCTGTCCAGCCCGCACGACCTTGCCGGAAGCGACGTCCGAGATGACGACGTAGAGATTGAAGATCTGGTTGGAGCCCTTCTCCACGAAACCATTGACGGCAAGATCGGCCCCGAGGCTCTTGGCGATGGTGGCGGCGCAGCCCTCGCATTTGAAGAGGGGAGCCTGCTTGGCGATCTCGGCGGCCTGGGGCGCCACGTCCACGACCTCCACCGCATTGCCGGCGGTGAGCGCCTTGCGGAGCTCCTCCGTGACCAGGGCGAGGCGTCTAGCCTCGTCGGGCCGCGCCTTGCGGCCGCCGACCACACCCGGATCGTTGAGTTCGATCCCGAAGATCGCCGCCTTGTCGGGGGCGGCGAGGGCCGGTTCCACCAATACCGGACCCGCCAGAATCGCGAGCACGGCGGCCCGCGCCACCGCGTGTCCGAGGCTGGGGAGTGGCAATGAAACCATGGGCTTGGCGCGACGAGACCTGACGAATGGGGACATGGCGAACCTGTGTCACGATCGATGCGGCCTGCGGCGGACACCGCGCCCGTGCCTTGAAAGTCGAGCAGTGACCGGATTTGACAAGTCGTGCAAATCGGCTCGCCCGCTCCGAGCGATCTCGCGTGTATTCGCGCTCATCGGCGCGCAAGCGACGCTCCGCCGCGCCTTAGGGTTTCCTTATGCTTCCGCGATTGAGCGTATCCGCGCAATGTTGTTAGCGTGCCGACCGTATGAACGCATCGCTCCTCTCCCGATCCGCCGCCCTCGTCCTCACGCTCAGCCTCGGCGGCACGGCGTCCCTCGCGGTGGCGCAGGAACCGGCGGCCTCCGCGCAGGCGGCGGAGGCCGCTCCGGGTGACACCCATATCGGCCTGATCTACCGGCCCGAGATCGCGCCGTCCTCTTACGATGCCGAGGCCGCGCCGGAGGATGAGGGCGTCGCCGGCGCCCGCATGGCGGTGAAGGACAACAACACGACCGGCCGCTTCACCAAGCAGACCTACGCACTCGACGAGGTCGCCCTCGCGGAAGGGAAAAGCGCCGTCGACGCCGCCCGCGATCTCGTGGGCAAGGGGATCCGTTATCTCGTCCTGGCGCTGCCGGCCGACGAGGTTCTGGCGGTCGCCGACGCGGTCAAAGGGGAGGGCGTGACCGTGTTCAACACCGCCGCGCCCGACGACCGCCTGCGCGGCGCCGAGTGCCGCAAAAACGTCTTCCACGTGATCCCCAGCCGGGCGATGCAGACCGACGCGCTGGCGCAATTCTTCACGCTGATGCGCTGGCGCAAGATGTTCCTAATTGTCGGCCCCAACGACAACGACAAGCTCTATGCCGACGCGTTCCGGGCCTCGGCCAAGAAGTTCTCCCTGAAGATCACCGCCGAGAAGCCCTGGACCTTCGGCCCTCTCGCCAAGGCGCGGGGCGACACGCCGACCCGCTCCGAGGCGATGGTCTTCACCCGAGGCGTCGATTACGACCTCGCCATCGTCGCCGACGAGGCCAATGATTGGGGCGACTACGTCCCTTTCCGCACGGTGGACCCCCGGCCGGTCGCGGGAACGCAGGGGCTCATCGCGGCCACCTGGCACCCGACTCTGGAGACCTGGGGGGCGGCGCAGGCGCAGAACCGCTTCCGGCGTCTCGCCGGCCGGCTGATGCGGCCCCTCGATTACCAGGTCTGGGCGGCCGTGCGCTCGGTGGGGGAGGCGGCGACGCAGAAGAAGACCGCCGATCCGGCCGTGCTCGCACCCTACTTCGCCGACCCGGCCTTCAGCCTGCCCGCCTACAAGGGCGTCTCGCTGACCTACCGTCCCTGGGACCATCAGCTGCGCCAGCCGATCATCGTGGTGCAGCCCAAGGCCATGGTGACCGTGGCGCCCGAACAGGGGTTCACCCATCAGCGCACGCCACTCGATACCCTCGGTGTCGACCTTCCCGAGACGGCGTGTCAATTCTGACGGTCCGCGAATGTTCGGGGATCTGCGAATTTTCGCGCCCGTCCTGCGGCAACGCGCTTGCGTTCCGCGTGCAGGCATGCGCTCCCCGTCAGGACAAACTGCACTATAATCACTGTCAATCGCGCAAAGAAGCGATGCCCAGGGAGAAGACGGAATGAGCCTCGGCTTCAAGGCAGGCGTGTGTGTGGCCGCCCTCGTCGGTGCGACGATGGCTCTGACCGCCACCGCGCAGGCCTACACGGTCTACGTGACCAACGAGAAGGGCAACACCGTCAGCGTCATCGACACGGCGACGATGGCCGTGACCGGAACCTGGAAGGTCGGTCGGCGCCCGCGCGGGGTGACGACGAGCAAGGACGGCAAGGAGCTGTTCGTCTGCGCCAGCGACGACGACCGCATCGACGTGCTCGACACCGCCACCGGCAAGGTGGTGCGCTCGCTCCGCTCCGGACCCGATCCGGAGCAGTTCATCCTCGGCCCCGGCGGCAACCCGCTCTACGTCGCCAACGAGGATGACAGCCAGGTCACGGTCATCGACATCGAGAAGAACAAGGTCCTGGCCGAGGTGCCCGTCGGTGTGGAGCCGGAGGGAATGGGTCTGTCGCCGGACGGCAAGATCCTGGTGAACACCTCCGAGACCACCAACATGGCGCATTTCATCGACACCACCACGTTCCAGGTGATCGATAACGTGCTGGTGGATGCGCGGCCGCGCTTCGCCGAATTCACCTCGGACGGGAAGTTCCTCTGGGTCTCGGCCGAGGTCGGCGGCACGATCAGCATCATCGACGTCGCCGCGCGGCGGGTCATCAAGAAGATCACCTTCAAGATCCCGGGCGTGAACGACGAGGCGATCCAGCCCGTGGGTATCCGCATCACCAAGGACGGGACCAAGGCCTTCGCAGCGCTCGGCCCCGCCAACCGCATCGCGGTGATCGACGCCAAGACCTACGAGGTTCAGAAGTACCTGCCCGTGGGACAGCGGGTCTGGCAGCTCGCCTTCACCCCGGACCAGAAGTTTCTGTTCTCCACCAACGGCTCCTCCAACGACGTCTCGGTGGTGGATGTGGAGGCGGACAAGGTGATCAAGAGCATCCCGGTGGGATTGCTGCCCTGGGGGGTGACGGTGTCGCCGAATTGAGGTGCACTTCCCCTCCCCACAAGGGGGAGGAGGGACGCGCGGATATGCCGAAGGACGGACCGCCTCAAGGCGGCCAACGGGAGGACGATCACATGACGAGGACGATGCGGACGATCACCCTCGCCCTGGCGGCCCTGCTCGCCACCGGGCCGGCCTCGGCCCTCGATCTCACGAAGAAGCGCTCCACCCTGCCGGATCTCGTCCTCGGCAATGAAGAGGGCAACGATTTCGTGGTCGAGAACCGGGAGATCGAACTCGAATCCGGCAAGGCCTATCGCCTGCGCATCGTCGCCAAGGGCCGGCAGGAATATAAGTTCTACGCCACCGAGTTCTTCCGCAACATCTGGTTCAACCAGATCGTGATCCAGCATCTCGAGATCCACGGCAGCGGCCCGCCGGACCACCTCGAATTCGACGATCCGGGCGAGATCGCCATCGAGTTCGTCACGATCAAGCCGGGCGAATATCCCTGGTCGATCCATGGACTCGAATCCAAGGGCATGACCGGCAAATTCATCGTCAAGTAAGGCAGGGCCTCCGCATGCGTCTCCTCATCCCGACCTTCGCCCTCCTCCTCGCCGCCGGCCCGGCGCTCGCCGACGACAAGGCCGCCTGTGCCGAGGGCATCGCCATGATCAAGGACGCCCTCGCCAAGGGGCCGTCCGAGACCGCCGCGCCGAAGCTCAAGAAGGCGCTCCGCGTGGCCGAGCGCGAGCAGGGCGAGGGCGAGTTCGACGAATGCCTCGATGCCGTCGGTGACGCCAAGCGGGCGATGAAGCCGTGAGCGACGGGGCAGGGGAGAGTGCGGCCCTCGATGTGGCCGGCGTGAGCCATCGCTTCGGCGCGCGCGCAGCCCTGTCCGACGTCTCGATCCGGGTGGAGCGGGGCCGGTTCATGGCCCTGCTCGGCCCCAACGGCGCCGGCAAGACCACCCTGTTCTCGGTGATCACCCGGCTCTACGCCAACCAGGATGGGCGGGTCTCGATCTTTGGCCACGGCCTCGACCGCGAGCCGTCCCGGGCGCTCGCCCGCCTCGGCGTGGTGTTCCAGGCCCGGACCCTCGATACCGACCTCACCGTCGAACAGAACCTCCTCTACCATGCCAGCCTGCATGGCATCGCGCGCCGGGCCGCGAAGGCCCGCATCGCTGCGCTGCTCGCTCGCGTGGGCCTGAGCGACCGGCGCGACGACAAGGTGCGCACCCTCTCCGGCGGCCAGTCGCGACGCATCGAAATCGCCCGCTCCCTAGTGCATGAGCCGAAACTCCTCCTCCTCGACGAGCCCACCGTGGGGCTCGATCTCGAATCGCGGGCCGACATCGTCGCCATCGTCCGTGCCCTGGTGCGGGAGGAGGGGCTTTCGGTCCTCTGGGCGACCCATATCTTCGAGGAGATCGACGCGGCCGACGACGCGGTCGTCCTTCACAAGGGCCGCATCGTCGCGCGGGGGACGGCCGCGTCCATCGCTGAAGGCGACGAGACTTTGGAAGCCGCCTTCCGGCGCCTCGTCGCCGAACCGCCGAGGCAGGCCGCATGACGAAGACCGTCGCCACCACCGTTTCGACGGCTGCGAACGTCACCGAAAAACCGGTGCCCCATCTCGGCCGCCTCGACGCGGTCGGCTACCTGATTTGCTTGGGCGGCATCGTCCGTCGCGAGCTTCTGCGGTTCTTCAACCAGAAGGAGCGGTTCTTCTCCGCCCTCGTGCGGCCGTTGGTCTGGCTGTTCATCTTCGCGGCGGGCTTCCGCAACACGCTCGGGGTCTCGATCGAGCCGCCCTACCAGACCTACGTCCTCTACGAGGTCTACGTGGTGCCGGGGCTGGCCGTGATGATCCAGCTCTTCAACGGCATGCAATCCTCGCTCTCGATGGTCTACGACCGCGAGGTCGGCTCGATGAAGGTGCTGCTGACGAGCCCGTATCCGCGCTGGCTGCTGCTGCTGGCCAAGCTGATCGCCGGCGTCACCGTCTCGGTGGTCCAGGCCTACGCCTTCCTCGCCATCGCCTGGTTCTGGGAGCTCGACATCCCGGCCATCGGTTACGTGGCGGCGCTGCCGGCCTTCATCGCTTCGGGGTTGATGCTCGGCGCCATCGGCCTGCTTCTGTCCTCGATGGTCAAGCAGCTCGAGAATTTCGCCAGCGTGATGAACTTCGTGATCTTCCCGATGTTCTTTGCTTCATCGGCTCTCTACCCGCTCTGGCGCATCCGCGAGTCGAGCGAGACGCTCTACCTGATCTGCATGGCCAATCCCTTCACCCATGCCGTCCAGCTCGTGCGCTTCGCCCTCTACGGGCAGTTCGAACCCGTGGCCTGCGCCGTCGTCCTGGGCACGACCATCGCCTTCTTCACCCTCGCCGTCATCGCCTACGATCCAGGTCGCGGCATCATGGCCCGGCGCGGCGGACCGGCCGGAGACAATTCATGATTTTTTCGCGGACATTCGTGCTGGCCATGGCGGCCGGCGCTCTCCTCTGTGGGCCGGCCCTCGCCCAGCCCAAGGCGGACCCGGACTGGCCCTGTGTCCAGCGCAAGGTCTCGACCCTGAGTCCCGGCACCGTCTGGACGGGGCCGGATCTGGAGGCCGCCGGCCCGTGGGGCGACGATTACGAGGCGGCCTCGCTCGCCCAGAAGATCGCCTCGCGCCGCACCGAGCTGAGCGAGGTCGATCCGCTGCTCGACGAGTTCGTCGCCAAGGCCGGTGACGAGAAGGCCAAGCGCCTGACGCGGGTCTTCGCCGGCGTGTTCGAGGTCGTCAACAACGAGCGCAGCCGGGTCATCGGCGGCATCGCGCGCTATGCCCAGGGACAGCGGCGCATGGCCGAGCGCATCCGCCAGGAGGCCGACCAGATCAGCGCGGTGAAGGACGGCCCGAGCGCCAACGACGCCCGCGAGATGCCCAAGGAGGCCTCGGAACTGGAGACGAAATTCGCCTGGGATCGGCGCATCTTCCAGGAGCGCAGCCAATCCTTGAACTATGTCTGCGAAGTGCCGACCCTGCTGGAGCAGCGGCTCGGCGAGGTCGCCCGCAAGATCCAGGCCCGCCTCTGACCCGACGGTCTCGACGCCCGCAAACCCGCATCCTCGTCAGGCCCGTCGAATCCCGGCGGGCCATTTTCTTGTCTCCTACGAAGTTCTCCGTGAGCCCGACCCATGGGCCACGCTCACGCAGGCCCGGTCTTCGATCCATGCGGCCGGGCGGGTCCCACTCACCGCGTTCGATTCGTCCGGCATGACGTGAGACCGCCACGTTCGAGGGGCCTGCTCAATCCAAGAATTCACCGAAAACATTCCGGCACCGTAGATTGCCGAATGATCCCGTTTGTCGTTCCTATTGGTCCCGAAGCCTCTGAATTCTCAGGTGAATTATGTTGCGCAGAGGTCACGCGAAGACACCATCTCCGTAAGACCCTTATGAGAATCGGTGAAACCCCTCGTCACCGGATTGTCCAAGCCCGATACGCTCCGCAACATTGATCAACGAGCCGGGAAAACCGGCCACGCTGTGGAAACCGAAGGGTCTTGGGACATGAAGAAGCGGACGCTGCGGAGCAGCCTCCTCGTTTCGGTAGCGCTGCTGCCGGGCGTCGCCTACGCGCAGGGCACGATCGTCGGCGGCCAGCAGGCCGTGACGCTGCAGGAGCTCGATGTCGTCGCCACCACGCCATCGGCGAGCGTGCGCAGCGCCCAGGGCGTCCTGCTCGGCCAGGAGCGTGACAAGCTTCCCCAGAATACCAGCGTCCTGACGTCTGCTGACGTGAACCGGGTCGGCACTCCGAGTGTGCTGCGCGCCCTCGACGAGCGGATCGGCTCGATCAGCATCAACAACGCGCAGGGCAATCCCTTCCAGCCGACCATCACCTATCGCGGCTTCGAAGCCTCGCCGCTGGGCGGAAGCCCGCAGGGCGTCGCCGTCTACGTGAACGGCAACCGCTTCAACACCTCGTTCGGCGACACCGTGCAGTGGGACCTCATCCCCGACATCGCCGTCGACCGCATCGAGCTCGAAGGCTCGAACCCGGCCTACGGCCTCAACGCCCTCGGCGGCGCCCTGAGCGTGCAGCTCAAGAACGGCTTCACCTATCAGGGCACCGAATTGAACCTCTCGGGCGGCTCGTTCGGGCGCTTCGGCGGCTCGTTCCAGCACGGACAGCGCTCGGACAATGTCGGCCTCTACATCGCCGGGACCGCGCTCTCGGAGAACGGATGGCGCAAGCACTCGCCCTCGCGCCTGCGCCAGTTCTACGGCGATCTCGGCGTGCAGGCGGAGAAGGGTGAGTTCCACCTCAACTTCATGGGCGCGGTCAACAGCCTGACCGGTAACGGAACCCTGCCGGTCGACCTGCTCGATTTCCGGCGCAACGAGGTCTTCACCTATCCCGACAAGACGCTGAACGCCTTCGGGCGGATCGGGATCTCGGGCAACTACGACATCTCGCCCACGGTCACCCTTTCCGGCAACGCCTATTACGGCCGGTTCGAGCAGAACACGGCCAATGGCGACGCCGCCGAGGTGGAGCGCTGCGAGGAGAACGAGCGCTTCCTCTGCTCGGAAGGCGCCAACGAGGAGCAGTTCTTCCTGCGCGACCGGTTGAACCGCCGCGTCCAGGCGAGCAGCATCCGGACGGCGAACTTCGCCCGGCTTCCGGCCTTCGCCGAGCGGTTCGACGAGGGCGGCCCCTACGCCTTCCTCAACTCGACCCGGACCAACACCGAGAATTTCGGTGTTTCGGTCCAGACCACCGTGCGTGAGACGCTGTTCGGCCTGCCCAACCGCTTCGTCCTCGGCGGTTCGTACGATGGCGGCCGCACGGCCTTCACCGCCGACAATGCCGTTGGCGGCCTGACCTTCGACCGCGGCTTCTACGGGCCCGGCGTTGTCGTGCGCAGCGACGACAACTCGATCACCCCGGTGAGCGTGAAGTCGAGCAACGATTACGGCGGCATCTTCCTGTCGAACAACACCGACCTGACCGACCGCCTGACCCTGACGCTGCAGGGCCGCTTCAACATGGCCAAGATCGTGCTGGAAGATCAGCTCGGCACGGCGCTGAACGGCAACCACTACTTCCAGCGGTTCAACCCTGGCATCGGCGCGAGCTACAAGATCGTGCCCGACTTCCTCACCGTCTATGGCGGGTATGTCGAGGCGAACCGCGCGCCCACCCCGGCCGAGCTCTCCTGCGCCGATCCTCTCGCCCCGTGCTCGCTCACCAACTTCTTCGTCGGCGATCCGCCGCTGAAGCAGGTCATCTCGCGCACGGTCGAGGCGGGTTTCCGCGGCAAGCTGCCCTCGCCGATCGAGCTCGGGGTGCTGAGCTGGAAGGCCGGCGTCTTCCGCGCCCGCAACGAGGATGACATCACCTTCGTGCCGTCCGACATCACCATCGGCCGCGCCTATTTCCAGAATGTCGGTTCCACCCGCCGCCAGGGCGTCGAGGCGAGTCTCGCCATCACCACCCCGGTCTGGAACGCCTTCGTCGATTACGCCTTCGTCGACGCGACCTTCCAGTCGCCGCTGACCCTGGCCTCCGGCGGCAACCCGTTCGCCACCCCGAACCCGGCCCAGCCGGACAATTCGGAAGCCAACCAGATCTTCGTGAGACGCGGCGACAAGCTTCCCGGCGTCGCGCCGCATCAGGTCAAGATCGGTGTCCAGTACATGGTCACGCCGGAATGGAAGGTCGGCGTGCTCGCCCGCGTCGCCACCGGCAAGTTCCTCGTCGGCGACGAATCGAACCTCAACAAGACCACCGGCAACTACGCGGTCATCGGGTTCAACACGAGCTACCGGGTGAGCGAGAATCTGGAGGTCTACGGCTATGTCGAGAACGCGCTGAACGCGAATTACGCGACCTTCGGCACCTTCTCGCCGGTCGGCGAGGTTCCGATCCTGGCCCTGCCCAATGCCAGCTCCAACCGAAGCCTGGCACCCGGCGCGCCGATCGCGGCCTATGGCGGAATGCGCATCTTCTGGTAGGCGCCCTCGAGCCCCTACGTTGGGCCACCGCTCCGGAGACGGAGCGGTGGCCTTTTTTGTCGGTCGCCACATTCGGTCGCCACGTTCGGTCACCATGTGCGGCGGAGTGTCCCGTCAGGGGATGATCGGCCCCGGCTCGACGATGTCGCAGCAACATGCGGGGTGATTCGAGCGTTGGCGTGCCATGTTCGACATCATCGGAAAGCATCGCATGACCAAGGCCCCCAGCGAGACCAGGACGTCCTCGACCAAGGCGCATTCGCCGACTACGGCCTCGCCGCTGATCCGCATCCTCGCGCCCGCCCTCGTCTTCACCGCCATTGCGGGTCCGGCCTTCGCCTCGGCCTGTTCCGACCAGATCGCCACGATCGAGCGTCGCCTCAACAGTTCCGGCGCCGTGTCGGTCACCGGCACCGCCTCGGCCGACGGCAAGGTCGCCACCAACCCGTCGATGGGCCTCGACGCGCCTCCCGGCGGAAAGCCCACCGACGCCTCGACCACTCCCAATGCCAAGAGCATCGACCACGCCCGTCACCTGATCGAGCAGGCGCGCAAGCAGGAAGCGGCTGGCGATGCCAAGGGCTGCGAGAACACGATGACCGAGGCCAAGAAGGCGGCAGGCTCGCTGCCGTAGCAAAAGGCCCGATCACGCCGGCTTTCGGCGCAAGAACGGAAAGAGGCCGCCCTTCGCGATGCGAGGGGCGGCCTCTTTCGTGGTTGGGTCCCACATCGGACCTCACTGCCCCTGACCTATGTGTCAGGGGCGGTGAGGCTGGGTTCAATAGGCGTTCTTGGTGGTGACGAGGGACAGAGGCGTCGCTAGCATGATCTGCACGTCGAACAGGATGGACCAATTCTCGATGTAGTAGAGATCGTGGTCGACGCGGCGCTGGATCTTCTCGTCCGTGTCGGTCTCGCCGCGCCAGCCGTTGATCTGGGCCCAGCCGGTGATGCCGGGCTTGACCTTGTGGCGGGCGAAATACCCATCGACCACCTGGTCGTAGAGGGTGGTGCTGGTCGTGGCCTGAACCGCATGGGGGCGCGGCCCGACCAGGGACAATTCCCCCTTCAGGACGTTGAACAGCTGCGGCAGCTCGTCCAGCGACGTCCTGCGGATGAAGCGGCCGAGGGGCGTGACCCGAGGGTCGCCGCGCGTCACCTGCTTCGACGCGGTGAAATCGGACTGGTCGGCATACATCGACCTGAACTTGTAGACCTCGATCGTCTCGTTGTTGAAGCCGAGACGCTTCTGCCGGAACAGGATCGGACCCGGCGAGGTGACGCGGACGGCGATCGCCAGACCGAGCATGACCGGCGCCAGCACGACCAGCATGGCTGCGCCGACGACGCGATCGAAGATGGCCTTGGTGACGATGTCCCAATCGGCCATCGGCTTATCGAACACGTCGAGGACCGGGACGGAGCCAAGATAGGAATAGGCCCTCGGGCGCAGCTTGAGCTTCGTCGCCTTGGCGGAGAGGCGGATGTCGATGGGCAGCACCCAGAGCTTGGCCAACATCTGGAGCAGCCGATCCTCGGCCGCGATCGGAAGCGTGAAGATCACGAGGTCGAGGCGGGTCGAGCGCGCGTAATCCACGAGGTCGCTCACCGTGCCGAGCTTCGGGTAGCCGGCGACGACCGAGGAGGACCGGTTGTCCCCCCGATCGTCGAAGACGCCGACGATGCGGATGCCGGATTCGGTTTCCGCCTCGAGGGAGCGGATGAGCTCTTCCGCCAGCGGGCCGCCACCGACGATGGCCGTGCGCCTGTCGAACTGCCCGCGCAGCATGCGCGCCGTGACGAAGCGGAGGAGGGCGAAGCGTCCTGCGAGGAGCAGGACGAGCCCCAGGCCGTAGAACGTGGCGAGCCAGATCCGGGAATAATGGTCCGCGACCTTGGCGAAGACCATCGCCGTGGCGACGACGAGGAAGGTCAGCGACCAGGCGGCGGTCAGGCGCAGGGCCGGTTTGAAGAAGGTCCGGAAGGCGGCGATCCGGTAACTGCCGAAGATCTGGAACGACGCGACCGCCAGCACGGCCACGGCCAGGATCGCCGTGGAATAGCTCCACCCCAGGCCGACCGTGCCGCCGATCTGAACGCGATGCACGGCAAAGCCGAAGAGGGCGATGAGGAGCAGATCCGCCAGCCGAACGCTGCCCGAGAGCACGACGGGAGACAGCACGCCGCCATGATCGCGCGGCGCCCCGATTTCGGCGGGGGGAATGGTCGACGGGGCAGGGCCATACTGGGACGCATCTCCCGCTTTGGGCTGGCTGGGTTGCCCCGCCGCCTTCAGAAGGTCGCGAACGTCGAAGGCGCTCATCGTTTGCTCTCGTTCAAGCTTTCCGCCGATGCGATGGAAGAGGATGCCAGACCGACATCACGGAACGTTTAACGAGGTTCTGGCCGCCAAAGCATGGCGAAGAGCAAGTCAGCGTCACTGTAGCGGTTCCTTCATCACAGGCAGCGATGCTTCGTGCATCGATTTATCTCGACGCTGCAGGGCGGCGGCGTAGCCCGACAGGACATCCGCCCCCATCCGCCGCATGGAGAAGCGGGCCCGCACCGAGTCACTGAGAGCTCGGGCTCGGGCGGCGCCCTCGGCGGTGTCTTCGTCGAGCAGGCGGACAATGGCGTTCTTGAGGGCAACGGGATCTCCGGGTCTGACGAGATCCGTTGCCGCCGTTCCGAAGATTTCCGGGATGCCGCCGACATTGGTGGAGACGAGGGGCTGCTGCGCGGCGGCGGCTTCCAGCACCACGTAGGGCAGGGATTCGGCGAGCGACGGGACTACCATGATCCGTCCCTTCGTCAGGGCGATCCGGATCGGCTGGGGCGGCTCGAACGCCACCGCGCCCGATAGGCCGAGCTTCCGGGCCCTCTCCACGAGCTGGTCTTCATCCGGGCCGGAACCGACCATCAGCAGGCGGGTGGGGCGCCCCTCGGCGCGGAGCGCCACCAGGGTGTCGAGCAGGACCGGGATGCCCTTCGCCTCGCGCAACTCGCCGATATAGAGGAGGTCGTAGGCGTCCGCCCGGTGCAGGACCGGTGCGAACTCCACCTCGTCGATGCCGTTATGGACGATCCGCACGGTATGGGGTCTGCTCCCCACGAAGCGGCCATGCCGACCGGCGACATATTCGCTCTCGAACAGGAACACGTCGGTCCGCGTCGCCAGCAGGCGCTCGACCCCCATATACAGGCGGTGGCGCAGCGTGCCGGGCTTGTAATTGTAGCTGCCGCCATGGGGGGTATAGGCCCTGATCGGCGAGGCTACGCCCGCTGGCAGGCGGGCGATGCGCGCATAGGCGCCACCCTTGGCGCCATGTCCGTGCAGGATCGTGGCGCGGATCTCCGCGGCCCGCCTCGCAACCGCCCGGACCACCACGATGTCCGAAAGATGCGGGTTGCGCCGCATGGGAACCCGGACGATGCCGAGCGCGAGATGGGGCAGGAGCTCGTTCAGAGCCTGGACCGCTCGCTCGCCGCCGGTGGACGCATCGCAGACGAGCCCGATCTCGTGCCCGGCGGCGGACTGGATCCTGATCAGGTCGCAGACGTGGCGGAACAGCCCTCCCACCGGCGCACGGAACACGTGCAGGATGCGATGGACGGCCTCGCCCGCGCTGCTGGCGGGGCCGACGGACAGAACGGAGGCGGACGCACTCACGACGGACAAGCTCCACGCGACGACCATTCCAGCCGAATGGCGGTACGATGTCGACGGACACTGGTCCCCAGAGATGGTGCGATCGTTAAGGGCCATCCGCCTGGGCCTCGATTTGGGCCGGCGAACGCCCTGAAACCTCCCGTTCGGTTAGGCAGCCCCTAACGCACCGTCGTCGATCCCGTATCCTCGCCGTCGCCGAAGCCCTGCACTCGCCTAGGCGTGGAGAAGCCCGCCGGGGCTATAGGAGCACCGATCAACAATGCCGCCAGCGCTGCGAGCATGAATTATCTCGACATAGTCTGACCGGGCAAGAAACGACGAAGGCCCGGATCCGATGGATCAGGGCCTTCGTCGATCGACGACGTATCGAAGACGAGACGTCCTCAGAAGAAGCGCTCCTTGATGACGATCGTGTCGCCGGGCCTCACCAGATAAGTCATCGGGACGATGCCCGAGACGAGACCGCTTGGTCCCTCGCGGGTGAGGACGGCGTAGTCGCGGGCCGCCCGCGGTCCGAAGCCCGCCGCGATCGCCACCGCCGTCTCGACGGCCATGCCGTTGACGTAGGGATATTGCCCCGAGGTCGTGACCTCGCCGAGGATGTAGAACGGCCGATAGGCATCCACCTCGACGGTGACATGCGGCTCGCGCACGAAGCCCGCCGCGAGCTTGGCCTCGATGGTCCGGGCGGCCTGGGCCGTCGATTGCCCTCCCACCTTCACGAGACCGATGAGCGGCATGGCGATGCCGCCGGATCCGTCGATCGCATAGATGTTGGACAGGTTGTCCTGGCCGAAGACGATGACGCGCAGCCGGTCGCCGGTGGCGAGCGTATAGCGCCCGCCGATCGATCCGGTGGCGGTGGCGTCGAGCTGCGCGGTCCGGAAGTCGGGACGCAGGCATCCGCCCAGTGCCAGAGTGGAGGTGAGAGCGAGGAGAAGGGAGCGCCGGTTCATCATCCAAGCCGCTAAGAGCAAGTTTCTGCCTCTATTTGTAGGATCATATGGTTAACAAAAACTGATATCGCGGAGGGAATGCGATGCGTTGTGGCCGATCTTAACCGACGATCAATCTTAACGAGTTCTAGTCTTCCGGGAGGCGCCCGATGCGGCGTCCTGCTTTGCGTAAAGATCCTCTCATGCCTCGCTCGCAGCAGCCCGTTTCCACGATCGAGCCGATCCCCCAGCGTGACGAGGGGCTCGGCCTGTCCCAGCTGTTCGGAGTCCTGGCGCGGTCCTGGCGCTGGATCGTCCTTCCCACCGTGGCGGCGGGGATCGGGGCCATCGTTTTCGTGCAGGTCGTTCCGCCCCGCTACACCGGCGAGGCCAAGATCCTGCTGGAGAGCCGCGACGCGAGCTTCGCCCGCACCGCCCAGGAACGCGGCGAACAGCCCCTGGCCATCGACGAACAGGCGGTGGCGAGCCAGGTCCAGGTGGTGATGTCCCGCGATATCGCCCGGGAAGCGATCCGCCGCCTGAAGCTCGTGGGCAATGCCGAATTCGATCCCGAGGTCGACGGCATCGGTCCGGTCCAGCGCGTCCTGATGATGATCGGGCTCACCAAGAACCCGATGGAGCGGGCGCCCGAGGACCGGGTGCTGGAGACCTATTTCGACCGGCTCCTGGTCTACCCGGCCGGCAAGTCCCGCATCCTGACGGTCGAGTTCCGCTCGCGCGATCCGGAACTCGCGGCCAAGGCCGCCAACACCATCGCAGAACTCTACATCGCCTCCCTGGAATCGGCGAAGGTGGACACCGCCCGCTACGCCTCGACCTGGCTCGGCGGCAACATCGATACCCTGCGCACCCGCGTCTCCGAGGCCGAGGCGAAGGTCGAGACCTTCCGAGCCCGCAATGGCCTGATCAGCGGCGGCGGTGGCACCACCAGCCAACCCCTGGGCACCCAGCAGCTCAGCGAATTGTCGACCCAGCTGTCCCAGGCCCGCACGGTCAAGGCCGATCTCACGAGCCGGGCCAAGCTCATCCGCGAAATGATCAAGGACGGCCGCGCCTTCGAAATCCCGGATGTGGCCAACAACGAGGTCATCCGGCGCACGGTGGAGCAGCGCATCACCCTGCGCGGGCAGCTCGCCCTCGAATCGCGGACGCTGATGCCGGCCCATCCCCGCATCAAGGAGCTGACGGCGCAGATCGGCGACCTCGACGCACAGATCAAGGCCACCGCCGACCGGGTGGTGAGGACGATGGAGAACGACGCCCGCATCGCCGAAGCCCGGGTCGACAGCCTGAACGCCGCCGTCGACGCGCAGCGCGAAGTCGTCTCCAAGGGCAATTCCAGCGAGGTCCAGCTTCGCGCCCTCGAGCGCGAGGCGAAGGCGCAGCGCGACCAGCTCGAATCCTATCTCTCGCGCTATCGCGAGGCCTCGGCCCGGGACGCCGAGAGCGCGGCGCCTGCCGATGCCCGCGTGGTCTCCCGCGCCGTGGTGCCACAGGTCCCGTCCTTCCCGAAGAAGCTGCCCATCGTGGCGCTCGCCATCGTGATGACGATGCTGCTCTCCATGGGCGGGGTGGTGGCGCGCCATCTTCTCCGCGATCCCGACGACACCCGCCGCCGGACCGGACCGGACGATCGGGCCACCGAGCCCACTCCCTTCACCTTCCCGGAAGCCTCCGTGGCCCTGTCGCGGAGCGGTCCCGCCGCCTCCCTCTATGAAGCGCCGCTGACCGCCCGCGTTGCCGTGCCCATCACCGCCGCCGCCGCATCCGCCGCGGAACCGGCGCCGATTCCGGTGCGTGAGGAAACAGCCGGAGAGGCGGGCCGGTCGCCCGTCTCCAGCTACGATCTCCAGGCCCTCATCCATCTCCTGCGCGAGCGGATCGGCCGCAACGGCGGAAGCATCCTGGTCGCGGAGACCGACACGGCCGCCGACCGGCAACTCGCCGCGATCCTGGCGGAGGCCCTGGCGGCGGGCGGGCGCGTTCTGATCGTGGACGTCAACGGCCCGGCCTCACCGTCGGACGATGCCGGCCTCACCGACCTCGTTGCGGGTGAGGCTGCCTTCCTCGACGTGATCCGATCGGTGGCCTCGGTGCGCAGGCTCCACGCCATCCCGCGCGGCTTCGTCGATTGCAACATTCTCACGGACGAGCCGGAAGCGCTGGCCATCGCCCTGGACGCCCTGGCCCAGAGCTACGACTGGGTCGTCTATCGCCTCGGCGAGGCCCTGTCGCAGGAGGCCCAAGACCTGCTGGAGGCCATGGCGGGCCGGATGAACGCCATCGTCATCGCGTCCGACAAGTCCCCCGAAGATCCCGAACTCGTCTCGCTCCACGGCCTGGCCGAACGGGCGGGGGCCGGCACGATCCTCGTCGCCGGTGAGCAGACCGAGAGCGAGGGTGCCGCCGGGGGGAAGCCGGGAAGCGGCCTCAGGCTTTCGGCGGCGTAAGACCGACATCTTGCGGATGGGCTGCTGCCGCGCGGCCGCAGGTTCGGCCCGGATGACCAGCGCCGATGCCGCGTCCGGGTTCCTGGGCGATGCCCTTAAGGATTCGCCTCGCCGGCGGCGCTGCCGTGGCGAGCCGGGCGGTGGAGCGCCTTCCGAACCGCCTTCGCCAGACGCGCCAGGCGCTGGCTGCGCTTGATCCGGCGCTTGAGCCGGGTGGCGGCCATGGCCGGAATGGCGAAGAGATGGCCGCGCAGGGTGACGGCGATGGTCACTTCACCGAGCTGGATCGTCTCGTCGCAGATATTGGCCTTGTAGCGGGCCTCCCCGACTCCGAGATCGAAGCTGCGGCGGCCCCGTTCGGTCTGATCGCGGATGAGGTGGTGCAGCAGGATGTCACCGGGACTCGACCGCCCCACCGTGGGTGTCTGGTCGAAGGAGGTCATCATACCGCTGTAGCGCGTCTCGCTCACCGCACCGGCGAAGGTCGCGAAGACCTGCCCGGTGTTGCACGCCACCAGGGCGGCGACCTCGATCGCCGCGCCCTGCACCTCGTTCGGATCGTCCTGCCGGCAGGCGCCGGTGGCGATGAAGCGGCGTATCCCCTCGTCGGCATAGGGGTCGGCGATGTTCATGGCGGCGAAGCGCGAGGCCTTCTGGGCGAAAAAGGCGGAGAGGTACGTCCTCACCTCATCGGCGTTCGAGGCTACGCGGTACTCCACCGGGCCGAAGGCCTCGATCAGCTTCTTCTCCTTCGAGCGCATCTTCTTGCGCGCGTCGGCGCTGAAGACGCGCTTGGCGGTGGTCTCCGCGTCGGGGCCGAGGATCAGGCCATAGGCGTCGCTGACGGCCGGCGCGGCGTGGAGGCTCAAGGGATTGGCCGCGCCGTCCCAGAAGCGCGGCTGATGCCCGAGGAGATAGACGTCGATCCCGGCCTCGCGCCCGACCCGGCGCAGGAGCTCGACGAGATCCTCGGCGCGCATGGACGCGGCCTCGCGGGAGGCGAACATCGGCATGTGGTAGTTCGCGTGCTTGCAGCCGATCACCCGCGCCACGCGGACCCCGCGTTCGCGCGCGACCTGGAGCGGCAGGATCACGCGGGGCCGTCCGCCGGGATCGCGTAGCACGATGACCCGTAGGGAGGCGTCCTGTTCCTCCGGGGTGCAGCCGAGCTTGGCCGAGACGAAGGCCGAAACCCAGTCGAATCGCTGATAGGGAGTCGACAGCGCGGCGGGATCGCTCTCGACGCTCCGCCACAGAGCCTCGACGCTCGCCAGATCGCGAAACACCTCCGGAACAAGCCGCCCGCGGACGCGCTCCTGCATCATGCCGACTCCGGTGAGATCGTGAACAAGGACCCTCATCACCGCCTCCCCATTATCGGCACCTAGCGCTCCGGCTTCTTAAGCGCTGGTGACGATGGGAAACGGCAAGCCATCATTGTGCGATGTGGGTAACGAAACCTTGCGGGTTCAGGATCGAAAAGTCATCCCCGCCACGCCTCCGCTCCGGTGACGTCCATGCCCTCGGCCGAGTTTCGTCACCGCCTGTTCGATGCGGGGTTTCGCGCCATCGTGGCTTCCGGGGCCGACCGTTGGCTGAAGCGCGTCGCGCAAGGGCGCGGTCTGATCCTCACCTTCCATCATGTCGACCCGGCCCCCGCGGGGGCCTATGCCCCCAACGGCCTGCTCTCGATCACGCCGGATTTCCTCGACGCGGTGCTGGGCACGCTGGTCTCGCAGGGGTTCGACGTGCTCGGCCTCGATTCCGTGGCCGAGAGGCTCGTCCGGCCCGCCGGGGACAGGCCCTTCGTCGTCCTGACCTTCGACGACGGCTATCGCGACAACGCCCGGTACGCCGTTCCCCTCCTGAGACGGCATCGCGTCCCCTGGACGCTCTTCGTCACGAGTGACTTCGCCGAGGGGAGGGGGCGCCTGTGGTGGATCGAACTCGAACGGGCGATCGGCCGTCTCGACCGGGTGCGGGTTCCTGCCGACGAGGCGCCGGCCCTTGATCTGCCCGCCGCCACGGCGGAGGAGAAGATGGCGGCCTTCGCCGCGCTCTACCGCCGCCTGCGCGCAGGATCGGAGGAGCGCCTCCTGTCCACCATTGCCGTTCTCTGCGACGAGGCCGGCATCGGGGTCGGGCGTATGGCGGAGGAACTCTGCCTGTCTTGGGAGGAGCTGCGCGGCCTCGCATCCGATCCACTTCTGACTATCGGGACCCATACCATCACCCATCCGATGCTGGCGAAGCACGGCGAGGCACGGGTACGTCGGGAGATCGGGGAGGGCAGGGCACGGATCGAGCGTGAGATCGGCCGGCCGGTCAGGCACCTGTCCTATCCGGTGGGGGATCCGACCTCGGCCGGGATGCGGGAATTCGCAATCGCCCGCGAGACCGGTTTCGACACGGCCGTGACGACCCGCCCCGGCCATCTCTTCCCCGGCCATGCCGACCATCTCCACGCCCTGCCGAGGGTCTCGGTGAACGGGTTGCATCAGTCGAGGGCGGCGCTCTCCGCGCTGCTGTCGGGTGTCCCGTTCCTCGCCTGGAATCGCGGGCGGCGGCTCAATGTCGAGTAAGACCGATCGACTGAGCCCGGTCGGGTCAGTCCCGCGCGGTGCCGGTCAATGCCGCCGGCGGCGGCGATAGGACGAGCGGCTCTCGCTTCCTCCGACGGTGAAGCTGGCGCTCTGGCGGCCCTGGCGGGTGTAGCGTCCGCGCCTGCCGCGCTGGCCCTTTCGGGTCTCCTGTGCCGGCTCGTCGGCCATGGGGAGCGATTCGGTGCTGACCGGCGGGACGGCGGCGAGCGCCGTCGCGACGGACGAGGAGGCCGATCCACCGTCGCTGCCCCCGCCCCCGCCGCCGACATTCTTGGCGGCCGGCCCGAACATCGCGAGGCACTGATTGTAGGCGAGGTCGTTCTTGAGGCGCTCGCATTCCGCCATCGAGCGGGGCGCATTCTGTGCCGAGGCTGGCGTGCCGAGAGCCGGAAGAGCGGCGCAGCCGAAGCCTACGAGCAGGAAAGACGCGAGGAATCGGTTCATGGGGCGGAGGATCTTAGCCTGGATCTGACGAAACGTCGAAGCTTGCCCAAGCCTGTGGCTGTCGAGTGCGGCGAAATCCCGGCGTCGGGGGAAATCCTCAGCGGGCTCGCGTTGGCAAGCCAACGCTTCACCTCGCTTAAGTCATTGAAGTGTCACATGTTTCAGGACGCAAAACCGGTGACCACTTTTGCTAAACCTGCTTAGGGTTCAGCGCCCGCCATCGACATCCTTTCGCTCCATCCAGCGGATCAGCGGCATCAGGGGGAAGATCCAGGCGATGCCGAGGAAGGCGTAGAGGATGGCTTGCACGGCCGGAGGCGTTTGCGAGATGCGGCTGTCGGCCAGCGCCATGGCGAGGGGCGCATAGAGCGCCACGAAGGCGAGCATGCCGATCGTGCCGAGCAGCGTGCGGGTGCGGCGGCGCATGGGCGCTCTCCTGGCATGGGCCTTCTCCCCGGCAGGGAAGTCCGGCGGTGACGTCCATCGACTGTTGTGCAATCGGTCCGCCGGGGTTAGGCCGACCGCCCCGGCAAGGCAATTGCCGCTCGCGCCGCATCCAAGCCTTCTGCGGCCCAAGCCCTCTGCGGCCCAAGCCCTCTGCGGCCCTCGGCGCCGTTGCCCCCGTGGCCGCGCATGCGTAACGCAGGGGCGCAGGCACGGGACACCCGCGCCGATCCCGACACCACGCGAGCCCCTACCGCGATGCCTACACGCGAAACCACCTCGACCGCACCGGTCCGTTCCACGAACCCGGTCCGCGTCTGGCTCTACTCCCTGGCGATCCTCGTCGTGGCCATGGTCGCCGTCGGCGGCGCCACCCGCCTGACCGGATCGGGCTTGTCGATCACCGAATGGCGGCCGGTGACGGGTGTGGTCCCCCCGGTCTCCGAACAGGCCTGGGCGGCCGAGTTCGACAAGTACAAGGACACGCCGCAATACCGTATCCTCAACCAGGGCATGGGGTTGTCGGACTTCAAGGTCATCTATGCCTGGGAATGGGGCCACCGCCTGCTCGGGCGCATCCTCGGGCTCGCCTTCTTCCTCCCGCTCCTGGTGTTCTGGTGGCGCGGCCTCGTCGACCGGCGCCTCGGATACGGGCTCCTCGCCCTCGGCGCCCTCGGCGGTCTTCAGGGCGCCATCGGCTGGATCATGGTCGCCTCCGGTCTCCAGCCGGGGATGACGGCGGTGGCGCCCCTGAAGCTCGCCCTGCACCTGACCACGGCGAGCCTGATCCTGGCCGGCCTCGTCTGGCTGGCGGCCGGGTTGCGGTCCGGCCCGTCGGAGCCGGCACCGGGTCGCCTGAGGATCTTTGCGGCCCTGCTGCCGGTCCTCGTCCTGGTCCAGATCGGCCTCGGCGGTCTCGTCGCCGGGTCGAAGGCCGGGCTCGTGCACAATACCTGGCCCGACATGGACGGCGTTCTGGTGCCGAATGCCTCCGAACTGTTCGCCGTCAGCCCGTGGATCGAGAACTTCGTCGACAACGTCACCCTGGTTCAGTTCAACCACCGCCTGATGGCTTATCTCCTTCTGGCGGCAGCGCTGTTCCATGCCGTCGATGCAAGCAGGCGGCTTCCCGGGAGTGGCACGGCCCGCCGCGCCATCGGCATCGCGGGCTTGACCGCGGCACAGGCGGGATTGGGCATCGTCACTCTCCTGCTGGCGGTGCCGCTCTGGGCGGGCCTCGCCCATCAGGTCTTCGCCATGGCGGTCCTGATGATGGCGACGGTGCATGCACGGCTGAGCCGCGGCGCAACCCGGCGCACCCTGGCATCTCCCGCCGGCGCGACCACCGCCTTCGGCTTCGAGGGCATGACGGGCCGAGGCGCTTAGGCCCTGGCGGAACGCGTCGTAGCGGAGGCCGGACGGCTCGGCGCGCCGGCCTCTCACTCGCGAACGATGGGGACCTGACCCGACCCTATTTCCGGACGTTTGCAGAGCGAAGGCTGCTGCATCGCACAGACCGTTTCACCGCGATGCAGGATAGGAAGACGCGGATTGGCCGGATGCTTGCACCCTGCCAGCCACCATCGGCGAGCGTCCCCCTCGGCCATTTTTTGTTGCGTTGCAGCGAAACTAAGCTTGGGGTTGTGCCGTTAGCCGATGTGTCGATGGCGCCGTGAGAGCGGAGCCCGGCAGCGTCACGCCACAACCGAAAGGCCGTCCAGCATGCACGACCAACGCCTCGTGTCGGAAGAGCAGGTACTCGTTGAGCGCGACCAGACGGTACGCGAAGGTGCCGACGTGGAGGGGACGCGCCACGCGCGGACCCGGAAGGTCGTCGTCGGCCTCACGGGACTTCTCGGAGCGGCCTGGGCCGTCGTCCTCGCGAGCCGCTTCACGACCTTCTCCTTCTAGGAATCCTCCCACTGGGAAAATATGCAGGAATCAGGTAGGCGGCGGTTCACGATGCTCGCCGCCTACGCAGTTCGAACAGGGAACGAGTCCGGCCCTTCGGCGCTTAAGCTTAGGTTAGGAAAGTTCGGAGTCAGCGATGTTCCTGGCTGAGGACGGTAGACCCATCGGACTGACCTGGAACTACACCCGCCGGGAGCTGATGGCAGATGCCGCCGTGCATATCGCCGGCATCGCGTTCGGTGTGGCGGGCTCGATCGCCATCGTCATCCTGGCGGCGATGGCCCCGCTGGATTGGACCGAGCGAGCGGCTGTCGCGGTCTATGCCGCCGCCCTGGTGTCGATGCTCGGTGTGTCGGCCACCTACAACATGTGGCCTGTAGGGCGCCGCAAGTGGATCCTGCGCCGAGCCGACCACGCCCTCATCTACCTGATGATCGCGGGCACCTACACGCCTCTCGTCGCCCTGGTCGGGCGCGGATCGACGGCCTGGATGCTGCTCGCCTTCATCTGGGTGCTGGCGGGAATCGGCATCGCCCTGAAGCTTCTCATGCCCGGTCGTTTCGACCGGGCCGCCATCGGCCTCTATCTCCTCCTCGGATGGAGCGGCGTCGCCACCTACGAATCGGTGATCGGCGCACTGAACCCCGAGGCGCTCTGGCTTCTGGCGATCGGCGGCGTGCTCTACTCGGCCGGGGTCATCTTCCACGTCTGGCGCAGCCTGCCGTTCCAGAACGCGATCTGGCACGCCTTCGTCCTCGCCGCCACGGCCTGCCATTACGGCACTGTCCTCACTAGCGTGATGAGCGCCGCTCCCTAGGCGGCGCTCAGTGGCACGTCCCCCGACTTCCCGGTTCTTCGCCTACTTCCCGTTGCAGAGACCCTGCCCGGAGAGTCGGTTGTGTTCGCGCGGATCGCAATCCGTAGCCAGGAAGGAGGCCCATTCCGCGGTGGTGCCGTAGAACGCGTTGCGGTCCACGTCACCGCGCACGCCGGGAACCCGGCCCGTGGAGGTGAACTGCCACAGCATCCACTTCCGCTTGGCGAAGCGCTGCTCGGGCTCGGCCGCCGTGGAGCGAACCCAGTGCGGATAGTCGAGCAACTCGTCCTCGAGCACGTCCTTATGGAAGGTGATGTCGGTATAGATGATCGGCCGCTTGCCGGTGTAGCGCTCCATCTCGTCGAGCATGTAGCGCATCATCGCCAGCGCCTGGGCCTTCGGCAGCTTCTTCGGGCAGAGCTGCGAATGGCCGTTCCATTCCACGTCGAGGACGGGGGGCAGGGCGGTGGGATCGTTGGGGACGTTCTTCTTGAACCACTCCACCTGATCCTGGGCCGAGCGGCACCAGAACACGAAATGGTAGGCTCCGCGCGGCACGCCGGCCTTGGCGGCTCCCTCCCAATTGGCGCGGAAGCGTTCGTCCACGTGGTCGCCGCCCTCCGTCGCCTTGATGAAGGCGAACTGCGTGCCGGCTCCGCGCACCGAGGCCCAGTCGATCGGCCCCTGCCATTTCGAGATGTCGATGCCCTGGATCGGGTGCTGCTTGGCACGGGCGACCCCCGGATGGGGCTTCACGTCACCCTTTGTGGGATAGAAGTCGCTCTGGTTGCCGGCGCAGGCCGCGAGCGTCGCGAGCAGGGCGGCGGTCAGCGAGCGTTTGGCCCAGCGCATCGCGGCGTTGCGTGGCATCACGGCCAAGTCTGTCGGGGCGATCCCGTTCTCAAGCGACATTGATGCCCGGTCCACCGTTCTCACGCGCTACACTCATGGGTAAGGGATGGCCCCGTGCGGTTAACAGAGCTTTGACGGCAATGCGGCGGAATTCCGGAACTCGTTGCGGGCGAACCACATAGGGTGGATTCAGGCGCTTTCGCCGCAGGCCGGTCGCGGATGCTAAGTCCCGAGCCGATCAGGCATTTCGAGGGGAGGGGAGTCTGGACAAGGTTTTGTTCACCATCGGTTACGAAGGGCTGGATTCCGAGCGTTTCGTGGCGACTTTGAAGGATGCCGGCGTCGCGACGCTGGCCGACGTTCGCGCGGTGGCCAATTCGCGCAAGCGGGGCTTCTCGAAGAACGCGCTGAAGACGAGCCTGGAAGAGGCGGGCCTCACCTATGCGCATGCGCGGGAACTCGGCACGCCGAATGCCGGGAGAGAGGCTGCGAGGGCCCATGATGCCGCGCTGATGCGCCGGATCTACTGCGAAGAGGTGCTCGACACCGCCGATGGCGGGCTCGCCCTCGCCGCCCTGTGCGAGGTCGCCTCGCGGGCGCCGACCTGCCTCCTCTGCTTCGAGCGCGACCCGGAGCGATGCCACCGCCGCGTCCTGGCCGAACGACTGGAAGCGAACGGTTTCAGGACGGTCGACCTGTTCGGATAACACCGTCCCATGACTTGCCCGCGTAAGGCCGGTTCCGGCCGAACGGAGTCGTTGACAATCTAGAGTTCTGTTGCCCACATGTTTCTCGACCATGAATGGTGGTCGGATTCTCCGGCGAGAACGCGGGTGACGCGCAAATCCCTCGATCAGACCCTCGGCTTCCTCCGTTCCCTCGACCGGACGGCGAGCGGCGAGGACGTCGCCCGGGTTCTGGCGGCGGAACTGGCGGATCTCGGCGTCGCTCATATCATGGCGGCCACGGTGCCGGTACGGGGCACGTCCGTCCGCCAGCAGCGCGGCCACGTCCTGCTCAACACCTTCCCGATGGAATGGGGCCGGCGCTACCTGACGCGCGGCTATGCCTTCCACGACCCCACGGTGCAGCGCCTCGGCTACTCGACCGCGCCCTTCGCCTGGAGCGACGCCACCGATGAGCATGCCGACGATCCCCTGGCGCGCAGGGTGATGGACGAGGCTGCGGATTTCCATCTGCGCGACGGCCTGACGATCCCGCTGATGACCCTCGACGGCGAGACCGCCGGGTTCAGCGTCTCGGGCGAGCGCCTCGCCATCGATCCGGCGGATCGCGGCATGCTCCAACTGATCGCCACCTACGCGTTCGGCCACCTGCTGCTGCTGAACGGGCAGAGCCCGGCGGCCTCCGCGCGCCTCGCCCCGCGCGAGCGCGAGGCCCTGCAATGGGCGGCCGAAGGCAAGACCGATTGGGAGATCGGCGAGGTCATGGGGATTTCCGCCCATGGCGTCGATTTCCACCTGCGCTCCGCCCGCGCCAAGCTCGGCACCGCCAACCGCACCCAGGCCGTCGCCATCGCCCTGCGGCGGGGGCTCATCATCTGATGGGCTCGAGACCGGACATTCGATAGTCTCGCGCGAACTCAACCTCGCGAGAGGAGTCGACGATGCCCAAGGTCAGCACCTGCCTGTGGTTCGGGGGGGACATCGAGGCGGCGGTCGGCCTCTACGTCTCCCTCGTCCCCGATTCGCGGATCGACCATGTCCAGCGCTCGCCTGGACCCTGGCCGGGCGGGGAAGCGGGCGATGCGCTGCTGGTGGCCTTCACCCTCGGCGGACAGAGCTTTCAGGCCCTGAACGGAGGCGCCACGGCCGATTACGGCACTGCCGCTTCGATCTCGGTGGCCTGCGCCGACCAGGACGAAGTCGACCGGTTATGGGCGGCGCTCACGGCGGATGGCGGGGCCGAGACCATGTGCGGCTGGCTCAGGGACAAGTGGGGAGTGCCCTGGCAGATCGTACCCACGATTCTCCCTCGGCTGCTGGCCGACCCCGATCCGGCCGTGGCGAGCCGGGTCTTCTCCGCCATGCAGGACATGGTCAAGCTCGACATCGCCTCCCTCGAGCGCGCGGCCGCCGGCTGAACCGGACGTCTCGCCTCACCCACCGCCTGGGCGTTCGCGGCGGCCGAAGCGCTCGGCGATGACGATGCCGCCGAGCACGAGGGCCAAGGCCGCGGCCTGGTACCATTGGAACGCTTCGCCGACGACGAGGATGGCGAGGCCCGAGCCGAAGATCGGCACGAGGTTCACGAACACCCCCGCGCGGTTCGGGCCGATCAATTCGACGCCCCGCATGAACGAGAGCTGGGCGATCAGGGACGGGCCGAGGGCCACGAAAGCGACGATGGCCCACCCCTTCGGTGTCGGCCAGATCAGGGTTCCGGCAGCCTGTTCGAGGACGAGGGCGGGCAGGGAGGTCACGAGGGCCGCCAGCGCCATCGCCGAGAAGAAGGTCAGGCCGGACATCTTGGGCCGGTCGGCGAGGGCGACGGTGTAGCCGGCATAGAGCAGGCAGGCGCCGAGCATCAGCATGTCGCCGATGTTGAAGGAGAGCGTCGACAGGATGTGCCAGTCGCCGTGGGTCGCCGCGACGCCCGCGCCGCCGAGGGTGATGACGACGCCGAGGATCTGCGCCCCGGTGACGGCGACGCGGTGCACGACATAGTTCAGCAGGATGACGAGGACCGGGATCGCCCCCTGGAACAGGGCGACGTTGACGCCGGTGGTGTAGATGCCGGCGGCGTAGAACAGGCTCGCATAGGCGGTGTAGCCGCAGGCCCCCATCAGCAGGACGTAGCGCCAGTGGCGCGCGATCAGGTGGCGCTCGGCCACGATCCCGCGCCAGGCCGGCAAGGCCAGCGCGAGGCAGGCGAAGGCCCAGCGCAGGCAGGTGAGCACCTGAGGCGAGACTTCCCCGACGGCCCATTTGCCCGCGACCACGTTGCCGCCCCACAGCAGGGTCGTGAACAGGAGGAGCGGGTAAGCGGCCCCGGCGCCACGGGTCTCGACGGCCGGGCCGGGGGAGGCGGACGGAGAGGTCATGATCCCTTCGGGGGCTTTGCTCGGAGATGTTTCTTCGCTGGCGGTACCGCCATCCCCTTCTGTCCCGCCCATGACGGGCTGAGCAAGGCCGCCGGAAGCAGGGCTGACATCACGGATCCTACCCGGAGACGGGCCGGGGAGGGCGGCGCTTGGCGGCGGGTTTGGGAACAGGCAGGGCGGCGGCGATCCGCGCGGCGTCGGTCGTCCAGAGATGCAATGCGGCGTAGGCTCGCCAGGGCCGCCAGGCTTCGGCCCGGATGAGCAATTGCGCCGGTGTCGGACGCCCCGCCCCGGTATCGAGGGACCGGAGCAGGGCGAGGTCGCTCGCCGGCAGCGCATCCGGTTCGCGCAAGGCCCTGAGGGCGATGTACTGCGCCGTCCACTCGCCGATCCCGCTCAACGCCCTCAGGGCGGCCACCGCCGGATCGAGCCCACGTCCCCGTGCGAACAGAGCGGGATTTGCATGGGCCTCCGCCGCAAGGGCGCTGATCGCTCTGCCGCGTGCCCCCGGCATGCCGAGGGTCGCGGCCACGTCTGCATCGAGCAGGCGATCCGGCGTCGGGAACAGGTGGGTCAGCCCCGTTCCGGCGTATTCCGGCGCCAGCGCTTCACCGAAGGCGGCAACCAGTCGGCCGGCGAGCCGGGTCGCCGCATTGACCGAGACCTGCTGTCCGAGAATGGCGCGTACCGCGATCTCGAACCCGTCCCAGGCGCCCGGAACCCGCAGGCCCGGCCGTTCGGCCACGAGGGGTGCGAGGTCGGGGTGGCGCGAGAGCGCGGCCGCGATGAGGGCCGGGTCGGCATCGAGATCGAACATCGGCCTCAGCCGTGCCAGAACGTCCGGCAGAATCGCCGGATCGGGATGATCCACCGCAGCGACGAGGGCATCGTCCCCGCCCTGCATGACGGAGATCGTGCCGGGGAGCCCGCCGATGAAGATGGTCCGGGCATAGGCGTCCGCCGTCACCACCTCGACACCCGGAATGGCCCGGCCGCCGAGATAGGCCAGGATCGCGGGCCAGTCGTAGGGCGGCCTGTAGGGCAGCGGGATGATGTGGGTCACGACGCTCTCCGGCCGCCTCCACCATCTCACGGCCGCGGGAATCGCGAAACCGCGCGCAGGCCGGCGCAACGGTGCGAGGCAGGAGGTGAGGCAGGACGGGAAAATCCGGCATCGCCCGTATCGGGTTGCGGGGCGACGCTGTATCCGTTCACGAGGGACAACGCGGCGTATCGATCGCGAGGCCGGGGAGGGCGGTTCTGGTGTCGTGGGTGCGTGGTCTCCTCTTCGCGGGAATCGTGGCCGGAATCGCCGCCTTCGCGGTGAGCGAAGCCGGCACGGCCCTCATCGCCGAACTGCGCGAGCGGGTCGCCCCCGGTCCCCCTGCCCCGCGCCATCTTCCAGCCCAGCGCACCGCCATCGAGGACGGGCGCACCGTGGTCCGGCTCAAGCCGGAGGAGCGGGAACGCCTCGGCATCGCCACGCAGGTGCGCCCGTACGCTCCCCACCGCGAGGAACTCCAGGCCTATGGCAGCGTCCTCGACGTCGCCAGGGTCACCGACCTGACCAATTCCTACGCCAGCGCCAGGGCGCAGCTCCAGACCGCACAGGCCCGGGTCGAGGTCTCGCGCAACGCCTTCCAGCGCGCCAAGAATCTCGGCCCCTACGCCACCACCGTCCAGGTCGAGACCACCGAGGGCACGTTCCAGACCGACCAGGCCGCCCTGGCGGCGGCGGAATCGCAGGTTCGCACCCTCGCCGCCACGGCGCAGCAGGAATGGGGGCCGGTGATCGGACGGGCCATCGTCGAGCGCTCGCCGGCCATCACCCGGCTGATCGAGCGCGTCGACTTCCTGGTTCAGGTGACCCTGCCGCCGGGCGAGAGTATCAAGGGCCAACCCGCCGCCGCCTTCGCCGAGGTGCCGCCGCAGAGCGCGCGGATCGCGCTGCGCTACGTCTCGCCGGCCACCCGCACCGACCAGCGCATCCAGGGCCTCAGCTACTTCTACACCGTGCCGGGCGATAGCGGCTTCCTGCCCGGCATGAGCATGCTCGCCTTCCTCGCCTCCGACCGGAGCGTCACCGGCATCAGCGTGCCCGAGGATGCGGTGGTGCATTGGCAGGGCGGAACCTGGATCTACCGCGCGGTGGCGCCCGACGCCTTCGCCCGCCACGCTCTCAAGGCCGACCCGCCCATGTCGGCCGATGCCTATGTGGTGGAGGACTTGCCTGGTGAGACTGAGATCGTGCTGACGGGCGCGCAGGCGCTCTTGTCCGAGGAGATGAAGAGCCTGCTCTCCGTCTCCGGCGGCGTGGACGACGATTGACGTGAGCGACGTTCCGAACGCTTCCCCGAGCGGCCCCCAGGCGGCTCTCGTCGCCTTCGCGGTGCGCTTTCGCGGCATCGTCCTGGCGCTCAGCCTCGCGCTCGCCGGCTACGGCATCTACGTGCTGGGGGACGCGAAATACGACGTGTTCCCGGAATTCGCGCCGCCCTCCGTGGTCGTCCAGACCGAGGCGCCCGGCCTCAATCCCGAACAGGTGGAGGTGCTGGTCACCCAACCGATCGAGGTGGCGGTGAACGGCTTGCCGGGGATCGAATCCCTGCGGTCGAGCTCGATCCAGGGCCTGTCGGTCATCACCGTCACCTTCGGTACCGGCAGCGACGTCTACCGCGTCCGCCAGCTCGTCACCGAGCGCCTGACGGCGCTCGCGGGCCGCCTGCCCCAGGGCGTGCTGCCGCCGGCGATGACCGCACTCACCTCGGCCACCAGCACCGTGCTCCTCGTCGGCCTGACCTCGGAGCGACGCTCCGACCTCGACCTGCGCACCATCGCCGACTGGACCGTACGCCTCCGGCTCCTGGCCGTGCCGGGCGTCAGTCAGGTCTCGGTCTATGGCGGCGCCGTGCGCTCGCTCCAGGTCCAGATCCGGCCGGCCGACCTCATCCGCTACAATATCGGCATGAACGACGTGCTCGCCGCCGCCCGCAAGGCCACCGGCGTGCGCGGGGCGGGCTTCGTCGACACGATCAACCAGCGCGTCACCCTCCAGACCGAGGGGCAGTCGCTCACCCCAGAGGAGCTGTCCCGCACGGTACTCATCAACGAGGGCGGCGCCAGCGTGACCCTCGGCGACGTCGCCACCGTGGTCGCCGCCGGCGAGCCGCCGATCAGCGCCGCCCTGGTGGACGGCAAGCGCGGCGTGCTCCTCATGGTCGGCGCGCAATACGGCGCCAATACCCGCGAGGTCACCGCCCGCGTGGAGGCCGCTCTCGAAGACCTGCGCCCGGCCCTCGACCGGGAAGGCGTGGCTTTGCGGCCGGATCTGTTCCGGCCGGCGAACTTCATCACCATCGCCAATGCCAACGTGCTCCAGGCGCTCGGGCTCGGCGGCATCCTCGTCGTCGTCGTGCTGTTCGCCTTCCTGTACGATTGGCGCACCTGCGTGATCTCGTCGGTGGCGATCCCGCTCTCCCTCATCGCCGCCGTGGTGGCGCTCCAGGCCATGGGCGAGAGCCTCAACACCATGACGTTGGGCGGCCTCGCCATCGCCATCGGCGAGGTGGTGGACGACGCGGTGATCGGCGTCGAGAACGTGGTGCGACGCCTGCGCGAGAACCGGCGCCTCGCTTCGCCCGTCCCGGAGGGGAGGGTGGTCATCGACGCCATCCTGGAAGTCCGCACCGCGGTCGCCTACGCCACCTTCGCGGTGCTGCTGGTGTTCCTGCCGGTGCTGGTCCTGTCCGGCATCGCCGGCAAGCTGTTCGCCCCCCTCGCCCTCGCCTACATCCTCGCGGTGGTGGCTTCGCTCGCCGTGGCGCTCACCGTCACCCCCGCCCTGTCGATGATGCTCCTCACCGGGCGGCGCGAGACGGACATGCGTGACCCGCCGGTGATGCGCTGGTCGCGCGGCGGCTACACCCGCCTCCTCCAGGGGATCAACCGCGCACCGCGCATCGTCATCGCCTTCGGCATCCTGGTGACCCTGGCGGGCGCCGCCGCGACGCCGTTCTTCGGCAGTACTTTCCTGCCCGACCTGAAGGAGGGCCACCTGATCCTGCACATGGCGGCGGCGCCCGGTACGTCGCTGGGGGAATCCATGCGCCTCGGCGGTCGCATCACCACCGAACTGCGGAAGATCCCAGGCATCCGCGCCGTGGCTTCTCAGATCGGCCGCGCCGAGGCGGGGCAGGACACCGCCGGCACCCATTACAGCGAGATCCATATCGACCTCGAACCGGGGCTCGACGGCGCGAGGCAGGGCAGGGCCGAGGCCGATATCCGCACCCTGATGGCGGGGTTTCCCGGCGCCGCCTTCTCGCTCAAGACCTTCCTCACCGAGCGCATCGAAGAGACGGTTTCAGGCTACACCGCGCCGGTCGTCATCAACGTCTTCGGCAACGACCTCGCCCGGATCGAGGCCGCCGCCCGCGACATCGCCCGCGAACTCGCCGAGGTGCGCGGCGCCACCGATATCCAGCAGGCCTCCCCGGCCGGGCTGCCGCAGATCAACGTCGGGCTCCGGCCCAACGACCTGCGCCATTGGGGGCTCTCGGCCGTCGAGGTGATGGAGGTGGTGCGCACCGCCTATCAGGGCGACGTGGTCGGCCAGACCTATGAGGGCAACGCGGTCTTCAACGTCCTCGTCATCCTCGATTCCGGGGCGAGGGGGCGTCTCACCGCTTTGGGCGACCTCCCCTTGCGCTCCTCGAACGGCCGCTTCATCCGCCTCGCCCAGGTGGCGGACATCTACGAGACCTCGGGACGCTACCAGGTCCAGCATCAGGGCGCCCAGCGCGTCCAGGCCATCACCGCCAACGTCACGGGGCGCGACGTCGCCTCCTTCGTCGAGGCGGCGCGGCGCAAGATCGCCAAGGAAGTGGCCCTGCCGAGCGGCGTCTATGTGAGTTTCTCAGGCTCGGCCGAGGCCCAGGCGCGGGCCAAGCGCGACCTGCTGCTGTTCTCCGGGCTCGCGGGCCTCGGCATCGTGCTGCTGCTGGCCATGGTCACGGGCAGTGCGCGCAACCTCATGCTGGTCCTGGTCAACCTGCCCTTCGCCTTCGTCGGCGGGGTACTGGCGGTCTTCGCCACCGGGGCCGTGCTGTCGCTCGGCTCCATCGTCGGCTTCGTGACGCTGTTCGGCATCTCGCTCCGCAACACCATCATGATGATCTCGCATTACGAGCATCTCGTCGCCATCGACGGCCGGGCGTGGGACCGCGACACGGCGGTGGAGGGGGCCGCCGACCGGCTGGTGCCGATCCTGATGACCTCCCTCGTCACCGGCCTCGGCCTGTTGCCTCTGGCGCTGGGAGCCGGCGAGCCCGGCCGCGAGATCGAGGGGCCGATGGCCATCGTCATCCTCGGCGGCCTCGTGACCTCGACGGTCCTGAACCTCCTGATCCTGCCGACCCTGGCCCTGCGCTACGGCCTGTTCACCACCGGCGAGGGCAGGGCGCCGGACACGGTGCGGGCATCCTAGGGAGATCCGGAGCGAGCCGCCGGTCGGTACCGTACGGTACGGCGAACCCAGATGGCGAATCAGGCCCTTTCAAAACCCATATCTGCCATTCGCATAAGATATATTATGGAACATGAAACCCGGGAGAGCGGGGTGAGGGGGCTTACAGGACCAACTTGACACGAAGCTGGGATTCACCATTCCATGAAGTGTCGCCGAGAGATGGCGGCTTTACGCCTTGCTCACCAGCTTCCTTAAGCGATCCGCCAGTTTCAGGGGCAATCGTCACAATCCTATCTCAAACCGCGTGTCTAACCCGTGGTGGAGTGGGACCGGTCTTCGCGACCGCCCGCCCCGATCGTTCTCGAAGCGGATCCGATGCTGACCCTTCTCAAACCCTGCGCCGCCCCGTTCCTCGGCCTAGCCCTCGTGGCTTTGGGCCTCGGCGCTCCGGCATGGGCGGAGCCCGTGGTATCGAAGCCGGCCATTCCCGCCCGGGCGCTGGCCAAGCTCTCCCACGTGGCCGCCCTGGTGAAGGCCGGATCCGACATCCGCATCGTCGCCTTCGGCTCCTCGTCCACGGAAGGGTCGGGGGCCTCCTCCCCCGCCACCGCCTACCCCGCCCAATTGCAGGAAGACCTGCAGGGACGTCTCGACGTCGCTGGCGCCAAGCACCCCATCGTCACGGTCCTCAACCGCGGCAAGGGTGGTGATGACGCCGAGGCCATGGCCCGCCGCCTCGACCGGGACGTTCTGGCCGAGCGGCCCGACCTCGTGATCTGGCAGACCGGCAGCAACGACCCGATGACCGGCGTCACGGTGGAGCGTTTCACCGAATTGACCCGTCAGGGCATCACGGCGATGCGCGCCGCCGGCTCCGACGTCATCCTCATGGACCAGCAATGGTGCCGCCGCCTGACGACGACCAACGGTGCCGAGCGCTACGGCGACGCGTTGCACAGCCTCGCGGCCGAGCTCGACGTGCCGGTGATCCGCCGTCACGCCCTGATGCGGACCTGGGCCGCCAGCGGCCTCCTGAGCCCGGCGCAGATGATCGGCCCCGACGGGCTGCACATGACCGATGCGGGCTACGACCGCCTCGCCAAGGCGGCCACGGCGCAGATCCTGGTCAATGCCGGCCTGATCCCGGCCGACCCCATGCGTAACTGACGCGCGCCCTCCCCGGCACTCTGCCTGCGCGTCTAGAGGTCCACGCTCACCGACAATCCGTCATAGGCCGGAACCACGCCCGGCGGCAGCTTGGCCGCGAGAGTGGCGTAGTCGAGATCGGTGTGGAGGTTGGTGAGAATCGCGCGGCGTGGGCGCACCTCCTCGATCAGCGCGAGCGCATCCGAGACCGAGTAATGGGTCGGGTGAGGGGTGTCGCGCAGGGCATCGATGATGAGGAGATCGAGGCCGCGGAGTTGCGCCTTGGCCGCTTCCGGCATCAGGCTGACATCTGGCGCGTAAGCCGCCGGGCCGAAGCGAAAGCCATGGGCGCTCTCGGTGCCATGCTCCATACCGAAGGCCACGGCCTCGATCGCACCGCCCTCACCCGGAATCGTCACCGGCTCGCCCGCCACGAGATCGTTCATGTCGAGGATCGGCGGATAGGCGCTGCCGGGCGGCGTCTCGAAGCAATAACCGAAGCGCATCGTCAGCAGGGCGCGCGTCTCGGCATCGGCATAGACCGGGATGCGCCGGTGCATGTGGATCACCAACGGCCGGACGTCGTCGATCCCGTGGGTATGGTCCGCATGGGCATGGGTGAACAGCACCGCGTCGAGGCTCTGGACCCGCGCCGCCAGAAGCTGCTCCCGCAAATCCGGCGAGGTATCGACCAGAAGGGTCGTGGACCCCGCCTGCCCTCGCCGCTCCACCAGGATCGAGCAACGCCGCCGCCGGTTCCTCGAATCGGACGGATCGCAGGCGCCCCAGCCGTAGCCCACGCGGGGAACGCCGCCGGACGAGCCGCAGCCGAGGATCGTCAACGTCAGAGAACCCATCCGCACCTCCCGGTCCGTTGGTAGCGGAGCGCGCGGGCCGCTGTCATGCCGCCCGGCCGCCGGATGGGGTCGCCTTGTCGAACAGGCGGTGGAAATTGGCCGTCGTCAGGCTCGCGAAGGCCTCGAACTCCATGTCGAGGGTCTTGGCCAGGGAGCGGGCGGTGTCGGCGGTATAGGCCGGCTCGTTGCTGCGCCCACGATGCGGCTCGGGCGCTAGGAACGGCGCGTCCGTCTCCACCAGGATGCGGTCGCGGGGCACGGCGAGGGCGATGTCGCGGAGCTCGTGCGAGCGCCGAAAGGTGACGATGCCCGAGAAGGAGACGAACAAGCCGAGTTCGACCCCGACTTCCGCCAGGCGTCGGCCCGAGGAGAAGCAGTGCAGCACCGCCTTGAAGGCCCCGCGCTTCATCTCGTCGACGAGCACCGATTCCATGTGCTCGTCGGCATCGCGGGCATGGATGACGAGGGGGAGGCCGGTCTCGCGGGAGGCCGCGATATGCCGGCGGAACACCCGCTCCTGCACCGCTTCGGGTGCGGCGTCCTCGTAATGGTAGTCGAGCCCCGCCTCGCCGATCCCGACGCAGCGCGGATGATGGGTGAGGGCGACGATCTCTTCCGTGGGCACGTCGGGCTCGTCCCCTGCCCCATTCGGATGGGTCCCTACGGTGTGCCAGATCTGCGGATGAGCCTCGGACAGGGCCTCGTAGACCCGCGCCTTGGCGATTCGCGTCGAGATGGTGAGCATCCCCGTTACGCCCGCCGCCTCGGCGCGGGCGATCACGCCGGGAAGATCCTCGACGAAGTTCGGGAAGTCGAGATGGCAGTGGCTGTCGACCAGCATGGACAAAACTCGGGATTCTCGGTGACGCTGCGGACCCCGCCTCAGACGGCGGGAGCCTCCGGCTCGACGAAGCGCGGGAACAGCCCGCTCGGCGCGGGGAGCGCCGTGCCCGGCACCAGTCGTCCCTCCTCCCCGATATCGGCGAGCTGCCGCCTGTCGGCGGGCACGGCCAGGAGGTCGAGCAGCTTGGCGCCCGAATCCGGCATGAAGGGCTGCACCAGGATGCCGATGGCCCGCAAGGTCTCGGCCACCACGTAGAGCGAGGCGGCCATGCGGGAAGGGTCGGTCTTGCGCAGGACCCAGGGCTTCTGCGCGTCGAAATAGCGGTCCGAGGCCGTCACCACGGCCCAGATGTCGGCGAGCGCCGTGTGGAGGGCGAGCTTGTCCATCGCCACCCGCACGGAGCCCGGCAGGGCGTCCGCCAGCGCCAGGAGGGCCCGGTCGTCCTCCGTGAAGTCGCCGTGCTCGGGGACGAGGCCGCCGCAATTCTTCGCGATCATCGAGAGAGAGCGCTGAGCGAGGTTGCCGAGACCGTTCGAGAGGTCCGCCGTGTAGCGGGTAATGATGGCCTCGTGGCTGTAATTGCCATCGCCGCCGAAGGGGACTTCGCGCAGGACGAACTGGCGCAGCGCATCGACCCCGTAGGTCGCGATGAGGTCCATCGGATCGACCACGTTGCCGAGCGACTTCGACATCTTCTCGCCCTTGGAGAGCAGGAAGCCGTGGCCGAAGACGCGCTTCGGCAGCGGCAGGCCCGCCGACATCAGGAAGGCCGGCCAGTAGACCGCGTGGAAGCGCACGATGTCCTTGCCGATGACGTGCAGGTCCATCGGCCAGAACTTTTTGCGGGCGTCAGCCTCGTCGGGGAAGCCCGTCACCGTGAGATAGTTGGTGAGGGCATCGACCCACACGTACATCACATGATCCGGGTGCCCCGGCACCGGCACGCCCCAGTCGAAGGTGGTGCGGCTGACGGAGAGGTCCTTGAGGCCGGAGCGGACGAAGCTCGCCACTTCGTTGCGCCGTGTCTCGGGGCCGATGAAGTCGGGCTGGGCCTCGTACAGAGCCAGCAGCCGATCCTGGTAGGCGGAGAGACGGAAGAGGAAGTTCTCCTCCTCCATCCAGGTCACGGCGGTGCCGGTCTCCCGGGCGCGGCGTGTCCCGTCAGGGGCGGTCTCGGTCTCGTCCTCGTTGTAATAGGCCTCGTCGCGCACCGAGTACCAGCCGGCATATTTCGACAGGTAGATGTCGCCATTGGCCTCCATGCGCCGCCAGAGTTCCTGGGCGGCGGCATAATGGTCCGGCTCCGTGGTGCGGATGAAGCGGTCGTGGCTGCAGTTCAGCGCCTCGGCCATGGCCTTGAAGCGCGCGGCCATGTCGTCGACCAGGGCCTTCGGACTGATCCCGGCCTTGGACGCTGTCTGCTGGATCTTGAGCCCGTGCTCGTCGGTGCCGGTGGAGAACAGCACGTCGTAGCCGTCGAGGCGCTTGAACCGCGCGATCGCGTCCGTGGCGATCACCTCATAGGCGTGGCCGATATGCGGCGCGCCGTTGGGATAGGAGATCGCCGTGCTGATGCCGAAGGTTTTCGCACCGGAAAGGGCCTTGGCATCGGAAAGGGTGGGGCCTGGATCGTTGGCCATCGCGTAGCGGTATCCCCGGATACAGGGTTCATGGGTTCACGGGACGGCTCCGGGAGCACGGGCCGAACCGGCTCACGTCCCTTCAGCGTACGGCGCCCGCGAGGTCGCCGAACAGCGAGAGGATCAGCGGCCGGCGGTCGAGATTGTAGGTCGCGGCCTCCCGGGCGGCGCGGGCGATCTTGTCACACACCTCCACCAGGGCCGCAAGGCGAGCGGGGGGCTCGTGGCGCCGTCTGTCGAGTTCGGCGGAGACGAAGCGGAACACCGCCTCGAGGCTCGCGGCGAAATGCTCGTCCGCGTCCCGCCCCGAAAGCTTGTCGGCCAGCGCCAGGATGCGGCGCCAGTCGGGATGGTCGAGGCGCGACAGCAGGGTCTCCATCTCGCCGACGACGTTGGATGTCGCCGGATCGAGCATGGCGAAGCCCTGCGCCACCGAGCCCTCGGAGAGGGCGGCTGCACGGGCCAGGACCTCCCGGTCGGGCCGGACGAAAGGGGGAGGGAAGCTTCCCAGGACCTCGGCCACCTCCCCCTCCCCCAGGGGCCGCAGGTTGAGGGCTCGGCAGCGTGAACGGATCGTCGGCAGGAGCCGGCCCGGCGCGTGGCTGACGATCAGGAAGAGGCAGCGCGGCGGCGGCTCCTCCACCATCTTGAGCAGGGCATTGGCGCTGTTGGCGTTGAGATCCTCGGCGCTGTCGACGATGCAGATGCGGTAGCCGTCATTGCCCGCCGTCGAGCCGAACAGGTCGAGGGCATGGCGCGCGGCATCGACCGAGATCTTTGTCGCGAGCGTCTTGGCATTGTGCGGCCGCGTCCGGCGCAGGGCCACGAGGTTGGGATGCGACAGGGCTGCCACCTGCCGCGCCGCCGGATGCGAGGGATCGACCGCGAGGGTATCCGGGACGTGGCCGGGGCGCGGGTTGGCGATGAGCCAGCGCGCCACCCGATACGCCAGGGTCGCCTTGCCGATACCGCGCGGGCCGCCGATGAGCCAGGCATGGTGCAGGCGTCCCGAGCCGATGCCTTCGATGAAGGCGGCTTCCGCCTCCGCATGGCCGACGAAGCCTGCCTGCTCGCGTGGGCGGGGGATGTCGGCGAGGTCGCCGGGTTCGACATCCTCGGGAGCGCGTTCAGGCCGCATCGTCGGCGGCCTCCGGGCTGGAGAAAAGGCTGGGCAGGCGGGCCGCGAGGGCGGCTGCGATCGCCTCTTCCACCGCATCCGGGGGGAGGCCGGCATCGATGACGACGCAGCGCTCCGGCTCCGTTGCGGCGATGGCGAGGAACGCCTGCCGCAGGCGGGTGTGGAAGGCGAGGGCCTCCGCCTCGAACCGGTCGGCCGCCTCCCCCTCCCCGGCGCGGGCCTTCGCCCTGGCGAGGCCGATGACGGGGTCGAGGTCGAGGATCAGGGTGAGGTCGGGCTTCGTGTCGCCGACGACGACCCGCTCCAGGGCCGAGAGAAGGGTCGGTTCGAGGCCTCCCGCCGCTCCCTGATAGGCACGGGTCGAATCCGAGAAGCGGTCGCACAGCACAGTCTCGCCGCGGGCGAGGGCCGGGCGGATCAGCGTGTCGAGATGGTCGATCCGGGCGGCTGAGAAGAGCAGCGCCTCGGCGAAGGGGCCGTGCCGCTTCACCGTTCCGGCCAGCAACGCCTCACGGATCGCCTCGGCCTTGGCGGAGCCGCCGGGCTCGCGTGTCGTCACCACC
>NZ_JADIJP010000026.1:0-70069 GCF_017355285.1 Methylobacterium sp. SD274 | reverse complement strand
GGCACTTCCTGGGCAGGTGTGAGAACCTGAAGGCTTGTGGCCCGTCTGTGCCGGTTTCGCCAGATCTCGGAGCGCGCCGATCGGCCGTTAGAACGCATCGATCCTGGCGCGGACGCCGTCGAGCCCCTTCACCAACGCATCCAGGTCGTCGGCGAGGGTGGCGTGGATCGTCTCGGCCGCGTCGGGAAATTCCTCGAGCACCCGGCGCATCAGCGTGGGCGTGATTCGGACGACCTCCGCCGGTGTCACGGCATGGGCATCGGTGGGGCGCTCGCCGCGCAGGAACAGCGCCATCTGTCCGATCAGGGCGGAACGGCCGACCCGGACGGGCTCGGCCCCGGCCACGCGGGGCGCCAGTTCGATCGTTCCGGACATGACGACGAACCCGCCATCGCTGCGCTCGTCGCGGGCGAACAGGACGTCGCCCGCCGTCAGGCTGCGGCGCTCGGCGGCGAAGGAGAGGAGTCTCAGGGCATCGCGCGCCATGTGGCTGAACAGGGGCGCGGCCGCCAGGATCGCGATGTCGTCGTCGAGCCCCAATGCCGTGCGCTCCCTCAAGACGGAGGTGACCCCTCCGGCGGATCAAGCCTTAGCCGAAGGCGGGCGAGGGGGAAATCCGGCGCTGCACCGGCGCAGGGACGGAGCGTCGATCAAACAGATGTCATGAAACCGGTCGATAGACGCGTCTCTCAAGCAAGACGAAGACGGAAATTCCGGTGTCCAATCACTTCTGCCTGGATCCGAACGATCCCTATGCGCAATCCGAAGTCCTGGTTTTCTTCGAAGGCCAATATCCGGATATCCGCCTGCTGTCGGTCATCGACCGCAACGACGACGAAATCCTGTCGGATCTCGTCCACGAGCAGCAGCGCGACCTCATCCGGGAGATCGCGGCCTTCTACACGTCCGGCGGTGATGCGCCGAACGCGGCTGCCTGATCCTCAGGGCAGCAGCTTGTAGCCGCCGCCTTCCGTCACGAGGATGGCGGTAACGGCCGGGTTCGGCTCGATCTTCTGGCGCAGGCGGTAGATGTGGGTCTCCAGCGTATGCGTGGTAACCTGCGCGTTGTAGCCCCAGACCTCGGCCAGGAGCGTATCACGTCCCACCACCTCGCGGCCGGCACGGTAAAGGAAGCGCAGGATCGCGGTCTCCTTTTCGGTGAGCTTCAACTTCGAGCCACGCTCGCAGACGAGGAGCTTCGCGCCGGGGCGGAACGTGTAGGGGCCAATCTGGAAGACCGCGTCCTCGCTCGCCTCATGGCTGCGCAGATGCGCGCGGATCCGCGCGAGGAGCACGGCGAACTTGAAGGGCTTGGCGACATAATCGTTGGCGCCCGCCTCCAGGCCCTCCACCATGTCGTCCTCCGAATCCTGCGCGCTCAGCATGATGACCGGTCCGCGGTAGCCGTTGCGGCGCATGGCCCGCACCGCCTCCCGCCCATCCATGTCCGGCAGGCCTACATCCATGATCGCGAGGTCGATCCGGTCCTCGGCCACACGGGCGAGGGCGGATTTCGCGTCTTCCGCGCTGACGATGACGAACTCCTCGTACAGATCGAGTTGCTCGATCAAGGTTTCGCGCAATGACTCGTCGTCGTCGCAGATGAGCAGGCGATGGGTGGTCGACATCGGCCGGGATACTTTCACACGCAGCTGGGAAGACCGGACGGGCCGGTCCCGAAAACCTGAGAGATGGCCGAATCGTCGGCCGCGAGCGTAAAACAGCAGAGTGATGGATGTTTTATGTCAGAACCTTGAACGACTTCGCGGCGGGGCCAGACTTCGCACATCCTCGACGGCTCGACGCCTCGAAAAGTTTCTCGCCGGCGCGACCATCGAGCGCCGTGACGAGGAACGCGCTGGTCCGAACCGGTCCGTTCGGACGATAAGTCGGGCATGATCCCGCTGACCCTCTCTCTCATCCGCGTCCGCCGGCTGGTGGGTGACCCGACCCGCGGGCAGATTCTCATGGCGGGCTCCATCATTCCCTGTGCGCTCGGCCGCTCCGGCATCGGGCAGGTCAAGCGGGAAGGGGACGGCCTGTCCCCGCGCGGTCGTTTTCGCCTCCGGGCCGGGGCCTATCGGCCGGACCATTTCGGCGCGCGCCCCCGCACCGCCCTGGCTCTGCGCCCGACGCGGCCGAACGACGGCTGGTGCGACGACCCGCGCGACCGGCGCTACAACCGCCCGATCACCCTGCCCGCCCCCGGCGTGAGCGCGGAACGGATGTGGCGGGAGGACGGTCTCTACGACCTCGTCGTCGATCTCGACTACAACCGGCAGCCGATCCGGCCGGGACGCGGCTCGGCGATCTTTCTGCATGTGGCACGGCCGGGATACCTGCCGACGGAGGGCTGCGTGGCGGTGAAGCGAGCCGATCTCGTTCGCCTGCTGCGGCGCGTCGGGCCGCGTACGCGGCTGCAGATCCTCTGACGGCCGCATCCTGCTACCCACGCGTCGGCAGGGCGGCGGGCGAGACGTCCCGCCGGTCTCCTGGACGGGACAGGGTCATGACCAGGATGGCGGCGAGGATGCACAGGGCGCCGGCGGCGAAGAAGGCCGGCAGGTAGCTCGACAAGGCCGTGCGCGACAGGCCGGCGCCGTAGGCGATGGTGGCGGCCCCGAGCTGGTGGCCCGCGAACACCCAGCCGAAGACGAGGTTCGCCTTCTCGCGCCCGAACCGGGATGCGGTGAGCCGCACGGTGGGCGGCACCGTGGCGATCCAGTCGAGCCCATAGAAGGCGGCGAAGACCGACAGGCCGATGAAGGAAAAGTCGGAGAAGGGCAGGAACATCAGCGAGAGGCCACGCAGGCCGTAATACCAGAACAGGAGCCAGCGGTTGTCGTATCGGTCGGAGAGCCAGCCGGACGCCACCGTGCCGATGAAATCGAACACCCCCATCGCCGCGAGCACGCTCGCCCCCTGGACCGGGCCGATGCCGTAATCGGCGCAGAGGGGGATGAAATGGGTCTGGATCAGCCCGTTGGTGCTGGCTCCGCAGATGAAGAACGTGGCGAAGAGGACCCAGAACACGCCCGTGCGCGACGCCTCCACCAGGACCCCGAGGGCGGAGCCGTTCACGGCCGGCGGCGCGACGGCGCCGGTAACGGCGGTCTCGCCATAGGGGGCGAGGCCCATCTCCTCCGGCCGGTCGCGCATCAGCGCCGTGACGGCGAGCCCCGCCGCGAGCAGGAGTCCACAGATCACCAGGAGTGCTGCACGCCAGCCGAGATGCTCGGTGAGGGCAGCGAGGAGCGGGAGAACGATGAGTTGGCCGGTGGCCGAACTGGCGGTGAGGAGACCGACGACGAGGCCGCGCGACCGCGAGAACCAGCGGGTCGCGATGGTGGCGCCGAGCACCAGGGCGGTAAGCCCCGTGCCGATGCCGACGACGACGCCCCAGAGTATGACCAGCTGCCAGACCTCGCTCATGAAGAGGGAGGTGAGCAACCCCCCGACGATGAGGAAAAGCGCCAGGAGCACGATGCGGCGCGGGCCGTAGCGGTTCATCAGCTGGGCCGCGAAAGGCCCCATCAATCCGAACAGCACGAAGCGCACGGCCAGGGCCGATGAGATCGTCGCCGTGTCCCAGCCGAACTCCTTCTGAAGCGGCAGGATCAGGACGCCGGGCGCACCCACGGCGCCGGCCGTGACCAACATGGTGAGGAAGGTGACGGCGGCGACGACCCAGCCGTAATGAACGTTCCGGCGGGCGAGGGGGCCTGCGACGGCGTTCGACAACGATCCGACGGGAGCAGTGATGGACATACGGCCTCTTCGGGTTCCGCATGGTGGTTCGGCGTGACGACCCGGCGAACAAGCCCGGCACCACGACGCGGTCGGCCTTGCTTAGGCGCATATGCACTCGTTAGACAAGCATCTCGTCCCCGAACCCAGTGATTCCGTATATCGAGGATTTCTCACGATGGATTTGGCGTCACCGTGCCACTGCATCGCCCTACGCCAGGCATCGCGGCGGCTGACGCAGCATTACGACCAGCATCTCGCGCCCACCGGCCTGCGGACTAGCCAGTACGGAATGTTGCGCAGCCTAGGTCGTGTCGGGCCGATCTCCATCAACACCTTCGCGGAGATCATGGTGATGGACCGGACCACGATGGGGCGCGCTCTTCGTCCCCTCACGCGGGACGGGCTCGTCGCCGTCGGTCCCGGGCCGGATGGTCGCACGCGCTCCCTCACCCTCACCGCTGCGGGGCGGAGGCGGATGGAGGACGCGCTTCCCCTTTGGGAGCAGGCGCAGCAGACGTTCGAGGAACGCTACGGAGCGGTGCCGGCAAGCGACCTGCGCCAGGCGGCGCTCAGCCTGGCGAGGACGGAGCTGTCACCAGCCGCGTGAGAGGGGCGGCGGGCGAGTGATCCGGGGGCGGGACCGCGCATGGCGCAGCCTCCGGTTGTCCCGGTCGCCTTCAGAAATGCCGCGCCAGCACCTCGCGGACGCGCTCGACCATCTCGTCTTCCTTCACCGAGAACTGGGCCGGGCGTGCCGCCTTCCATTCGGCGTTGCTGGCGATGGCTCCCGCCGCCTTGGCGCCCTCGATCAGATCCTTGACCTGGACTTCGCCGGCTTCGCGCTCGTTGGAGCCCTGGATGATGGCGCAAGGGCTGCCGCGCCGGTCGGCGTATTTCATCTGCGCCTTCATGCCCGAGCCGCCGAGATAGAGTTCGGCGCGGATGCCGGCCTCGCGCAGGCGCGCCACGAGACGCTGGTAATCGGCGATGTTGTCGCGGTCGAGAACCAGCACCACCACCGGACCGGGCTTCGCGGTGCCCTCGAGGAGAGGGCTCCCGGTCAGTTGCAGCGCCGAGAACAGGCGCGACACGCCGATGGAGAAGCCCGTCGCCGGCACCGGCTCGGCGCGGAAGCGGCCGACGAGGCCGTCATAGCGGCCGCCGCCCGCCACCGACCCGAAGCGCACGGTCTGGCCCTCCTCGTTGGTGACGGGGAAGGTCAGCTCGGCCTCGTAGACAGGGCCGGTATAGTATTCGAGGCCGCGCACCACCGAAGGGTCGGCCCGGATGCGGTCGTGGCCATAGCCCGCCGCCGCACAGAGCCGCATGATCGCGTGCAGTTCGGCGATGCCCTCACGGCCGGTCTCGGACGAGCCGACGACATCGGTCCACGAGCCGAAGAATTGCTCCCAGAACGCCATGCGGTCGCCCTCTGCGTCGGGAGCGGCCTGGAACGAGACGTAGGCGAGGATGCGCTCGATGGCGTCGGGTGCGAGGCCCGCACCTTTAGCGAAATCACCGCTCTCGTCCTTTCGCCCTTCGCCGAGAAGTTGGCGTACCCCGTCGACGCCGAGGCGGTCGAGCTTGTCGATGGCCCGCAGAACCGTGAGGCGCTGGCCGGCCTTGTCCTCGCCCGAGAGGCCGATGGCCTCCATGACGCCGTCGAGCACCTTCCGGTTGTTGACCTTGATGACGTACTGGCCGGACAGGCCGAGCTTTTCCAGCGTATCGGCCATCAGCATGCAGATCTCGGCATCCGCCGCGACGGAGCCCGCGCCGACGATGTCGGCATCGCATTGCATGAACTGGCGGAAACGGCCCGGTCCCGGCTTCTCGTTGCGGAAGACATAGCCGGCGCGGAAGCTGCGGTAGGGCTTGGGGATTGCGTCGAAATGTTCGGCCACGTGCCGGGCCAGAGGCGCGGTGAGGTCGTAGCGAAGGGACAGCCAGGATTCGTCGTCGTCTTGGAACGAGAACACGCCCTCGTTCGGCCGGTCGAGATCGGGCAGGAACTTGCCGAGGGACTCGGTGTATTCGACGAAGGGCGTCTCCAGCGCCTCGAACCCGTAGAGCTCGAAGCTCTGGCGGATCGTCTCCAGCATCCGGTGCTGGGCGGCGATCTCATCGGCGCGACGGTCGACGAAGCCGCGCGGCAGGCGCGCCTTCAACGTGTCGGCCTTCGTGGGATCGGCCTTCTTGGATTCGGCCTTGGCCATGGTGTCTTCGCTTTGCGTTCGGGCTGTCGATGTCAGGCGGGCTCTATCGCGGGTGCTCCCGAGCGGCAAGCGTGCCGGGTAAAGGGAGGGACACCGGGTGCCGTCGTTAGAGCTTGAGGCCGAGCAGCGCGCATAAGCTGAGAATGGCAATGGGGATCTGCAGCGGGCGAAGTCGAGCGAAGAAGAGCGGCGCCTCGCCGGTACGGGCGGCGATGGGATCGAGGATCGCCACGGCGGTGAAACCGGCGATGAGAAGGACGAGGGCCGCCACTGTCTGGCCGAGGGATGCGGACAGGAGCGCGAGAAAACCGAGGCCGAACAGGCCGAACATGGTGGCGATCTGGATGAAGGTCGGACCACCCTCGGTGCGGAAGCTGACACCACGCCGTACGCCCGACAGAAACAGCAGGATCGCACAGCCCCACAGAATGGTGAGGTAGAGGACCGCCTCGCCGAGATCGTCCCGCCGCCACCAGGCGAAAGCCGCACCGAGGGCGAACGGCACCATCGGCCCATAGCCGAGAACGATGCTGAGCCAGGGCACGCGACGGGGCTCACTCACGTTGAGCGTGCGGTTGTCATCTCGCTTCATGCCGGGAGAGCTCCTCCATTCACCCAGCCGGGCAACCGTCGCGCCGTGGCCCAGTTCCGGAGCGCGACGTGCTTGAGATCGGCGCCGGCAGGCCAAGCGCGGCTGTTTTCACGTGCAACAGGTGGACTTGCCGCTTGCTCGTATCCCGAGACGAGAACGCCCCGGCACGCTGAAGGCGGCCGGGGCGTTCTCGGGATCGAAGGCGGAAATGCCTTGGCAGATCCGTTCGTGGATCAGGAGGCGAGGGGACCGGTCGGGGTGTTGCCCTGCTGGTTCTGGGCCTCGAAGGCCTTCTGGCGGTAGAGACCCACGAAATCGATCGGATCGATATAGAGAGGCGGGAAACCGCCGTTGCGCACGGCCTCGGCGATGATCTGGCGCGCGAACGGAAAGAGAAGGCGCGGGCACTCGATCATCACGGCCGGATGCAGCTGGTCCTGGGGGATGTTTCGCATGCGGAAGATGCCGGCATAGTTCAGCTCGAAGGCGAACAGCACCTCGTTGTTGATCTTTGCATCGCCTTCCAGGGTCAGTTCGACCTCAAAATCGGCCTCGGCCAACTGCTTGGCATTGACGTTGACCTGGATGTTGATCTGCGGGCCGCTTTCCTGCGGCTGGAGCGAGCGCGGCGCGTTGGGGTTCTCGAAGGAGAGATCCTTGGCGTATTGGGCCAACGCGTTGATGGCGGGCGACTGGTCCTCGGCGGGAGCCGCGCCGTTGCCGTTCGGTGCCGGGGTATCGGCCATGGCGATCTCGTCCTCTTTCGCGGGGTCTACTGGGCCACCTCGGCGATCCACTGCGCGGCGTATCGTCTGATCGTCGCAGGGCCGGGGCCGAGAGCACAGCGCGCTAACACGATGGGCCACCCCGGACAAGACGAGGGACGGGAGGAGGCGATCCGCAGGCGCGTCGATCCGGTCGAGGAACCGGAGCCGTCTCCGAAGTCGGCGGTCTGCTCTTGACCCTGAGGCCTCCGGCATGGCTCCTCCCTGCCTGGATACGGCGCGCGGGCAGCCCCATATGCAGGGTGACCTCGTGGGTCGCGCCTTCCTCTCGCGGGCGGGATCCTTTGAATTCTCCGGCTCGATCCTTGCGCAACGCTCCAATAAAGGGCGTAGCGGCGGGATTCTTGGGAGCCCCCTCGAACAAGCATGTCGTGCGACGGCCACGATCGGATCGGTGATGCAGGATTCTTTCGATTTGACGACCCTGATCTTCCTGGGACTCGCGGTGTTCGTCATTTGGCGGCTCCGGTCTGTGCTGGGGCAGAAGACCGGAGCGGAGCGCTCGCCGTTCAAACCGGTGGACCGGAACCACAATCCGTCGCAGCCGACCCGGTCGGAAGGCGATAACGTGGTGCGTCTGCCAGGGGCGGACCGGGTTCAGCCGCAGCCTGATTCGGCACCGGCCGCCGCTGCCGTCGCCCGCGACTGGCGCGGCATCGCCGAGCCGGGCTCGGCTGTCGCCCATGGTCTCGAAGCGATCGTTCAGGCAGAACCGAACTTCGATCCCCGCGCCTTCGTCGAAGGTGCCAAGGGTGCGTATGAGGCCATCGTGATCGCCTTCGCCAAGGGCGACCGCAAGACCCTGCGCAGCCTTCTCTCGCGCGAAGTCTGCGAGGGGTTCGAGCGGGAGATCACAGCCCGCGAGTCGCGCCGTGAGACAGTGGAGACCACTTTCGTCTCTCTCGACAAGGCGGAGATCGTTGCCGTGGATGTCCGCAACAAGGTGGCACAGGTGACCGTACACTTCCTCTCGCATCTCATCACCGCGACCCGCAGCGCCGATGGTCAGGTGATCGACGGCAATGCCGAGGCCGTGGCCGAGGTGCCGGATGTCTGGACCTTCGCCCGCACGCTGGGCAGCCGCGATCCGAACTGGCAGCTCGTGGCCACGGAAGCCGGCGCCTGAGGATCCAGGGTTTGTCGTGACCGGGTTTATGAATCGGGCATCCTTCGCCGCCCTAGCTCTCGTTGCTGGCTGTCTTCCCGGCCCGGTCGCTCTCGCGACCGGGCCGTTTCGCGTCGGAGAGGCGATTCTCGAGCCCGTGGACCCGACCGCCTTGCCGGGCTTTCCCGGCTCCGATCCGGCCGCTTCCCTCGAGGTGTTCCGCCGGACCTGCGCCGCTCCACCGGTGGAGATCGCCGCGACTGTCGCCGGCTCGGCGGAGGATCTTGCCGCCGCCTGCACCCTTGCGGCCTCGGTCAAGCCGGAAGAGGCCAGGGCCTTCTTCACGCGAAATTTCGATGCCTACCGTATCGTAAGAGCGGGCGAGGCGGGTGGTCCTTCGCGCCGGACGGGCTTTCTCACCGGCTATTTCGAACCGGAACTCACCGGTGCCCTCGCGGCCGGCCCCGGCTTCACCACCCCGGCCCTTGCCCGGCCGGACGATCTCGTGAGTCTCGCCCCCGGTGAGACGAAACTCGGCCTCGATCCGACATTGCGGGCGGCACGGGCGACGCCGGGCGGCTTCGAGCCTTACCCCGACCGTGCATCCATAGAGGATGGAGCAATCGGGGAGCGGGCCCGGCCGCTCGTCTACCTGCGCGATCCGGTCGATCTCTTCGTGCTCCAGGTCCAGGGATCGGGGCGCGTACGCCTTCCGGATGGACGGGCGGTGAGGGTGCTCTATGACGGCCGCAACGGTCGTCCCTATACGTCGGTGGCCAAGCTCATCGTCCAGGCGGGACATCTCCCCCTCGAGGGCCTGACGCTCGCCCGCTGGACCGGCTGGCTTCGTGACAATCCGGCCCTCGCCAAGCCACTGATGCGGGCAAACGCCTCCTACATCTTCTTCCGACTCGCCGAAGTGGAGGATCCCCGCCTTGGCCCTCCGGGCGCGGCCGGCGTCCCCCTGACCCCAGGCCGGAGCTTGGCGGTCGACTCCACTTTGTGGCGTTACGGAACGCCGTTCTGGCTCGAGGGACGGATCGCCGGGGAGGATGCCCCGGGGCGCCTCGTCGTTGCGGCCGATACCGGTTCGGCCATCGTCGGCCCGGCGCGTGGGGACCTTTATCTCGGCACGGGGGAGGCGGCGGGGATCGCTGCCGGCAATCTGCGCGATGCGGTCGGCTTCGTCGTCCTACTGCCTAAGCCGCGTGCGGTCCCATGAGGATGCCACGCAGACTCCGCGGCCTGTCGGGGGAGGACGCCTTCCTCTGGGGCGAAATCGCACGGCTGATCACGCCGCTGCGCGGACGTGCTCCTTCTCCGAAGGCCAAAACACTGCCAACTGGGGATCCCCTTCCTCCGAAGCGGAAACCGGAAGTACCAGCGCTCGTCGCCAAGCCTGTTGCCAAGCCTGTTGCCAAGCCTGTTGCCAAGCCTGTTGCCGAAAGGGCCGGCTTGCCCGGTGGCGTGAAAGCGCCCCCGAAACGCATCGTGAAACCTGTCCCCGCCCCCGCTCTCGTGGCGGCCCCGGCGGCCATCGTCACCCCACCTGCCCTGCCGGGCCTGGAACGCAAGGCTCGCCTCGCCCTGCGGCGTGGATCGCTCAAGGTTGAGGCACGGATCGACCTTCACGGATTGTATCAGGCCGAAGCTCACGATGCCCTGATCGGCTTTCTGATGCGCTGCCGTTCGGCGGGCCATGCCCATGTGCTCGTCGTCACCGGCAAAGGGGGCGGGGCAGGCTATGACAATGCGTTCTCGGAGCGAGGGGTCCTGCGCCGCTCGGTGCCGCACTGGCTGCGTGCGCCGGAACTGCGCAGCGTCGTCATCGGCTTCGAGGAGGCGGCGCGCCATCATGGTGGCGCCGGAGCCCTTTACGTCCGGCTGAGGCGACGCTGACGTCGTGAATCGAGGCGTCTCCCAGCAAGAAGAGCGCGATCCCGCATTCCGATCGCCTATAAGGGGCTTGAGCAGGATGCGGAAACGCGATATGGGGAAGTCCCTCCTTTTACGCCGTGTTGCATCCGAGAGCCATAGGCTCCCCATAGACGATGCGCGGAACCGGTCTTTACTGCTGTTCCGACCACAGGTGCCGACAAGGCATCCGGCGCTCCTCCGACTGTTCAGCCCGATCAACCCTCGTCCATCGTCGGTTCTCATTCTCCCATGACGTCACAGAACGATTCCCTCCTTCCCGTTGATCCGCCGGCAGAGGTCGGGTTGGTCGCTGCCGATCTGAGCCCGCATCGCGAGGTCAAACTTCAGGATCTGAAGTCCAAGACCCCGACGGACCTGATCGCTTTCGCGGAGGAGGTCGAGGTCGAGAACGCCTCCACGATGCGCAAGCAGGAGCTCATGTTCTCCATCCTGAAGCAGCTCGCTGCCAAGGAGGTCGAGATCATCGGCGCCGGCACGGTGGAAGTGCTTCAGGACGGGTTCGGTTTCCTGCGTTCGTCTGAATCGAACTATCTGCCCGGCCCCGACGACATCTACATCTCGCCCACCCAGATCCGCCGTTTCGGCCTGCGGACCGGCGACACCGTAGAGGGGCCGATCCGCGGCCCGAAGGATGGCGAGCGCTACTTCGCTCTGCTCAAGGTGAACACGATCAACTTCGAGAACCCGGAGAAGATCAAGCACAAGGTCCATTTCGACAACCTGACGCCGCTCTTCCCGACGCAGCGCTTCAAGCTCGAACTCGACGCTCCGCCGAAGAAGGACTTCTCGCCGCGTATCATCGACATCGTCGCGCCCATCGGTAAGGGCCAGCGCGCTCTCATCGTGGCGCCGCCGCGTACCGGCAAGACCGTGCTGATGCAGAACATCGCGCAGTCGATCACCATCAACCACCCGGAATGCTACCTCATCGTGCTGCTCATCGACGAGCGTCCCGAGGAAGTCACCGACATGATCCGCTCAGTGAAGGGCGAGGTCATCGCCTCCACCTTCGACGAGCCGGCCACCCGCCACGTTCAGGTCGCCGAGATGGTGATCGAGAAGGCCAAGCGCCTCGTGGAGCATGGCCGTGACGTGGTCATCCTGCTCGATTCGATCACCCGTCTCGGCCGCGCCTACAACACCGTGGTGCCGTCCTCCGGTAAGGTGCTCACCGGTGGTGTGGATGCCAACGCGCTCCAGCGGCCGAAGCGCTTCTTCGGTGCCGCTCGCAACATCGAGGAGGGCGGCTCGCTCTCGATCATCGCCACCGCGCTCATCGATACCGGTTCGCGCATGGACGAGGTGATCTTCGAAGAGTTCAAGGGTACCGGCAACTCCGAGATCATTCTCGACCGCAAGGTCTCCGACAAGCGCATCTTCCCCGCGATCGACATCACCCGCTCAGGCACCCGCAAGGAAGAGCTTCTGGTGCCGCCGGATTCGCTCAAGAAGACCTACGTGCTGCGCCGCATCCTCAACCCGATGGGCGTCACGGACGCCATCGAGTTCCTCATGGACAAGCTGCGCCAGACCAAGAGCAACAACGACTTCTTCGACTCGATGAATACCTGAGGGACGCTGAGTCTCTCTTCCCTTCTGTGCCTGCGGGGTATCGAGGTTTTCCCTCTTGCGCGTTGAGGGTTCTCGTTCGGGTCCCTCCTTCGCGCAAGATCCGCTAGCGCGAGTCTCTAGCGTGCGCTCAATGAGAATGGTTTCCAAAAGAAACCATTCTTTTCGTCGGCTATAGAGCGGACCGACATAGGAACCTACGCGGCGTCGTGGTTGAGCTATGAACGACGGCACTACCATTTTCGCGCCCGCCAGCGGTTTCGGACGTGCGGCCGTCGCCGTCATTCGAATCAGCGGACCTGCCACAGCCGACCTGGTCACGAGCGTCGCGAAGCGACTGCCACCGCCTCGGCGCTTATCTCTTCGGACTCTCCGCGAACCCACGACCAGCGAACCACTCGATTCCGCCCTCGTGGCGTGGATGCCAGGACCTGAGACGTTCACCGGCGAAGATATGGCCGAACTCCACCTCCATGGTGGCCTCGCGGTGCGCTCCGCTGTCATGGCCGCGCTCGCTGCTCATCCCGGATGCCATATCGCCGAACCTGGTGCGTTCAGCCGACGTGCCGTGGAGAACGGTCGGATGGACCTGACCGCCGCCGAGGGTGCGGCAGATCTCATCGATGCGGAGACAGAAGCGCAACGACGCCAAGCTCTGCGTCAACTCGACGGAGTCCTAGGTCGTAAGGTGGCCGATTGGCGTGATCGTCTCATCGATCTCCTGGCCGGAGCCGAGGCCGCCCTCGATTTCGCCGATGAGGGCGATGTGGATGATTCCGCGCTCGATGCGGCGCTTCATGCCAAGGCTCGCGCCATCCGTGACGACATCGATCACGCTCTCGCCGATAGCCGGCGGGGAGAGCGTCTGCGGGAGGGTTACGTCGTGGTTCTCTCAGGGCCGCCCAATGCCGGCAAGTCCACGCTGCTCAATGCTCTCAGCCAGCGCGATGCCGCGATCGTTTCTGCCATTCCAGGCACGACCCGCGACCTTATCGAGATTCGTTGCGATCTCGGCGGGCTACCGGTCATCATCGTGGATACGGCCGGCTTGCGGGATACGACCGATCCAGTGGAGGCCGAAGGCATCCGGCGCACCCGCAACCGGATGGACCAAGCCGATCTCATCCTTGCGCTCCAGCCAAATGACGATCCACACGACCCAGCGAACGACCTGCCAGATCGCACGATCCGGGTTCAGACGAAGTCGGATTTGGGCGTTGCCGTGAATGGGGGACACGCCGTATCCGCGTTGACCGGTGCGGGTATCGACAACCTGCTACGCTTCATTGAAGCGAGGGCGGAGCAGGCCCTTGGCGGCGGCGATGCTCTCATTACTCGCGAGCGGCACCGCGATGGGTTGACCCGCTGCAGCCATCACCTCTCCAGGATCGTGTCGGGCCCTGCCCTTCCGGAGCTGCTTGCCGAGGATCTGAGGCTTGCCGTTCGCGCCTTGGGCGAGGTCGCCGGCCGGGTCGGCGTCGAGGATATGCTCGATCGCCTCTTCTCCGGGTTCTGTATCGGTAAGTGACGGGTGGCGCCAAGGCTGGTGGTCCCTGGCCGTTCGCTGCGGGAAGCTAGGCCCCGTTCGAGATCTCGAAACGGCGACACAGGGCGTCGAGCTCTTCCGGCGTTTCGTAGCGGATGCGAATTTCCCCGCTGCCTTGAGTCTTCGACTTCAGCGATACCGTGACGCCAAGCGCGCGCGCCATGGCTTGCTCCAGGCTACGGACCTGTCCATCGCGCTCCGGCTTGCGCGGACGCCCCGGGCGGGGGGCGTCGCCTTCCGGCACTTCAGCTGAGGCCAGGGCCTCGACCTCACGGACGGACAGCCCTTCAGCCACGATTCGTCGCGCGACGGCTTCGGGCTCCCGCACAGCAAGAAGAGCGCGGGCGTGACCGGCTGTGATTTCCCCAGCGACGACTCGGTCCTGGATCGCGCTGGACAATTGCAGAAGACGCAACGTGTTGGCGAGATGGCTGCGGCTCTTTCCGATGATTTCGGCGAGCTCCGTTTGGCTATAGCGAAACTCGCTCATGAGCCGCTCATAACCAGCCGCCTCTTCGATGGCGTTGAGATCACTGCGCTGGACGTTCTCGAGAATGGCGTATTCGAGGGAGGTCCGATCGTCGATCTCGACGACAACGACTGGGGCCTCGTGCAGCCCGGCACGCTGAGCGGCGCGCCAACGACGCTCGCCGGCGACGATCTCGTAGGTATCCGGAACGCCTGCCAGAGCGCGGACCACGATAGGCTGAATGATGCCGCGGATCTTGATCGAAGCGGCTAGCTCGTCGAGTTCGGCTTCGTGGAAGCGCCGACGCGGGTTTCGCGGATTTGGGCGCAGAAATTCGACGGCGACCTTGCGCTGTGCCTGCGGCTTCCCCGCATCGCCGCTATCGTCGCCGAAATCTCCGATCAGGGCCGCAAGCCCACGCCCGAGTCGAGGCCGCGCCACATCATCCGCCATCGCCACCTGCTTCAACTCCGATACGCTACGCATTCACGAAAAAGAACGAGCGACCTACGCCGCGACTGGAAGCCGCCCCTCGCGTTGGATCACTTCCGAGGCCAGGCGTAGATAGGCCTGCGAGCCGGCGCATTTCAGGTCGTAGAGCAACACCGGCTTGCCATGCGACGGGGCCTCCGAAACGCGAACGTTGCGTGGAATCGTGGTCTCGTAGACCTTGTCGCCAAGGAAGCTACGGACATCGGCCGCAACCTGATTCGAGAGGTTGTTGCGCGGATCCACCATAGTCAGCACCACACCCTGAATGGTGAGACGCGGATTGAGCGCGCTGCGGACCTGATCGACAGTGCGCAGGAGTTGGCTCAACCCCTCCAGGGCGAAGAACTCGCATTGCATGGGCACGAGCACGGCGTCGGCGGCTGCCAGTGCATTGATCGTCAGCAGGTTCAAGGAAGGAGGACAATCGATCAGGACATAGGTCACGCCCTCGGTGGCACCGGCCTTACCGAGATCGATCATGGCGTTGCGCAGGCGGTGAGCCCTGTCGGACGAACTCGCCATTTCCAATTCGAGGCCAAGAAGATCCATCGTCGAGGGGGCGAGAAGCAGCCGGGGTACGGCCGTGGGTACTACCGCTTGGGCCAGGGACGCATCGCCGGCGAGCACGTGGTAGGTCGACAGCTTGCGCGAGCGGCGGTCGATGCCGAGCCCGGTGGAAGCGTTTCCCTGCGGATCGAGGTCGATCACCAAGACGCGTTCACCAATAGCAGCGAGCGCGGTACCGAGATTGATGGCTGTCGTCGTCTTGCCGACACCGCCCTTCTGGTTGGCCAAAGCAAGGATGCGCAACGGCCGCTCGGGCGTCGCCCTGGAGGCGGAGGAGGGTTCGATGGTCATGAATCCACGCGGGAGAGGGCGGTGACGCGGACGATCCGCGCGTCCGACTCAGTACGGCTCGTCACCAGATCGTAAACGAATCTCCACCGTTGCGCTGCATTGGTCAATTCCGCCTGCGCATCACGGCCCTTCGGAAAAAGCCCGATGGTGCCTGTTGTCAACAGCGGTTCCGTCCATTCGAGCAATTGGGGGAGGGGAGCCAAAGCACGGGCGCAGACGGCGTGAACTCCAACGTGTCCGGCGATAGCGTCCTCAATGCGGACGTTGCGAACCCGCGCCGGAGCTTTCGTCAATCGGGCCGCCTCCGTGAGAAAGGCGCATTTGCGCGCATTGCTCTCGATCAGGTCCACCTGAAAACCCGGCCGATCACGTCCTGCGATAGCCAAGATGAGGCCAGGAATTCCAGCCCCCGAACCGAGATCGAGCCACTTGCTGGCGTCGGGGGCGAGATCGAGCAGTTGGAGGGCGTCAGCAATGTGGCGGGTCCAAACCTCCGTGAGTGTGGCGGGACCGACGAGGTTCTTGACGCTTTGCCACCTCCTTAGCTGCTCGACATAGATGTCTAAAGCCTCGGCTGTTTCACGTGAAACATTTGCCTGGGCGAGAACGCGAGTTCGGTCGTCATGCCTAGCGGCCATGGACAGCCGCCGGATTGGAGCGGTCGGCGCGACGAGCATGGGCTGCCAGCAACGTCAGCGCAGCAGGAGTCACGCCCTCGATCCGTGCAGCCTGACCAAGCGTGCCGGGCCTCACCGTTTCGAGTTTGGCCTGCATCTCATTGGACAAGCCGGGAATGGCGCCATAGTCGAGCTTCGTTGGAAGCGACAGGGCCTCGTCTCGTCGGAAAGCCGCGATGTCGGCATTCTGGCGATCAAGATAGACGGCATAGGTCGCATCCGTTCGGAGGCGATCCGAGATACGAGGAGACACGCTCTGAAGCTCGGGCCACACCTCGGTCAGACGGTCCCAGTCGATCTCCGGATAGGAGAGCAATTGAAAGGCACTTCGGCGAATACCGTCCTGGTTAAGCGCGATCTCATGCCGAGCCGCTGCGGCCGGTGTCAGGCTGAGCCTATCGAGCAGCCCCCGCGCTGCCTCCAGTTCACCTTGTGACCGAGCGAAATGCTCGGCCCTCTCGGAGCCGACACAGCCGAGAGCGGCCCCGCGCGGGGTCAGGCGCTCATCGGCATTGTCCACGCGGAGGGACAGCCGATATTCCGAGCGCGAGGTGAACATGCGATAAGGTTCGCTGACGCCGTGGGTCACGAGATCGTCGATCATCACCCCAAGATACGATTCGGCCCGGTCGAAGCGCGACAGGGTCGATCCCCCGGCGAGCCGGGCGGCATTGATCCCAGCCACTAGCCCCTGCCCCGCGGCCTCCTCGTAGCCGGTCGTGCCGTTGATCTGTCCAGCCAGGAACAGGCCGGGCAGTCGCTTGGCCTGGAGGGTCGTGTCGAGCTCGCGAGGATCGACGTAGTCATACTCGATGGCATAGCCGGGTCGCACGATGGCCGTACGTTCGAGACCCGGGATCAGAGCGATGACATCGCGCTGAACGCTCTCCGGCAGCGCGGTGGAAATGCCGTTGGGGTAGACGGTCGGGTCGTCCAGCCCCTCGGGTTCCAGGAAGATCTGGTGACCTTCGCGGTCTCCGAAGCGCACCACCTTGTCTTCGATGGACGGACAGTAACGCGGCCCCCGGCTGCTGATCCCCCCCGAATACATCGGCGAGCGGTGAAGATTCGCACGGATGAGATCGTGCACTGCCTGGGTCGTACGCGTGATGCCGCATTGGATCTGCGGTGTGGTGATCCGTTCCGTGAGGGTCGAGAACGGCACCGGATCGTCATCGGCCGACTGCATGTCGAGGCCCAACCAATCAATAGTGCGGCCATCGAGACGGGCAGGGGTGCCGGTCTTGAGACGTCCGAGCGCAAAACCCAGCCGGTCCAGCGTCTGGGCGAGGCCGATGGATGGCCCCTCCCCGACGCGCCCGGCGGGAATCTGCACTTCTCCCATATGGATGAGGCCTCGAAGAAACGTGCCGGTGGTCAGCACGACAGCGGAGCAGGCAACCGTTCTCCCATCCGACAGAATCACCCCGGCGACCTGTGCGGCTGCAATGTGAATGTCCCCGACTTCACCCTCGATGACATGAAGGTTCGCGATGCTGGCGACGGCTTCTTTGATGGCCCGCGCATAGAGTTTGCGGTCGGCCTGGGTGCGCGGTCCGCGCACTGCCGGCCCCTTGCGTCGGTTGAGCAGGCGGAACTGAATGCCGGCTGCGTCGGCGGCACGGCCCATCAGTCCGTCGAGGGCATCGACCTCGCGAACGAGATGACCCTTGCCGAGACCGCCAATGGCCGGGTTGCAGGACATCGCGCCGATCGTGGCAGCTGAATGCGTGACGAGGGCGGTACGGGCGCCGATGCGGGCTGCAGCAGCAGCGGCTTCCACGCCAGCATGGCCGCCTCCGACCACGACCACGTCGAAGGAAAGACTTGTCTGAGACATAGGGTGATTAGGCGCGACCGGAGCGAGTCGTCAACGAGGAGTGCGAGCGTATCCCATCCTCTGCCGAATCCGGCCGATTCACATTCGAAGTCGAAGCCCGTCCTGCCATGGAGGCATCGCGGGAAGGACGATCGGAGACGGACGACAGATCGCGTCAGCCACGCCGACGCGCCGCCTCCGTGGCGATGCGCAGGAGCGTCGCGGAAGCATGGGCATGGGCGAGGTCAGGCGGGGAGCGTCGACAGGCAAGCACGGCCTCCTGAAGCAACTGCACGGCGTGGCGGAGGGCAACGGGAGACCAGCGCCCAAGCTGGGCTTCGACGAGCGCCTTACGGCGGAAATGCAGCCCACGCCAATTGCCAACCATCATGCTCGGACTCTGTCCTTCACCTGCAATCCGTGTCGACAGCAGAGTAAGAGCGTGGCGCAGCGCAGAGCCAAGCATCATCGACGGATCCATACCTTCGTGCCGGAAGCGGCGGTAATCCCGTTCGACCTCCTCGCTCCGTCCGACGAAGGCGGCATCGATCAGCGTATTAAGGACGCTGCCGGCGACGTCGCTGATCACGGCCTCCACATCGTCCAGGGTAATCTCGGTCTGGCCCCTGGCATAGAGGGTCAGTTTCTCGATCTCCGACAGGCTCGCTCGACGATCACCGCCCAGGCTCATCGCCAGGATGTCGCGCGCCTCGCGGGCGATCCGCTGGCCATTCTCCTGAAGCGTGCGGTCGATGAGCTCCGCCAAGGCCCGCTCGTCATCGGCGTAGCAGGGCAGGGCGAGCGCCCGTGTGGATTTCTCGCAGAGTGTTCGCAACGGTGCGCTCTTTGCGAGGTCTCCCGCCTCTACGACGATGCGGGCGCCGGCGATCTCTGCCTTCAATGCCGCGTCCACGGCCGGGGCGTAATTGCGGCTTCCGGCCCGTACCCAGATGCTACGCTGACCGCCGAACAGGCCGACGGTGCCGGCCTCGTCCACGAGGCGACCTGCATCCGAGGCGAGGGTATCGCCATCGATCTTGACCAGCGCAAAAGGATCGGAGGGATCGGTGACGAAGCTCTCGGCCAGACGCTTGGCGCGCTCGAAGACCAGGCCGGTATCCGGTCCGTAGACGAGGATCACCGCGATCTGCGACGCGGGTCCGCGTCGCAGCAACGCTTCGATATCGCCAGCCTTTACGGCGGTCAGGGCTTGGTCACCAGCACGGATGCGACCCGCGTCTTGATCTGGTCGGCCAAGGTCTTTGCCAGCCGGATCTCAGCGTCGCGGGCCGCACGCAGCGAGGCGAAGCGCTGGATCGAGCGGTCATAGGTGGTGGTGGCGACGGCCACACCCTCGGTGATGATCTTCGAACCGTCCAGGGATTCGAGCGAGAAGCGGATGGTGCCAACCAGCGTGCCGGCCTCGGCGCGTCCAGTCTGTGACGACACGATGGGGGTCTTCACGGATTCGCTGCCCTGCATCTTCAGGCGGTAGCGCTTGGGAGAAGGCTGGCCCGAACCATCGAGATCGAAGATGAGTTCGCTGCGCAGATAATGGCCAAGCCGCTCCTGCCCGGCAGCGGTGGAGACGTCGTCCACTTGGATCGAGGCGAGGAGCGCAGCCATGGGCTCGCCCGACGCGGTCGGTCCATAGAGCGGGCGAAAGCAGGCCGAGAGATTGACGGCCATAAGGGAGACCAACGCGATTTTCGCCGCGCGGGACCGTACCGCCTGTCTCAGCCCATGGATCATCATCGCAGCAATGCTCTCCGTCCGGTCTCGCTCTTTACGGCGATCCCGCCTGTCGCGTCACCTGTATAAGCGGCAAGCTTTACGATTCCTCTGCGGCAGGACGATGGTGGTGCCCGAAACGACATCGCCCTGGAGGGGCGTCCTTCGTCCTGCCGTTATGCAAAGTCTCGCCCTGCCCGGGCCTTGGCGAGATCTGATTTGCGAAGCCGCGCCTCGCTCACACCACGAGATTCACGATCCGACCCGGCACGACGATCACTTTGCGGGGGACACGGCCTTCGAGCGCCTTCTGCACGGCCTCGTCGGCCAGAACGAGCGCTTCCACCGCGGCGGTGTCGGCCGTGCGCGGCACGGTGACATCCGCCCGCTTCTTCCCGTTGAGCTGAACGGGGAGGGTGATCTCGTCCTCCACAAGCAGGGCACGATCGACTACCGGCCACGCGGCTTGAGCGACCAGTCCCTGCCGTCCGAGGACCGACCAGCATTCCTCGGCCAGATGTGGCATCATCGGCGCAACGAGCTGCGTGAGGATGCCCGCGGCTTCCGTCGCCGCATCGCGCGAGACGGTAGCCGTACGGATCGCCTCATCGAGAGCGTTCGACAGCGTGTAGATATGGGCGACGCAACGGTTGAAGCGGAGGCGCTCCACATCCTCTTCCACCGCAGCAAGAGCCTTATGGGCGGCCTTGCGAAGCGCAGCGTCCGACGCTCCGCTCGCTGCCGGCACGCCCACCGCGAGGGAGACCAAGCGCCAGACTCGCTGAACGAAGCGGGCCGCGCCCTGCACTCCATCCTCCGTCCAGATCACGTCACGCTCGGGCGGAGAATCGGACAGCATGAACCAGCGAGCGGTATCGGCCCCGTAGCTCGCGATGATGTCGTCCGGGTCCACCACGTTCTTCTTAGACTTCGACATCTTCTCGATGGAGCCGATAGCGATCGGCGCATCTGTTTTCACGTGAAACGCCTGGCGCCCGCCGCCCTCGGCGGTGATGCGGATATCCGCAGGCTGAACCCATGCGCCCGCTGCGTCCTTGTAGGTCTCGTGGACGACCATGCCCTGTGTGAACAGGCCGGCGAAAGGCTCCGAGACGCCGGACCAGCCCGTCGCCTGCATCGCCCGGGTGAAGAAGCGGGCGTAGAGCAGATGCAAGATCGCGTGCTCGATGCCGCCGATATACTGATCCACCGCCAGCCAGTGATCGGCCGCAGAACGGTCGGTCGGCGCATCCTTCAGCCAGGGAGCGGTGAAGCGGGCGTAGTACCAGGACGAATCCACGAAGGTGTCCATCGTGTCGGTCTCGCGCCGGGCGGCAGCGCCGCAGCGCGGGCAGGGCACGTTACGCCAGGCATGGTCGCGTTCCAGCGGATTGCCGGGTGTGTCGAACGAGACCTCGTCGGGCAACTTCACCGGCAGGTCGGAGACCGGCACCGGCACCGGACCGCAGGAATCGCAATGGATGATGGGGATTGGGCAGCCCCAATAGCGCTGGCGCGAGACGCCCCAATCCCGCAAGCGGAACTGAACCTTGCGCGCCGCCACCGGCTCGCCGTCCAGGATCTCGCCCTCCAGGCGGTTAGCTACGGCATGGAAGGCCTCGTTCGTCGTCATGTCGTCGAGGAAACGCGAATTGATCATCCGTCCATCGCCGTCATAGGCGGTGTCGGTGACGACAAAGCTCGCTGCGTCCTGCCCCTCTGGACAGACCACGGGCGTATTGCCGAGGCCGTACTTGTTCGAGAAGTCGAGGTCGCGCTGGTCGTGAGCCGGACAGCCGAACACGGCGCCGGTGCCGTAATCCATCAGCACGAAATTGGCGACATAAACCGGCAACAGCCAGGACGGGTCGAGGGGGTGGCGCACCCGCAAGCCGGTGTCGAAACCGAGTTTTTCGGCGGTATCGATCGCTGCCTGCGCCGTGCCGGTGCGGCGACATTCCTCGATGAAGCTCTGGAGTTCGGGCCGCGTGGCAGCCACGGACGCGGCGACCGGGTGGTCGGCGGCAATGGCCAGGAACTTCGCGCCGAACAGGGTGTCGGGACGGGTCGTGTAGACTTTGATCTCGCCGTCACGCGCGTCGAAGGCGAAGCGGACCTCCAGCCCTTCCGAGCGGCCGATCCAGTTCTTCTGCATCACCCGGACCTTCTCCGGCCAACGCTCCAGGCCGTCGAGTGCGTCGTAGAGATCCTGCGCGAAATCGGTGATCTTGAAGAACCACTGGGTCAGCTCGCGCTGCTCTACCAGCGCGCCCGAGCGCCAGCCGCGCCCGTCGATGACCTGCTCGTTGGCCAGCACGGTATGGTCCACGGGGTCCCAGTTCACCTTGGCCGTGCGGCGGGTGACGAGTCCCTTGTCGAGGAAGTCGAGGAACATCCGCTGCTGGTGCTTGTAGTAGTCGGGATCGCAGGTGGCGATCTCCCGGCTCCAGTCGAGGGACAGGCCCATGCTCTGCAACTGGCCGCGCATGGTGGCGATGTTGGCATAGGTCCAGTCGCGCGGGTTGACCTTGCGCTCCATGGCGGCGTTCTCGGCCGGCAAGCCGAACGCATCCCAACCCATCGGATGGAGCACGGCGAACCCCTTCGCGCGCTTATAGCGGGCCACCACGTCACCCATGGCGTAGTTGCGGACGTGGCCCATATGAATGCGCCCCGACGGGTAGGGGAACATCTCCAGCACGTAGTATTTCGGTCTCGGGTCGTCGTTGCGCGTGGCGTAGATGCCGTGCGCGGCCCAGGCCTCCTGCCAGCGCGGCTCGGCATCCTTGGCGTTGTAGCGCTCGGGAACGGGCATGGGGGAGGAGGTCATGAGAGGAACTCTGAGATACGGGCCAGGATGGCCTGGCAAGGCGCCTCACGCGGCGCCGGAGAGGTTGGATGCCGGACTAACACGGCCTGTTTGCCGGTCAACAGAGCCGTCACCGCCAAAGCCCGGCGCTTGCGGACCACGTTGCGGGTGTTAGGTCAGGCAGGACCTGCCCTTCCTCTCAAGGCCGACGAGACATCATGCCCGACTCTACCCCGCCGAGATACGCTCATCCGCACGCGGCCGACGTCGTCGCCGGCTTGAAGGCCGTGCGCGAGACCATCGTCCAGGCGGCCCAGGATTCCGAGCGGAATCCGGCCGAGATTTCGCTGGTGGCCGTCTCGAAGCTCATCGATGCGGATGGGATCATCCCCGCCCTAGAGGCAGGTCATCGGGTTTTCGGCGAGAATTACGTTCAGGAATCGAAGGCGAAATGGCCGGCTTTGCGTGAGCGCTTTCCCGATGTGGAGCTTCATCTCGTTGGGCCGCTCCAATCGAACAAGGCGCGCGAGGCGGTGGAATTGTTCAACGTGATCCATGCCCTCGACAGGCTGTCACTGGCGGCGGCCCTGGCCAAGGAGATCGACCGTACCGGGCGGACGCCAAAGCTGCTGGTTCAGGTCAACACCGGTGACGAACCGCAGAAAGCCGGCGTCTCGCCGTCGCAGGTGGATGTTCTTCTCAGCGAATGCCGAGAGACCCATGGCCTGGCGATCAACGGTCTCATGTGCATTCCCCCCGCCGAGGACCCGCCGTCGGCGCATTTCGCCCTCCTGGCGCGCATCGCCGAGCGCCACAACCTGCCCATCCTCTCCATGGGCATGAGCGCGGATTTCCCGGCGGCGATCCAGATGGGGGCCACGCATATCCGCGTCGGCACAGCGATCTTCGGCGAAAGGCCGCGCCCCGCCGGAGCGTGATGCGGTTCCAAGTGGGTTAGCCGGCCGGGGAGGGGGCTGGTTGGTGAGGAATGGAACGCCCTTCCCCACCGGCGCCAGCTTTCCCGGGCCTGCGGAGCGGAGCCCGGGATTTGCCGCACCCTAGCCGAATGCGCCCACCTCATGCTGGATCATGCCCGACAACTCGCGGACACGAGCGAAGGACTGGCGGATCGGGCCGAAGATCGTCTTGTGCTCCGATTCATAGGTGCCGACATCGCGCGGGCCGGCGGGCTCACCGAAATTGAGACCGAGCGTCGGGTCCGGCGTGATCGGAAAGATTTCGTCGAGCATGGCGAGGCAGCCGTCGATGTCGAGGCGCAGGAAGCGCTCGATCAGTTGCTCGCGAGTGATGCCCGATTGCGGGCGGAAGCCCGGAATGTGCACCGCCAGGAACCAGATCCGGTGGATCAGGGCGAGGCGCAGGGCATGAAGCATGGTCAGCCGCACCGACATCTTGCCGAGGTCCGGGGCGGCTGATTGCAGACTCAGCCAGTCGCTGGTGAGGCGCCCGAACAGACGGCGCAGATCGGGCGCAAGCCGCAGGCGGTCGAGGGCGGTGGCGATGACGAGGAGTTCGTCGCGCCGGTCGTCGCGCTGTGTGCGCCGTGCCCGTTCGAGCCACATGGCCGGGTCGAGCGTATCGATATAAGCGCGCAGCACATCGAGGTCGCCCACCGCCGAGGCATGCTGGGCGAGGCGGAACGCGCGCGAGAACCGAACCGAATCGCGGCGCATGTCACGGAACAGATCCGGTGCGCGGCTCGCCGCCCGGCCGAGGCCGTGGAGCGAATTCGCGAGATAGCCCAGCTGGTGCAGGATCGCGTTGTTCGGAATCGCCCGCATCTGGCGGGGATGGGTGATCATGCTGGGGCCGCCGCTATCGGTCTGGCGGGCCACGGGACGCGAGCCGGTGCGGTCGAGCAGGCTCGGGCCGAACGTGCCCAGCAGCGCCGCGTAGCCGGGATCATCCACCAGGGCTTCCATGTCCTGCCGGGCCACGGTGAAGAACTCGGCGGCGAAATCGGCCTCACCGTAGATCGGGTCGTCGGTCTCGTCCGCCCCCGGCGCGTCGGACAGAACATAATCGGCAAAGGAATCGTCGTCGGCCGTGTCGAAGGCGAAGACGTGTTCGGCGATCCGCTCCACCGTCGAGCGGGCAAGGGCCTGGGTGCCGAACATGAGGTAGCCGTCCGAGCCCTGGAAGCTCGATTCCAGGCGCACCTTGATCCCCGCCTTCCGGTTCTTGTGTCGTGAATCCTCCGGCGCGAGATAGGCGAGGCGGTCCCGAAGTGAGGTCGGATGGGCACCGCGGCCGATCGATTCGCCGTGGGTATCGAAGATCGCCAGTTCGATGCCGGACAGGCCGTTCTGCGTCATCAGGTCGGTGATGCGCAGGCGCAGGCGCTCGATCCAGAAACTCGCGGCGAGCTGGCCGACATAGCGCCCCGAATCCGAGTAGCCGAACTGCACGGTTAGTCGGCCGATGCGCTTGAGATAGGCGCGCCAATGCGGGTTGCGCAGGGCGTCGTCGAGGACGCGGATGCCCTGTTCCAGTGCACTCGCCGTCTCGAAGAGCGGCGTGATCTCGACCTTGTCGCTGATCCCGTAATGCCGGGCCAGCCAGAGGGCGGCGAGAAGGGTGTAGCCGGTCTCCGTCTCGGCGATGAGGAAGCGCACCGGATGGGTGCCGTCCACGTGTTTCAGGATCTGCGCGATGGTCATCATCAGGCGCGCGGCCGAGGCCCGCTCGGCGGCGAGCGCTCCGAAATCCACGGCCACCGGCTGCACATCGTTCAGAAGGGCATGGATGGTGGCGAGATGCGAGCGCCGGTGGGCTGCGTCCGTCGGCTCGCCGTCGAGATCGATGACCCGGCGCACGGCATTGTGGATCTGGCTGGCGTTCAACCGGAAATGCGGCAGGGCGTTCGACAGGCCGTGTGTCGCGATGCCGGAGCGCAGGAGGGCGATGGCGCGCCTGTCCTCGTCACTCTCCACGCCGCCTATGGCTCCGGCGAGGCCGGCCAGGATCGGTCCGGAATCGGTCTGGGCCCGCTCGCGCTCGATGATGAGCGCCAGCGAGAAGCGGTGCACAGCCTCCAGGGTAGGTTTGGTCCCGAGGCGCGGGGCAACGGCGAGCTGCCGGTTCACGGCCGCCAGCGCGCCTTGCGTCAGCTCACGCACGACGTTGGTGGCCGGCACGTCAGGCAGGTGGCGCATCACCCGGTCGAGCTGCATCCGCTTCGATTCCAGGCGATAGCGCAAGGTGTCCCACCAGCCGATATCGGTGCGTCCATCCGTGTCGCAGCCGACCCAGGATGCGATGGCGAAGGGTTTGGGCACCAACTCGGTCCAGCGGTCGGGCCAGCGCGCGCGGGCCGCATCGAGGAGGGCGGCGTTGAAGCTGTCCAAGGCCGTACGACCGTGATTGGCCGCGAGGCAGGCTTGTTCGAATTCATCGTCGAGGCTGATCTTTGCATCCGGCCGGGTCGAGAGGGCCGCGGCTTTCTCGAGCAGGGGCAGGCGTGCTGCCTCGCTGTCCTGCGACGTGGCCTCGGCGATGAGCGCCGCCACGGCCTTCGGCATCCCGAATGTCGGGTGGGCAGTGAACACCACGGCGAAGCCGGTACGGCCGACGAGGTCGCGGAAAGTCTCGAAATCCCCCGTTCCTTTCGGAATCGCAGCCACGAGACGGGCAGGCATCGTGTTGTCCGCCGATGTCTGGGTGTCCCGGTCCAGCCCGACATAGCCGCGCAGGCGCTCCGCCCGAGCGATCAACGATTGTGCGCGCAGGCGGGTGAACAGGCCGTCGAGGTCGTCGTCGTCAATCTCTTCGCGGTCGAAGCGGCGGGTAATCGCGAGCGTCACCGCCAGGACGGGATTGCGGAACGGATCCTCGCTCGAACGCTCGCGAGATTCCTCGATGAGGGCGATGAGATCCTGTTCCAGCTCGCCGGGATCGGGCACCGCATTGGCTGGGCTGCGGTCAAGCATGCGCATCGATCAACCTTGTCTGGACAGAAGAAAGAGGACGGCCCCGGAGTCGAGTCGCCTTAGAACAGGTTGGGCATCGCGCCGAAGACAATGCGTGCATGACGACCCGTCATCCACCGACGGATGGCTTGGCCGAACAGCATCACCACCGTGCAAAGCCAATCCGTCCGCATGGTTTCGGCTCCACGTTCCCTCGGCGCAAGGGGTCGAAACGAGACGCAAGGACCGTTCCGACCGCGGTAACCCGAAGTGCGATGCCCGGCCCTTGTGCGAAAGCGCTCCTGTGGTGCGAGACAGGTGGATGCAACCCGGTTCCGGCTGGGGTAACCCTCTGGGCCATGCAGATCCATCAGATCCCGTCCTGTCCTCCCGGCGACCCGAGCTCCGTGTTTCGGGCTCGGAGGATGCGGAGCGGGAGCCGCTTGGCGCTGGTCTCCTGCGTTGCCCTCTTATGCGGAATGCTGGGAGCTGCTCCCGGACTCGCGCAAGAAGACGCCGCCGCACCTCTGGGCGAGGCCGAGGCACCGGCCCCCAAGCCTAAGCCGAAACCAAAGCCCAAACCGAAACCGAAACCCGTCGCCAAACCTGCCGAGATGCCCGATGCTCCTCCGGCCGCGCCCCTGCCGATGCCGGCAGCCAATCTCGCTCCCGTGAAGCTGCCCGAGCTCATCGTCGTCTGCGACAACGGTCAGGGTGCGTTCTACGAAGGGCAGGGCGCGGTCTCGCTCTGGGTGACGCGGAGCGGCACGATCACCGTCGACAACCCGCTTCGCCCCCTGACGCCGGAGGCTACCCGCGTGCTGCAGGTCGTCATCGGCAACAAGGCCGCCACCGCCTTCGGCCCCGACCTCCTGGCCCTGCGCCGGGGCGGCAGCCCCGCAGCCCTGGAGGCGACGATAGGCGGACCGGTCCGCTGGGACGAGCAACTCACGGTGCTGCCGGATTTTCTCAACATCGTTTCCGAGGCGGGCGAGGTCCTGGCGCGTCTCGATTATCGCCGCTGCGGCGATGCCCCGGAGGTCAAGGCGGCGCCGGTCGCCAAGGTGAAGCCCAAACCCGTCGCCAAATCACCGCGCCCGCCCAAGGCCTCCGCCGCCGAGGGAGCTGGGCGAGGGGAGGGCGCAGCCCCTCGCGGTCTTCAATTGCCGCAGGGCGCCATTCCGGCCGGCCAATAATGATCGCCGGACGAGGGAGAACGACATGAAAGCCGCCGAGGTGATCGCCAAGCTGGGGCTCCAGCCCCACCCGGAGGGCGGCCATTATCGCGAAACGTTTCGCGATCCGACGGAGGTCGATGGCCGTTCGGTGGGCAGCGCGATCTACTACCTGCTCGATCTCGGCGAGACCTCGGAATGGCACCGGGTCGATGCCAGCGAGATCTGGTTCTGGCATGCCGGCGCGCCGATGGTGATCACCACGAGCCCGAACGGTCACGATGCCTCCGCTACCTATCTCGGCCCCGACCTCGCCCATGGCCAGCAGCCGCAGATCGTCGTGCCGGCGGGGCATTGGCAGACCGCCACGAGCCTCGGATCGTGGACATTGGTGAGCTGCACCGTCTCCCCGGCCTTCCGGTTCGACGGGTTCGAGATGGCGCCTCCGGGCTGGCGGCCGGTGCCGCGCAGCTGAGGGAGAAGAGTTTCTCCGTTCGCCTTGCCCGGGGCCTAGCCCTCGATCTCGTCCTTCTTCGCGATGAGCGGCACGAGCGGGGTGATCCGCAGGGCGGTGATGCGGTTCTTCGCCTTGCGCAGGACCTGAAACCGGAAGCCGTGGAAATTGAAGGCGGTGCCGGTATCGGGGATCGCCCGCGCCTCGTGGATGACGAGGCCGGCGATGGTCGTCGCCTCCTCATCGGGCAGGTTCCAGTCCATGGCGCGGTTGAGATCGCGAATGGCGACGGAGCCATCCGCATTCACCGAGCCGTCGCCCTGGGGGCGCACCCCGGAAACCGCGACGTCGTGCTCGTCGGCGATGTCGCCGACGATCTCCTCCAGGATGTCTTCCAGCGTGACGAGACCCATCACCTCGCCGTACTCGTCGACGACGAGGGCGAAATGGGTCTTCTTGGTGAGGAAGGCCTTGAGCTGGTCGCGCAGGCTCGTCGTATCGGGCACGAACCAGGTCTCGAGGGCCAGGGTCTCGACCTTCAGGCCTGAGGCGTCGCCCCCGGCGGCGTCGAGGGCGCGCAGCAGATCCTTGGCGTGGAGCACGCCGATGATGTTCTCCGAGGTGCCGCGCCAGAGCGGCATGCGCGTATAGGGCGAGGACAGAACCTCGCGGACGATCTCCTCCGAAGGAAGGTCCGCATTGATGGTGCGCATCTTTGTGCGGTGCACCATGACCTCGGACACGGATAATTCGTGCAGATCGAGCAGGCCGCCGAGCATGTCGCGCTCGGCTTTGGCGACACCGCCCTCGCGGTGGAGCAGGGCGACCTGCCCGCGAATTTCCTCGGTGGGCGAGAGGATCGACTGATGCTGCCCGATACTGACGCCGAAGGGGCGCAGCATCAGCCGCACGACCTTCTCGATGGCGATGGCGGCCGGTCCGAGGAGCGCTACCGCGAAGGCGACGGGCCGCGCCATCACCAGGGCGGCCTGGTCAGGCTTGTTGATGGCGAGGGTCTTCGGCAGCACCTCGGCGAAAACGATGACGAGCACCGACATCACCCCGGTGGCGTAGAGCACCCCGCTCTTGCCGAAGATCGTGGTCAGCACGCTGGTGGTGAAGGCGGAAGCGCCGATGGCGACGATGTTGTAGCCTATCAGCATGGCGCCGATGAACCGCTCGCGCGAGGCGAGGATGCGGTTGACGAGGCGTGCCCGCAGGTCGCCATTGTTCTCCAGGGAGAGCATCCGTGCCCGCGAGGCCGCGGTGAAGGCGGTCTCAGCCCCCGCGAAGAAGGCCGAGAGCAGCAGCGACATCACCACGATGCTCGCGGCGAGCCAGAGATCGGTATGCGTGTCCATCAGGCGGTCGTCGCACCAAGCCATGCCGCACCGGCACTGTGCCGGTTCCGGAAAGCCCCCTCATATACCAACCCAGGAGCGAATCGATGCCGCAGGCGTCGGGATCGGAGGGGATGCGGTTCATGGAGCGCATCATCCCCAGTTGAAGCTCCAGGCCTCCAGTACAGGGAGGCGATCCGGTCACGCCTCGCGTAGTTCGTCCGTCAGGAAGGCCTTTACCTCTGTGCGGTCGATGCCCGGTGCGATGAAGCTCTGGCCGATCCCCCGTGCGAGGATGAAGGTCAGCGCGCCGTCCCGGACCTTCTTGTCCTGGGCCATGGCGTCGAGGATGGCGTCGACGCCCCCGCATCCGCCGGGGACGGCCTGAAGCCGGGTAGGCAGGCCCGCCAGGGCCAGATGGTTAGCCACGCGACCGGCATCCTGGCCGGGGCAGAGGCCGAGGCGGGCCGAGAAGCGGAAGGCCAGCGCCAGACCGATGGCGACGCCCTCGCCGTGGACGAGGCGGGCGGATTCGTAGCCGGTGAGCCGTTCCAGGGCATGGCCGAAAGTGTGGCCGAGGTTGAGCAGGGCGCGCTCGCCGTCCTCGCGCTCGTCGCGCACCACGACGCCGGCTTTTGCCCGGCAGCAGATCGCCACCGCCTCGTCGCGCTCCGGGCCGCCGGAGAAGATGCCGGCCCAGTGGGCCTCGCACCAATCGAAGAAACCGGAATCGGCGATGAGGCCGTATTTCGCCACCTCGGCGTAGCCGGCGCGCATCTCGCGTTCGGACAGGGTGTCGAGCGTGGCGGTATCGGCCAGGACCAGACGCGGTTGGTGGAAGGCGCCGATCAGGTTCTTGCCCAGCGGCGAGTTGATGCCGGTCTTGCCGCCGACCGAGGAATCGACCTGGGAGAGCAGGGTCGTGGGTGCCTGGACGAAGCGGACGCCGCGCCGGAGCGTCGCCGCCGCGAAGCCGGCGAGATCGCCGACCACGCCGCCGCCGAGCGCCACCACGAGGTCGTTGCGCTCGATCCGGTGGGCGAGGAGGCCGTCGCACACCTGTGCGTAGACCGCATAGCTTTTCGAGGCCTCGCCCGGCACCACGGTGACGAGACCGGAGCGCAGGCCCGCCGCCTCCAGGCTCTCGCGCAGGCGTTCGCCATAGAGGCCCGCGACCGTCTCGTCGGTCACGATGGCGGCGGCCCGCGCGCCGAGGGCGGCCACGCGTGCACCCGCCTCGGCGAGGAGGCCCCGCCCGATATGGATGTCGTAGTCGCGGCCCTGGTCGAGGGGGACGTGGACCGTCTGTCCGTCACTCACTGCGCGGCGACGCCTTGGTTCGAGGGGCCGTTGAGATAGGCATCGAGGGCCTCCATCACGTCCTCCACCACGCGATCATGCGACACGTCGCGCGAGGGGATCATCACGTCGGCACTGCCATAGACGGGATGCCGGATCTCCATCAACTGCCGCATCGTCTCCTCGGGGTCGTCGGTCTGGAGCAGGGGCCGGTTGCCGCGCTTGCGGACGCGGCGCATCAGCACGTCGAGTTCCGCCTTCAGCCACACCGAGACGCCGCCCTGAGCGATACGGGCGCGTGTCGCCTCGCGCATGAAGGCGCCTCCGCCGGTGGCCAGCACCAGCGGCCCCTCGCGGATGAGCCGGGCGATCACACGCTCCTCGCCCTCGCGGAAGCTCGGCTCGCCGTAGATGGCGAAGATGTCGGGGATCGTGAGCTTGGCCGCCGCCTCGATCTCGTTGTCGGCATCCTTGAACATCAGCCCAAGTCGCGTCGCCAGACGTCGCCCTACCGTGCTCTTGCCGGCACCCATGAGACCGACGAGCACGATCGAGCGCGCGCCGAGAGCGCGGCGGAGCCTGACTTCAATGGGATCGGGAGCGATGTCGCCCTCCGATGGCTCGATCTCGGTCATCGTTGAAATCTTGATATACCTGTTCTCGCGATCCTAGCGCGTTTCACCGTCCGGGCGAAGCGAGGCCGTAAACCACGACGCGATTCTTAAAGGCGTCTTCATAGGGCCTGCCTCCAAAGCCGCGAAGCCTCCCGATCCGGTGAGGCCGATCGCCGCTCGTCGACCGGGATTCTCTTGCGGTGCACCCTGTGGCTCCGAAGTGCTTGCCATTGTGGGCCCGGCATGGTGCAACCCCTTGGCTTGGCTGTGCAATGACTTGCCTGCCGATCTCGCGGACCGAAGCCGTCCATTTCCGCAGAGTTCCCTCCGACCGAGGTTCGTCCGAGTGCCGACCCTGTTTCGTTTCCTCGCCACGCTCGCCATCCTCGGCGGATTGGTCTTCGCGGGCATGTTCGCGCTCGCGACCTTCGTTCAGCCCACGCCCCGGGAAATGAGCGTCAGCATTCCCGCCGCGAAGCTACAGCCGCCGAACCGGTGACGGGCTCGCCCGGGGACGAGGCGGGGACCGACAGCCCCGCTCTCATCGTCGCGTATCTCGACATGCTCGCGGCCGAGCGGGGTGCCGCCGCCAATACGCTCGCCGCCTATCGCCGCGACCTCGACCACTACCTCGCGGCTCTGACCGCTTCGGGACGTGACCCGCTCGAGACCGATGCGGGCGAGGTCCGCGCCTATCTGGCGGATCTCGAAACCCAAGGGTTGAAGGCCTCCTCCGCCGCGCGCCGGCTGTCCTGCATTCGCGGCTTCCACAAGTTCCTCTACGCGGAGGGGTTCGCCGAGGCAGATCCGAGCGCGCCCGTGGGTGGTCCGCGCAGGGGGCGCACCCTGCCCAAGGTGCTGTCAGTGGCCGAGGTGGACGACCTGCTGCGCACCGCCCGCGAGCGAGCCGTGGCGTCGGAGACCGGAGACGCTCCGGGCGAGCGGCGGCGCGCGGTACGGATGCTGTGCCTGCTCGAAACCCTCTACGCCACCGGCCTGCGCGTGTCGGAACTCATCGCCCTGCCACGCTCGGCCGCCACCACGAAACAGCGCTACCTCGTGGTGAAGGGCAAGGGCGGACGTGAGCGGCTGGTCCCGCTCACCGATCTCGCGCGGGGCGCCATGCGCGAGCACCTGGCTCATCTCAGCGGAGAGGGTCCCTTCCTGTTTCCGGCCGACAGCGAGAGCGGCCACCTGACCCGGCAGGCTTTCGCCCGCGACCTCAAGGTGGCGGCGGCGGCGGCGGGGATCCGTGAGGACCGGGTGAGCCCGCACGTGTTGCGCCACGCCTTCGCCAGCCACCTCCTGCAGAACGGGGCCGACTTGCGGATCGTGCAGGAGCTTCTGGGACATGCCGACATCTCGACGACGCAGATCTACACGCATGTCCTCGACGAGCGGCTGAAGAGCATGGTCCGCGATCTCCACCCCCTCATGGACGAACCGGCTGAACCCGACAGCGCTCCCATCTGAACGGGCCACCGCGCCGTTCCGGCCGTGTTTCACCCGGCGATCTGCCTCCCCTTGCTGACCGCGATCGTCGCCCCACCCATGAGCGAGAACACGATACCTGCGTTGCGCAAGGCACCGACCACCTGATTGCGGTTGGCGACCGAGACGGAGGCGATGCAGCCTTCGAGCCGCCGGATCGTCGAGAGCGACACTCCCGAGGCTCCGCTCAGATCCGCCATCGACCAGTCGAGCAGCGCGCGTGCCGCGCGGATGTGCCCGGCTTCGAGGCTCTGTTCTAGGCCGAGCAGAAGGCGGCCGGTGGGCCTGATCCGCAATTGGATCGGACCGATGAAGTGGGTCCAGCTTTCGATCTGCCCCGCATCGTTCAGCAGGGGAGCCACTAACAGGCGGTATCGCACGGTGTCGCCGTTCGCCAGCCTGAGGTCCGGCAGCAGATATGAGGCGTGATTGGACGCGTACATCCCCCCGATACGCGCCGACCATGGCGCGCCCTCGCCCTTTAGGAACGGCCGCGCGGGGTCCTGCAGGAGCTCGCTCTCGGGAAGGCCGACGAGGTCGAGCCATTTCTCCGAGAATTTTGTGAAAGGAAACGTGTGCGTGGTCGAGGTGAAGGCCCGGACGGAATCGAAGATCGCCTGGTCTCTCTGCCGCTGCGCTGCCTCGGCGCGGGCCAGCATGGCAGGATCGCTGATATTGGCGAGGATGCCATGCGCGCTCAAGGGCCGGCCATTGGGCGTGGTCGTTACCTCCACGCGGCTCATGACGGTACAGATTCCGGAATCCGGTCGGACGATGCGGAAGATCGAGGGCGGTACCGTGTCCGATTGCCTGACGAAGTCGGGTTCCATGGTCCGCGGGCAATCATCCGGATGAATGAGCCGGAACAGAAGCGTGTAGTCGGGCCTGATGAGGCCATCGGGAAGCCCTAGGATCGGATAGAGCCCGGGCGACCAGACATGAGTGTTGCCGACGAAATCCCAGTGCCAATGACCGACGGTGCCAAAATGTTTGATCTGGCTTGGAACGTCATACGAAAGGCTTCTCGGTACCCCACCATACATTGTGAAACCGCGATCTCACGACAATCGTCAGAGCTATGGCCAAGCCAATGGGAGCGACGACCTGAAGCAACGGATACCTATCTTTTGATAAGATCGCAATATTTCTCGCAGAAATACCCTCATCGCAACGTGAGATTGTAGGACGATCGTCGGCCTTATTGGTCGGTATGTCTAAGCCCCCCTTGGGGAGACGCCTCGATCTCGATCCCGGATCTCCGACGCCGCTTCACGATTACTGGAACAAGGGCGATCATTTGGATGACGGTGGCCATTTAAGATGGCAATGCAAATGCGTCGGGTGGACCGTCGATCCATCCGCTCCGCGTCGTCGTCTCGGGTGTTGTCGTCAAGTTTGGCCGACAGCGTCGCGCTTAGACGCTCGCGTCCTCGTCGAGCGTGTCCTCGATATAGACCTGTTCCAGCACGACCTTGATCACCGCCATCAGCGGCAGCGCGAGGGCGATGCCCCAAAGGCCGAACAGCACGCCGAGCACGAGCTGGCCTGCGAAGATGGTGGCCGGCGGGATGTCCAGAGCCTGCTTCTGGATGAAGGGCGTCAGCCCGTAGCTCTCCAGGCATTGCACCACGAGGTAGACACCGAAGGCGCCGAGAGCCGCGTTGGTGCCGGAGGCGAGGCCCGCCAGCACGATGACGACGCCGGCGATCAGCGGGCCGATGGTGGGGATGAAGGCGAGGAGCCCCGCTTGCAGGCCGAGGATGAGGGCGCCACCGATGCCGAGGAAGCTCAGGCCGGCCCAGATGCAGACGAAGATCACCGCCATGGTGATGAGCTGGCCGAACAGCCAATGCCGGAGGGTCTCGCCCATCCCGTCGAGGAGGGCGGTGGCGCGGGGACGGTAATGGGGCGGCACGAACCGCACCGCGCCGTCGCGGTAGCTGGCGGGATCGGCCGCGCAGGCGAGGCCGAGGAACACGATCACCAGGACGTTGCCCAGCGCATTGAACAGGCCGGTGATGACGGTGGCCGCCGGTCCGAGCATGCTGCCGGCATCGGAGAGAAGGGAGCCGGGGCTCTTGATCGCACCCGAGGCGAGGCCGCCGAGGCCCCCGGCCTTCTTGTCCTTGTCGGTCTCGGTGTCCTTGGCTTTGTCAGTGTCCTTGGCTTTGTCGGTGTCCTGATCGCTCGGCGTTTCGCTCGGTACCGGGAAGGCCGGCAGATCGATCCCGTATTCCTTCAGGCGGTCACGGACAGACCCCGCCTGTTTCGTGACGGTCTGGCCGAGCTCCCTTCCCTGCTGCACCACCGTCGCGCCGCCGAAGGCGAGAAAGCCGAGGGTGAGCCCTCCAAGAATCAGGCTGACGATGGTGAGCCGGAGCCCGCGACCGAGCCCGATGGCCTGGCCGAGCAGGCGCGTCAGCCCATCGAGGAAGACCCCGAGCAGGATTCCGGCGAAGATCAGGAGCAGGGTCGAGGCGGCGGTCCAGGCGAGGATCAGGAGGGCGATGAACGCCACCACGGCGATTCCCGAGGCCGTCGGCGACCAGTTGGCGGGGTGCGGACCCGGCTCGTCCTTGATCGGCGTACCCTGCTGCATCTGCCCGTCCCCTCGCGCGGTCTACCGAAGCGCGGTGCGAACGGGCGCGCGAAACCCGTTACAGACAAGGGGCGCAAGGCATGAGGCCCACTCTCCTCTGTGGACGGACCGGAGGCGAATCGCCGCCGGTCTGCCCTCACGTCCAGCGTGACGCGGCCTCATCGTCGGCGCCCGTGGCCTCGACCCAGCCCCCCATGGTGCCGTCCGCCAGATGCTCACGCTTCCAGAACGGAGCCTTCGTCTTGAGATAGTCCATGAGGAAGCTCGCCGCCTCGAAAGCGGCGACGCGGTGGCTTGCCGCCGTCACCACGAGGACGATGCCGTCGCCCGGCGCGACGAGGCCGTGCCGGTGGATCACCCGCACCGCCTGGAGCGGCCAGCGGTCCTGCGCCGCCTCCACCACCCGGCCGATCTCCGCCTCGGCCATGCCGGGATAATGTTCGAGTTCGAGCCCGGTCAGGCGCCCGCCCTCGTCGCGGCACAGGCCGGTGAAGGTAACGATCGCCCCGGTCCTGCCGTGAAGCGTCCCGCTCAGCGCGGCCATCTCCGCGGCCACGTCGAAGGGCGCACTCTGGATGCTGATCGCGGGTGCGGGCTGATTTCCCGCCGTCATCTCGCCTGCCGACATCCATCGATTCCTTGACGCATCGGCGCGAAAGCCCTCGCGACCGGGTTTGATCCCCCTTAAGGGATGCGCGACATTGCAAAGTCCGCGCGGTGGTTCCACGCTGTTGCGCGTCGTTCCGGCAACACCATTCCGGCGCCCGGCCTTTACCACTCGACCGGCATGGGTGCCATGCCCAGTCGGTCCCATACCCGGTCCACGCCACCGGCTTCGAAGGAATTCCCCTCGCGTGACGCCTGAGTTGATCCTGCCCCATGACGGCGTCCTGCCGGTCTTCTCGGCCCGTCCGGTCTGGTGCGGGCGCGGAAGCACGGTCATCGGCGCCGCCACGATCGGTGCCCAGGCCTGGCTCGGCGACGACAGCGTGATCCGTGCCGACGGCGAGGCGGTGACCGTCGGCGAGCGTTTGTGGCTCGGCCATCGCTCGACGCTCCATATCGCCACCGATTCGCATCCCACCCTCGTCGGTGACCGGGTGACGGTGGGCCGTAACGCCGTGGTCCATGCCTGCACGGTCGGGTCCGACGTGGTGATCGAAGACGATGTCATCGTCCTCGACGGGGCCACCGTGGAGGACGGGGTGCTGATCGAGGCCGGTGCCACCGTCTTTCCGCGCTCGCACCTCGCCGCCGGCTTCGCCTATGCCGGCAGCCCGGCGAAACCCCAGCGTCCCGTCACCGCGGCCGAGATCGCCGAGCGGGCCGAGCGCGTGCGCGAGGCCACGGGAGATACCCCGTCGCCCGTCGCCGGCGACGAGGTCGATGTCGATCCCAGCGTCTACGTCGCCAGCACGGCGCGCCTGCGCGGCCGCATCGCCCTCGGCGCGGGATCGAGCGTGCTGTTCTCCTGCGACCTGCATGCGGAGGTCGGCCCCATCCTCATCGGCGCCGACACTAACATTCAGGACAACACCGTCATCCGTGCACGGGCCGAAGGCGTTGTCATCGGCCGCGACACTACGATCGCGCATAACGTGCGGATGGCCGATTGCCGTATCGGCGCGCGCAGCCTCATCGGCATCGGCTGCGTGCTGGCCCCCGGCACCGTGGTGGCCGACGACGTCCTGCTTGCCGGCGGCTCCACCACCGATCCGGGCCAGCTCCTCGAGACCGGCTATCTCTGGGGCGGCCGGCCCGCCCGCATCCTCGGCCCCCTCGACGCGGACAAGCGCGCGATGATGACCCGCATCGTCGCCGGCTATTGCGAGCATGGGCGGGTGTATCGCCAGATGGAGGCGGGGGGGAACTGACCGGATGCCGGAAGTGCGTCTGCCGTCCGGTTCTCGAATGCGACGATCACCCGGTAGGTGCCGGTCCGCACCAGCGTCAGTGGCGGCATCTCTTAAGGCATGATGGCATGCAGGAGGGCAGCGCATGGTCGCTTCGTCCAATGATGCTCATGAGACGTGCTTCATCGCGTTGATCGGCGCGGTGCTTCTGGCCCTCGCCGCACCGGTCACGGCTTCGGCCGAACCGGCACCCCAGCGCTTTTCCGTCACTTATCGCCTGCTCTTCCTCAACCTTCCCGTGGGTGAGGCGGATCTCTCCGTCGATCAGACCGGTGGGCGCTACGCCTACGATCTGAAGGCCGGCCTGCGTGGCTTGGCAGGCGTCTTCTTCGAAGGATCGGGGACGGCATCCGCGTCGGGGGAGCGGTCGCGGACCGGGGCGCTCACCGGCACGTTCCGGTCCGACAGCCTGTACGGCCGTAAGCCGGTTCAGGTCTCCATGACCCTGTCGAGCGGACGCGCGCATGACGAGAGCGTGGAGCCGCCCCCGACGCCGATGCCCGACAGGATTCCCGTAGCGCCGCAGGACAAGGTCGGCGTCGTCGATCCCCTGACCATGCTGGCGATTCCGCTGGGCCGGGCATCCCTCGACCCCACCCTCTGCGAGCGGCGCATCCCGGTCTTCAACGGGGTGACCCGGGCGGATATCGTCCTTTCCCGCGGAGTGCTGGTGACCGTCCAGGAGGGACCCTATCGCGGACCGGCCCTCGATTGCCGGGCGCGCTGGGTGCCGATCTCGGGCCACCGCCCCAATGGCAGCAGTGTGCGCCGCATGGCCGAGAACGACGACATCCGCGTACGGCTCGCGCCCGCTCCCGGCGGGGCGATGCTGTTACCGCTGACGATCTCCCTGCCCACCGGCTGGGGCAATGCGGGGATCGAGGCGACGCAATGGGGCCCGAAACCGGAGCCCTCGGGCCGCACTTCCGTGAAGGTCCATTTGCCCAACGCACGGTAGGGCCGTCCGACCTATTCCTCCGCGAACAACCCCGTGGGCAGCCCATCCATGCTGCGCGCGTTCTTCTGGCGGCGATAGGCGTCGAGTTCGGCCTCCGTCTTGGCCTGGGCCCAGCGGTCGAGGGTGGGACGTTCCTCGCGATAGTCGAACAGGGGCACGCCGAAGCCGCAGGAGGTCTGCACGAGATCGATCGTGAGGCGCACCATCTGGCGCGCTCCGGGCGGCTCCTGTCCGTCATACGCGCCTGCCAGCAGACCGGCATAGGCGTCGCTGCCGCGCGCCAAGATCTCCCCGCGCCCATAGAGCCGCAGGATCGTCGGCGCGCCTTCGAAGGCGCAGAACATCACCGTCAGCCGTCCATCCACCCGCAGATGTGCAGCGGTTTCGTTCCCGCTCCCGGTACGGTCGAGATAGATCACGGTGTTCGGGTCGATGACCCGAAACGTGTCGGTTCCGCGCGGTGACAGGTTGATCCGCGTGCCCTCCGCCGCCGATGCGGTGAAGACGATATGCTGCCGGGCGATGAAATCGAGGTGGCGCTCGTCGAGGGCCGGAAACTGCTTGGCCATGGGGCTTTCGGACGACAGGGGCGGGCTTTGAAACCTACAGCATCGTGCCGGATCTCGCATCCACGGCTATGCTGACAAACGCTTCCGAGAAGGAATGGCGGATCAGCGCAGGAACCGCCCGACCAGCAGCCGCGCCAGGTCGCGCGGCGGCTCGGGGGTCAGGACGGCGAGCTTGTTGGAAATGGAGAGAGAGGCGAGCCCGTGAAGGCCGGCCCAGAGGGTCGCCACCGCCTGCCGTCTCTCGCTCGCATCCGGAATCATGGGTTCGAGCACCCCGTCGACGAGGTCGGTCGCCTGGGCCAGCGCGGCGGCGTACCAGTCGGGAAAGGCTGAATCCGGTGCCAGGGAATGTTCGAAGACAAGGCTCCAGACTCGCGGGTCTGAAGCCACGAAGGCGAGGTAGGCATCGGCGAGGGCAAGGGCGTTGTCGCGCGGGGCGGCGTCGGGACGGATCGCGCCGGTGAGCGCCGCGTGCAGGCGCTCCAGGGTGCGGGCGTTGACCCGCATCACCACCGCATCGAGATCGCCGACACCGTTGTAAATCGAGTTCGGTGCGTAGCCGATCACCGAGGCGAGCCGGCGCATGCCGAGGCCGCGCAGGCCCTCCATGCGGACCAGGCCCTCTGCCGCCTTGGTCACCAGGGCCTCGAATTCCTCGCGGTTATGCTCGCCTCTGGGGCCGGTGCCGCGCCGTGCCGATTTGGTTGCCTTCGCCACTCTGTCCCCACGCTCGCGTGCCGCCCGGCACGCCACCAGCGCATAGATTGCACGACGTGCAAAATCAACGTTGCCGCCATCCCTGCCGGGCGTTAATTTGCACAACGTTCAAAAATCGCGGCCGTACCGGATTTGACGGTTCGTTACAGGGTGGGCAGTCATGGTCCGCCCCGAGGAGACCAAGATGTTCCGTAGCTTGATGACGACGCGCCGGTTCGCGCCCCTGTTCTGGTGCCAGTTCTTCTCGGCATTCAACGACAATTTTCTGAAGAACGCCCTGGTCTTCCTGATCCTGTTCAAGGTCGCGGGCGCTGGGGGAGAGGCCGCCCATCCGGGCATCCTGGTGACCCTGGCCGGTGCCGTCTTCATCGGCCCGTTCTTCATCCTGTCGGGTCTCGGGGGTGAGCTCGCCGACCGCTACGACAAAGCGCTCATCGCCAAGCGGCTGAAATTCGCGGAGGTCTTCGCCGCCGCCGCAGCAGCGATCGGCTTCTTCCTCCATTCCGTGCCGGTCCTGTTCGTGGCGCTCGGCCTGTTCGGCACGGTGGCGGCCCTGTTCGGCCCGATCAAATACGGCATCCTGCCCGACCACCTGAAGCGCAACGAGCTCACCGCCGGCAATGCGCTGGTCGAGGCGGCGACCTTCCTCGCCATCCTGCTCGGCACCATCGTGGCCGGCTTCGCCAGCGCGCTCGGCGGCGATGCGCTGGCCTTCAGCGCCCTGATCATGGTGTTCGCGATCCTGTGCTGGCTCTCGGCCCGACAGATCCCCTCCACCGGCGAGGCGGCGCCGACGCTCAGGATCGATCCCAACGTCGCCCGTTCCACCGTGGCCCTGCTGCGTGACCTCTATGCCGATACCCGGCTGTGGCGCGGCTCGCTCATCGTCAGCTGGTTCTGGCTGGTGGGCGCCGTGGTGCTCGCCCTGCTGCCGGTGCTGGTGCGCGAGAGCCTGAACGGCTCGGAGACGGTGGTGACCCTGCTGCTCGCGATCTTCTCGGTTGGCATCGCCATCGGCTCGGCGCTGGCCTCCTGGCTCGCCAGCGGACGCATCGTCCTGCTGCCGACGCCGATCGGCGCTCTGTTCATGGGCCTGTTCGCCCTCGACCTCGCCTGGACCATCTCGCACCTGCCGCCGGTCTCCGGCGAGGTGATGGGGGCCGGCGCCTTCCTCTCCACCGGGACGGGCCTTCGCGTGGCGGCGTCCTTCGCCGGCCTCGCCATCGCGGGCGGCCTCTACATCGTGCCCTCCTTCGCCGCCGTGCAGGCCTGGACCGACAAGGACAAGCGCGCCCGCGTCATTGGCGCCGTCAACGTGCTCACCGCCGCCTTCATGGTCACCGGGGCGCTGGGCCTCGCTGCCTTGCAGGGCGCGGGCTGGTCGATGGCCTCGCTCCTCACCCTCATCGGCGTCGCCAACCTCGCCGCCGGCGTGATCGTCCTGAAGGTGATGCCGACGAGCGCCTTCCGCGACTTCCTCTCGATCCTGTTCCGCGCCTTCTACCGGCTCGAAGTGCGGGGCCTGGAGAATGTCGAGAAGGCCGGCCCCAACGCCATCATCGCCCTCAACCACGTCTCGTTTCTCGATGCACCGCTGGCCCTTTCGCTCCTCGACAAGGAGCCGGTCTTCGCCGTCGACCACGGCATAGCGCAGCGCTGGTGGGTGAAGCCCTTCCTGCGGGTGACCAAGGCGATGCCGCTGGACCCCACCCGGCCGCTGGCCACCCGCACGCTCATCAATGCCGTCAAGAACGGCGAGACCCTGATCATTTTCCCCGAAGGCCGCCTCACCGTCACGGGCAGCCTGATGAAGGTCTATGACGGCGCCGGCCTCATTGCCGAGAAATCCGGGGCCAAGGTGGTGCCGGTGAAGATCGAGGGGCTGGAGAAGACCGCCTTCTCGCGCCTCTCCCGCAATCAGGTCCGCCGCCGCTGGTGGCCGAAGGTCATCGTCACGGTGATGTCGCCGGTGGCGCTTACCGTCGATCCCGCGCTGAAGGGCAAGAACCGGCGGCGCGCGGCAGGAGCGGCACTCTACGACATCATGTCCGATCTCGTCTTCGACACCGCCTTCATCGACCGTAGCGTGATGAGTGCCCTCATCCAGGCCGGTGCCGACCATGGCTGGCGTCGCACCGCGCTGGAGGACCCGGTCACGGGCACGCTCAGCTATTCGCGCCTCGTGATGGGCGCCAACATCCTCGGCCGGAAGCTGATGCCGCTCGCCGCCGAGGGCAAGGCCATCGGGCTGATGCTGCCCAATGCCAACGGCGCGGCCGTGACTTTCTTCGCCCTGGCCAGCGCCGGGCGCGTGCCGGCGATGATCAACTTCTCGGCCGGCCCTGCCAACGTCCTCTCGGCCTGCTCGGCGGCGGAGGTGGACACCATCCTCACGTCACGCGCCTTCATCGAGAAGGGCCGCCTCGGCGGCCTGATCGAGGCCATCCAGGGCAAGGTGAAGCTCGTCTATCTGGAAGATATTCGCGCCAGCATTACCGCCGGCGACAAGATCCGGGGCTTCCTCAGCCCCCGCAAGCCCCTCGTGGCGCGGAGCGGCGACGATCCGGCGGCGATCCTGTTCACCTCGGGCTCGGAGGGCACACCCAAGGGCGTGGTGCTCGCCCATCGCTGCATGCTCGCCAACACCGCCCAGGTCGCGGCTCGTATCGATTTCGGGCCGAGCGACAAGGTGTTCAACGTGTTGCCGGTGTTCCATGCCTTCGGACTGACGGCGGGCCTGATCCTGCCCCTGGTGTCCGGCGTCCCGGTCTATCTCTACCCGTCGCCGCTGCATTACCGGATCGTTCCGGAACTGATCTACGGCTCGAATGCCACCGTCCTGTTCGGCACCGACACGTTCCTCTCCGGCTACGCCAAGACTGCTCATTCCTACGACCTGCGCTCGCTCCGCTACGTGGTGGCCGGGGCCGAGGCGGTGAAGCAGGCGACCCGGAAAACCTGGAGCGAGAAGTTCGGCCTGCGCATCCTCGAAGGCTACGGCGTCACTGAATGCGGGCCGGTGGTCGCCCTCAACACGCCGATGTTCAACCGCTTCGGTACAGTCGGCCGGCTCCTGCCGGGGATCGAATCCCGCCTCGAACCGGTGCCCGGTATCGAGGAGGGCGGCCGTCTCTCGGTGAAGGGCCCGAACGTGATGCTCGGCTATCTCAGGGCGGAGAAGCCCGGCGTGCTGGAAGCGCCGCCGGAGGGCTGGCACGATACCGGCGACATCGTCGCCATCGACGCGGAAGGGTTCGTCACGATCAAGGGCCGCGCCAAGCGCTTCGCCAAGATCGCCGGCGAGATGGTGTCGCTCGCCGGCATCGAGGCCATTGCCGGCGAGCTCTGGCCGGATACACCGAGTGCGGTGGCGGCGGTGCCGGATGCGCGAAAGGGCGAGCGGCTGATCCTGTTCACGGAGCGCAAGGACGCCACCCGCCCCGCCTACCAGGCCTTCGCCAAGGCCAAGGGCGCCACCGAGATTGCCATCCCGGCCGAAGTGGTGGTGCTGGACAAGCTGCCGATGCTGGGTACCGGCAAGGTGGATCAGGTCGGCGTGGTCAAGCTCGCGCACGAGCGGGCCGGCGGCGAGGCCACCGCTGCGGCGTAGGTCTAGCGAACCCTCTCCCGGAAAGGGGGGAGGGTTCGTGGCCATTGTCCCCTTACCGCGTTGGCCAACCCCTCCACCTGCGCCTCCGTATGCGCGGCGGAGAACGCCACTCGCAGCCGCGCCGTCCCGGCCGGGACCGTTGGCGGGCGGATGGCGACGACGAGATAGCCCCGTTCCTCCAAAGCGGCCGAGAGGCCGAGCGCGGCGTCCGCTTCGCCGACGAGAATGGGGATGATGGGGCTCTGCGCTTCGGGCAGGCCCAGATGCGTGGTGAAACGGCGGGCGAGGGTCAGGGGGCGCGCGGCGAAATCCGGTTCGGCCTCGACGATATCGAGGGCGGCCAGGGCGGCGGCGGCCGAAGCCGGCGGCAGGCCGGTGGTGTAGACGAAGCTCCGGGCGCGGCTCGTCATCAGGTCGACCACGGCGCGGGACGCGCAGAGATAGCCGCCATAGGAGCCGAGCGTCTTCGACAGGGTGCCCATTTCGAGGGGCGCCCGCGCGTCCTCCCCGATGACGCCGAGGCCGTGGGCGTCGTCCACCAGGGTCCAGGCATCGTGCGCGTCGGCGAGAGTCAGGATGTCGGTGATCGGCCCCCGGTCGCCGTCCATGCTGTAGACGCGCTCCGTGAGGATCAGTGCGTGCTGGTGGCGAGAGCGGTGCTTGGTCAGGAGCGCTTCGAGATCGCCGATATCGTTATGGGCGAACCGCATCACTTTCGCGCCGGAGAGCCGCGCACCCGCCCAGAGGCAGGAATGGCCGAGTGCGTCCACGAGGATCAGGTCGCGCGGGCCGGCGAGCCCGGAGACGATGCCGAGATTGGCGAGATAGCCGCTACCGAAGACGAGAGCCGCCTCCGTCCCCTTATGGGCGGCGAGGCGCTCTTCCAGGGCGGCGAGGGGCGGGTGGCTGCCGGTGACGAGACGGGAGGCGCCGGCGCCTGTGCCGTAACGCGCGGTCGCAGCCTGGGCCGCTGCGATGACCCGCGGATCCTGCGAAAGGCCGAGATAATCGTTGCAGGAAAACGAGACGAGGCTGCGCCCGTGCCGCGTCGCCGCCGCCTGCGGGCCACGCGTGGTGGGATTGAGATGCCGGCGCAGGGAGGTCTCGTCGAGGCGGGCGAGATGGTCGCGGGCGAACGCTTCGAGGCTGGTGGGGCGGTCGAGGTCGGACATGGGAGCGGGAAGGAAGCCCGCGCCATCGCGATGTCAAGCGAGTGGCGCGACCACTCGCGCGGCCGATTCCTTTCGATGAGGCTGGGGCGTGAAGCGTGAGGAACTGTGCCGGGGACGAACTCGGGTCTCGTGAGAGGCATAGGATGGTCCCGGAGAAAAACCGGATCCCTTTGGAAGGCCGGTCACCGACCCTGCCTCCGGCGGCTTTCAGATCGGGTTGCGGCTCGCTCCCTTGACCGTTCGGCCTCGCGCGCTCATCCCCCGACCCATGCCTGCCTCACCTCCGCCCGCGCTTCCGAAAAACTCCCTCTGGCGGCCCTATACGCAGATGAGGAATGCGGCGCCTCCGCTCGAAGCCGTGCGCACCTCCGGCTCGCGGATCGTGCTCGCCGACGGACGCGAACTCATCGACGGTATCGCGTCGTGGTGGACCGCCGTCCATGGCTATAACCATCCCCACATCCGCGACGCGGTCGCGGCCCAGCTCGACACCATGCCCCATGTGATGTTCGGCGGGCTGACCCATGCGCCGGCCGAGCGCCTGGCGTCCCGCCTCGCCGCCTTGGCGCCGGGCGACCTCGACCACGTGTTCTTCACGGATTCCGGCTCGGTGGCGGTGGAGGTGGCGCTCAAGATGGCGGCGCAGATGTGGCTCAACCGGGGCATCGCCGGACGCAGCCGCTTCCTCGCCTTCCGTGGCGGCTACCATGGCGACACGATGGGGGCGATGTCGGTCTGCGACCCGGAAGAGGGCATGCACCGGCGCTTCGGCGCCTATTTGCCTGCCCAGGTCTTCTGCGATCTTCCGCGCGACGACGCCACCGCCGACGCCCTCGACCGCGCCCTGGCCCTGCATGGCGCTACCCTCGCGGCGATCATCGTCGAGCCCCTGGTCCAGGGGGCCGGCGGCATGGTGATGCACGCGCCCGAGACATTGGCACGGGTGGCGCGGGCGGCCGAGCGGCATGGACTGCCTCTCATCGCCGACGAGATCTTCACGGGTTTCGGCCGCACCGGCACCCTGTTCGCCTGCGAGCAGGCCGGAATCGTGCCCGACATCCTCTGCCTGTCCAAGGCGCTTACCGGTGGCACCATGGCGCTGGCCGCGACGATCGCGCGGCGTCCGGTCTTCGAGGCTTTCCTGTCCGACGATCCCGCTGCGGCGCTGATGCACGGGCCGACCTTCATGGCTAACCCTCTCGCCTGCGCCGCCGCCAATGCTAGCCTCGACCTGTTCGAGACCGAGCCGCGCCTGGATCAGGCGCGGGCGATCGAGCTTCGCCTGCGTAATGGGCTCTCCGGCCTTCGCGGCCTCGCCGGTATCGCCGACATCCGCGTTCTCGGCGCCATCGGAGCCGTCCAGTTCGCACGCGCACCCGATCTCGCTGCGCTCAAGGCGCGCTTCGTGGAGCAGGGGGTTTGGGTTCGTCCCTTCGGCGACATCGTCTACCTGACGCCGGCCCTGACCATCGCGCCGGGCGATCTCGACCGGCTCTGCGAAGCCGTGACCCATGTGGTCCGGGCATCGGTCGACGCTGAGGCGCAGAGCTGAAAATCTGTCCGCTTCCACCCTGCAACCTGAACGGATGTTTATCGTTGGATCAGGTTGGGTCAAACGGTGAAGGGTGGGCATCGTGGTGAATGAGACGACGCGCTCGGACGACGACAGGCCGGTGATCCTCCTCGTCGAGGATGAAGCCCTGACAATCATGGACCTCGGGGATGTCCTCGAGGATGGCGGCTATGAGACGGTGCAATGCGCGTCTGCGGAACGCGCCCTCGGCATCCTGCAGGCCCGGCCCGATATCTGCGGGCTGATCACGGATGTGGAATTGTCGGGCAAGGTCAACGGGTTCGAACTCGCCAACGCGGTGTCGGAGGCCCGGCCGACTTTGCCGATCGTCATCGTGTCTGGCCGCGCCGCGCCTGATCCGGAGCGGATTCCCGCAGGCGCCCGCTTCATCTCCAGGCCTTGCACCGGAGAGGACATCCTTCAGCAGATCAGGAGCCTGATGCCCTGCTGAGGCCTCCGCATAGGTTCGGACCACCTCAGCACGGAGCCGGTCGGCGAAGAGTCCTTTGCCGACCGTCGATTTGGCGCGAATTTAAGCCGACTGTCATCCCAGCTTTAAGCCGACTGTCATCCCAGCTTCACGAGCCGGACGCCACATGCGCCCAAATAGCCCGCTGATCCCGCCTGTGCCATCTGGCCGTGCGGGAAGAGCGTGGCTGTCTGCAAGTGTGGAGTCGGGCGGCGATGGTTTCGGCTGATCAGCGAGGGACGGTGTCGTCCGGCAAGGCCTCACCCTCGGGCAAGTCCGCAATGGACAAATCCGAAACAGGCAAGCTCGGCGAGGCCGATAGGGATAGCGAGCAGACGATGGGCAAGTCCGACAAGCGTATCCGTCCTCCCGGTTCGAAGAGTGTCGGCTGGGCCCTGGTTCAGGCCGCGCGGCTGCATCGTTCCAGAGTCGGCGACCGCTTGGCCGCCCTCGATCTATTCGCCGGACAGGAACAAGTGGTGCAGGCACTGGCTGTTGCCGGAACCATGACCATGGGAGATCTGGCCGCCACTTTGAGGGTTCGTCCGCCCACCGCCTCCAAGACGATCTCGCGCCTCGCGGCCCTTGGTTTCGTCGAGCGTCGTGCAGAAGCCGGGGATGGTCGCGTCGTGCGCGTGCGGCTTACCGATACGGGCCTCGCCAAGGCGGAGGCCATCGAGCGCATCTGGGACGATGTCGAAGCCGAAATGCTCGACGGTTTCGACGGCAAGGAGCGGCGTCGCCTGCGCAAGCTCTTGCGCAAGGCCGCCCGCAACCTCGCCGACGTGTCCGGCGTCACTGGCCACGAGGTCGACGGAGACTCGGATATCGAACTCGACGACGACGAGCCCGATGCGCTGGTCGTGCCGATCCAGGCAGACCGCCTCGACTGAACCTTATGGGGTTCTACTTTTCGGTCAGCGAATCGGTGACGCGTCACTGGGGTGGAAACCTGCGCGTGCCGAACTGAGGAGCGCCCTCAGATTTTTCTGGCGATGCCCGAGTTCGCGTGGACACCCAGCTTAGGCTTGGGCGCGCGCCGCAGCTTGCGGCGCTCCAACCGGCGCGCGAGACGTCCGGCAAGCCGGTCGATCATCATGATGATGGCGCTGACGATGATGGCGAAGGCGCAGGCGCTCCCGATCAGGATACCGATGACGCCTGGTGTCGGGATCACCATGAGGCAGACGAGACCGAAAAGGGCCGTTAGCGGAATCCATTTTGCCATTTCGCAGACGGTCCCTCGGTATCGTCGGACCGACGTTGCCACACCTCCATAAAGACACTCTTAAACCAATGGCGAGCGTTGCAGAAAAGCCCGCCGGCCTTCCCTGTCGCGGGAAGGCCGGTTCGGATTCGCCTCAGCGGCGGTGGTGGTGGTTGCGGTAGTGGCGACGCGAATTCATGCGCGTCCGGTAGGCCCTGCGACCCGGATCGATCCCGAGCGCGCCGTTGACGGTCCCGACTGCGCCGCCGACCGCGCCACCCACGATGCCACCGATCGGTCCGCCGACCCGGTCACCCTCGGCCGCGCCGCGACGGACACCACCGGGAAGGCCCTGGGCCTCGGCCGCGCCCGACAGCGCAAAGGCGGATAGGACGAGGGTGGCAGCAAGCAATGCCTTCTTCATGACGGCTTTCCTTCTCTTTCGTTCCTAAACCGGCCGCATGTTCGCGGCCGGTTCGGCTTCGAGCGTTCGGATCGGCGCCGTCCTCGACAAGGACGGCGCGCCGTCACGCATAGACTGATAACGGCCGAGCTTCGAAAAGGTGGCATCGATCCCGCCGGGCGCTCGCGGTTCCATGGTGGACCGGGTCCAGGAAGAGGAGATGAGAGGCGCATTGGGATGGCTTCAAGCGATTGCCCGTTGACTCTCGCACCGCTGCTGGTTTCTGCCGTCCGGCGCTGCTAGAAGCCGGGAATGCGCGTTCTTGACGTCCCGCGCGGCGCGAGCCGCCTTCGAATTACGAGCCCGGCCTCCGCCTGAAGGCCGCTGCGGCGGCCCGAGCGGGAGCCGGGAGGGCGGTCGCACCGCCTCCGTTCGCCGACATCGGCCCAATGCCGACCGTCTTGAAGATCAGCGCACCGTTTCGCAGAAGATTCCATGACCGATTCGACAGCCACCGACGCCGGCCTGCCCGCCCGCGACTATTCGCAGACCCTGTTCCTGCCCAAGACCGAGTTCCCCATGCGGGCCGGATTGCCGGTGCGCGAGCCTCACCTGCTGGAGCGTTGGGCCGCCATCGACCTGTATGGCCAGATCCGCGTGAAGGCGGCCGGCCGGCCGAAATTCGTGCTCCATGATGGGCCGCCCTATGCCAACGGCAACATCCATATCGGCACGGCGCTCAACAAGATCCTGAAGGACGTCATCGTCCGCAGCCAAGGCGCCCTCGGCTACGACGCCAATTACGTTCCGGGATGGGACTGCCACGGCCTGCCGATCGAGTGGAAGATCGAAGAACAGTACCGTGCCAAGGGCCGTAACAAAGACGACGTTCCGGTCATCGAGTTCCGCCAGGAGTGCCGGACATTCGCCGCGCATTGGCTCGACGTGCAGCGCGCCGAGTTCAAGCGCCTGGGCGTCACCGGCGATTGGGAGCACCCCTACGCCACCATGGCGTTTCCGGCGGAAGCCGCCATCGCCCGTGAACTCATGACCTTCGCCATGACAGGGCAGCTCTATCGCGGCTCGAAACCGGTGATGTGGTCGGTGGTGGAAAAGACCGCCCTGGCCGAGGCCGAGGTCGAATACGAGGACCATGTCAGCGACACGATCTTCGCGGCGTTCCGGCTCACCGCAGGCGCGCCCGATGACTTGGCCGCTTCGCGGATCGTGATCTGGACCACGACCCCCTGGACGATGCCGGGCAACCGCGCCGTCGCTTATTCGAAGCGCGTCGCCTACGGGCTCTACCGGGTGACTCAGGCCGCCGAAGAGAATTGGGCCAAGACCGGCGACAGCTATATCCTGGCCGATAGCCTGGCCGCCGGGGTCTTTACCTCGGCCCGCGTGGAGAAGTTCGAGCGTGTCCGGGACGTCACGGCCGCTGAGCTTGGCGGCCTCACCCTCTCGCATCCGCTTGCCGGGCACGTCCCCGGCTACGATTTCGCGGTACCCCTCCTCGACGGCGACCACGTCACCGACGAGGCCGGTACAGGCTTCGTCCATACGGCGCCGGGCCATGGCCGCGAGGATTTCGAGGTCTGGACGGCCAATGGCCGGGCCCTTGCCCAGCGCGGCATCGAGACCCGTATCCCCTACACCGTCGATGCCGACGGGGCGCTCACCGAAGAGGCGCCCGGTTTCACGGGAAAACTCGTTCTGACTCCGAAGGGCGACAAGGGAGACGCCAACAAGGCGGTCATCGCCGCATTGACGGAGGCCGGCTCCCTGGTCGCGCGTGGCACGCTCAAGCACAGCTATCCGCATTCCTGGCGCTCGAAGAAGCCGGTGATCTTCCGCAACACGCCGCAATGGTTCATCGCCCTCGATAGGCCGGTGGAGGCGCTCGGCGAGAAGACGCTGCGCGACGTGGCGCTGAAGGCCATCGACGAGACGCAATGGGTGCCCACCCAGGGCAAGAACCGCATCAACGGCATGGTCGCCAACCGCCCGGACTGGGTGGTGTCGCGCCAGCGCGCCTGGGGCGTGCCGATCACCGTCTTCGTCAAGCGCGGCACCAGCGAGGTCCTGCGCGACGAGGCCGTGAATGCCCGCATCGCGGCAGCCTTCAAGGCGGAAGGGGCGGATGCCTGGTTCACCGATGTCGACGGCGCTCGCTTCCTAGCCCCGGATTACGATCCGGCCGAGTACGAGAAGGTGACCGACGTCCTCGACGTGTGGTTCGATTCCGGCTCGACGCATGCTTTCGTGCTCGACGACCCTGAGATGTTTCCCGGCCTGTCGGGTGTCGTGCGTAAGCGAGACGGCGGCCTCGACACGGTGATGTATCTCGAAGGCTCCGATCAGCATCGCGGCTGGTTCCAGTCCTCGCTGCTCGAATCGAGCGGGACCAGGGGACGTGCGCCCTACGACATCGTCCTCACTCACGGGTTCGTCCTCGACCCCAAGGGGCTGAAGATGTCGAAATCCAAGGGCAACGTCGTGGCGCCGCAAAGCGTCATCAAGGATTCCGGTGCCGATATCCTCCGCCTGTGGGTCGCGGCCTCGGACTATGCCGACGACCTGCGCATCGGCCCCGAGATCATCAAGACTTTCGCCGAGACCTACCGCAAGCTGCGCAACTCGCTTCGCTGGATGCTCGGCTCGCTGGCGCATTTCGAGGCCGGGCCGGCCGTGCCCCATGCCAAGCTGCCCGAACTCGAGCGGCTCATCCTGCATCGCCTCTGCGAGCTCGACGGTGAGATCCGCGAGGCCTACGCCAGCTTCGACACCAAGCGCGTGGTGGCCCTGCTCAACGGATTCATGACCGGCGATCTCTCGGCCTTCTATTTCGACGTGAGAAAGGACGCGCTCTATTGCGACCCGATCTCGTCGCAGGTCCGCCGTGCCTCCCTGCAGGTGATCGACGAAACCTTCCGCCGGGTGACGATCTGGCTCGCGCCCGTGCTCGCCTTCACGGCGGAAGAGGCCTGGCTCGATCGCTATCCGTCAGCCGTCGGTTCGGTCCATCTCGAGACCCTGCCCGAAACGCCGACGTCCTGGCGCGACGACGCATTGGCTCAGCGCTGGCAGAAGATCCGCCGCGTCCGCCGGGTCGTCACCGGCGCCCTGGAAATCGAGCGCGCAGCCAAGCGCATCGGAGCGAGTCTCGAGGCGGCGCCGACCGTGTTCATCGCCGATCCCGACCTGCTCACGGCCCTCGACGGAATCGACTTCTCGGAAGTCTGCATCACCTCCGGCATCACCATCGAGACGGGGGAGGGGCCGGCCGACGCTTTCCGGCTCGATGACGTGCGGGGCGTGGCGTTGGTCCCAGGACTTGCCCAGGGACGGAAATGCGCCCGGTCGTGGCGGGTCTCGGAGACTGTCGGGTCCGATCCCGCCTATCCGGACGTGACGCCGCGCGATGCCCAGGCGTTGCGCGAGTGGGACGCCGTCCATGGCGGGGCGGGGGCGGCGTGATCCGAATGCGCCGGGCGGCCATCCCTCTTTTCCGTGGGAGGCCGGTCATGAAGCGACCGGAGGAGCGGGCGCCGTCTCCGAGCGACGCGGCGCGTCCCTCACCTGACCTAAGCTCAGGCGAGGGCCGACCTCGTTCGCGACCGGGAAAGGGACGAGTGTGGCCATGACCTCCTTCCGCCTTGGTACCGTCGTCCTCCTGACCACCCTCGTCCTCGATCAGGCTTCCAAGCTCTGGCTCTATTTCGGCACCGACCTGGTGCTGACGCAGCCCTGGCACCTGACCGCCTTCGTGGATTTCGTCGTCGTGTGGAATCGCGGGATTTCCTACGGTCTGTTTCAGCAGGATGGCGGCCTGGGTCGCTGGATCCTGGTGGCAGTCTCCGTGGCGGCCTCGATCGGGATGATCGCCTGGATGCGCCGTGCCTCGTCGGCACTCCTGGCCGCCGCCCTCGGCCTCATCGCGGGCGGGGCGATCGGCAACGCCATCGACCGTGCGGCCTACGGCGCGGTGTTCGACTTCGTCCACCTCCATGCAGGAGCATGGTCCTGGTACGTCTTCAACATCGCCGATGCGGCCATCGTCGCCGGTGTGGTCGGCCTCCTCATCGACAGCCTGATCCCGGTCCGGCGCCCTCGCGACGGGGCCTCGCCCGGCGAGGCCTGAAGATTCGCGTGGCTGTGTTCCGTAAACCACAATACGGATCCTTATCTCCGTGAGGCTGGTGCGCTGCGGTCAAGGCGCCATACGATCGCCTGAAACCGCCGTCAGGCCACGAGGGCAGGATCGGCATCGACCAACGAACGCCGGTGCCTTCCGGGCAGGCACGCATTCGAGCCGGCGCAATCTGCGAGCCGGCGTAATTTGGGGGCAGCATGATCGGGCATCGTGGGTTCATCCTGGGCCTTACCGGACTCCTCGCCGCGAGTGGCGCGCAGGCGCAGCAGGGCGTGTTCATGCGCGACACCCTGAGCAGCATGGGCCTGATCGAGGCCGATAAGCCGGCCATCACTTACCGTGAGCGGGCGCCCCTGGTGATGCCGCCCAAGCTCGACGGCAAGGCGCTGCCGCCGCCGCGCGCCGCCACCGCCACGCCGCAATGGCCCAAGGATCCCGAGATCGTCCAACGCGAGCGCGAACTCGCCGACGCGAGGAAGCCGATCTCCCGCGGGGCACAGGGGCGGATGGACGACAACAACATGACGCTCTCGCTCGACGAGATGCGGGGTGGTCGCCGTGCCGACGCGAGCGTGCGTACCGAGCCGGGTCGTCCCGAAAGCGACGGTGCTTCGTCTTCGATCTGGAGTCCCTTCGACATTTTCGGCAAGCGCGAGGAGAAGGCCGAGCCGATTCTCGTCGAGCCCGATCGCGATACGCTGACCGATCCGCCGAACGGATACCGCAAGGCTCCGAAGGCGGTCGCCCGGAACAACAGCGACCCGATCAACAATCCCTCGCGCGAGCGTGAAGAAGCCGATCCGGGTGCCTACATCCGGGGACGTTAGGCGCGTTCGAATCTCGGACCTGCCTGGTCCGGCTCTTCGAGAGGGCGAGGGTAACGCCCGGCCGGTGTCGGTACGGGATTTGCCCTGACTTCGTTCCTCGGGCTCACGGCATCCGAGGAGTGCGCAAGAGGCATTGCGCTCATGACGGGCGGTCACGTGTGGCCGACGTATCAAGGAAAAGACGATGCATCTGCTGCGTAAGGATACGCCCGGGTTCTCGCTCAACCGCCGCTACGGCCATGCGGGCCGGGCCGAGGCTGCGCCCTTCGGCCGGTCCGAGGCAGGTGGTCCCGAAGTCTCCGCCTTCGCCCTCGATAACGGCCTCGACGTCGTGGTGGTGCCCGATCACCGCGCCCCGGTGGTGACTCACATGGTGTGGTACCGCAACGGTTCTGCCGATGATCCGATCGGACAGTCCGGCATCGCGCATTTCCTCGAACACCTCATGTTCAAGGGCACCGAGAAGCACCCGGTCGGCGCGTTCTCGCAGGCCGTCTCCGGCCTCGGCGGGCAGGAGAACGCCTTCACCTCCTACGATTACACCGCCTATTTCCAGCGCGTCGCCCGCGACCATCTCAAGACCATGATGGAGTTCGAGGCCGACCGCATGACCGGTCTCGTCCTCGAAGATTCCGTCGTGGCGCCCGAGCGCGACGTGGTGCTGGAAGAGCGCCGCATGCGGGTCGAGACCGATCCGTCGGCGCAGCTCTCGGAGGCCATGGCTGCCTCGCTGTTCGTGCATCACCCCTACGGCACGCCGATCATCGGCTGGATGCACGAGATCGAGGATCTCAACCGCACCCACGCCCTGGATTACTACAACCGCTTCTACACCCCCGAGAACGCGATCCTCGTCGTCGCCGGCGACGTGACGCCCGATGAGGTTCGCCGCCTTGCCGACGATACCTACGGCCTCGTGACGCCGCGCGGATCGCGGCCGGTGCGGGTCCGCGCCAAGGAGCCGGAGCCCCGCGCCCTGCGCCGCCTCAGCGTCGCCGATCCGAAGGTGGAGCAGCCGACCCTGCAGCGCCTCTACCTCACCCCGTCCTGCATGACCGCCCGCGACGGCGAGTGCCATGCCCTGGAACTCCTGGCCGAGGTGATGGGCGGCGGCTCGACCTCGTTCCTCTACCGCAAGCTGGTGATGGAACTCGGCGTCGCCGTGAATGCCGGTGCCTGGTACATGGGCTCGGCCATCGATGACACCCGCTTCTCGGTCTACGCCATCCCGGCCGAGGGCGTCAGCCTGGAGCGGCTGGAGGAGGAGGTCGACCGCGTCCTGCGCCGCGTTCCCTCCGAAGCGCTGGGCCCGGAGGCGATCGAGCGGGCCAAGACCCGGCTCGTGGCCGAAACAGTCTATTCTTCCGACAGCCAATCCTCGCTGGCCCGAATCTACGGCTCGGCCCTCGCGATTGGCGAGAGCATCGAGGAGGTCCGTCGCTGGCCCTCGGATATCGAGGGGGTCACGCAGGCCCGGCTCGCCGCCGTCGCCGAGCGCTACCTGATCCCCGCCCGCTCCGTGACCGGATACCTGACGAAGACGCGCGATCCCGACGCCGCCGCTGCGTGAGGCGAGCCCTTGCGCGATCCCGCTGATGCCGGCCCGGGCGCCCAGAAAAAGAATGAGGTTCTCATGAACTCGGTCGAAGCCAATCTGGTCGATACCACCGCCCGCGGCACTGACGCTCCCACGGTGGCGCTTCCGGTGGCCGCCGCTGCCGGGATCGAAGCCTGGCACGTGGAATCGCCCGTGGTGCCGATGATTGCCCTGGCATTCACCTTTGAGGGCGGTGCCGCGCAGGATCCCGAGGGCAAGGGCGGCGTCGCCCAGATGCTGGCCCGCCTCCTCGACGAGGGCGCAGGCGATCTGTCCTCCGACGCCTTCCAGGAGCGGCTGGCCGCGCGGGCCATCGAATTGTCGTTCCATGCCGGCGCCGATGCGGTCGGCGGCTCCCTGAAGATGCTGGTCAAGCACGCCGACGAGGCCATCGATCTCCTGGCCCTCGCGCTGGCCAAGCCGCGCTTCGACGCCGACGCCATCGAGCGGGTCCGTGCCCAGACCCTCGCCGGCCTGCGCTACCAGCAGAACGATCCGGGCGTGATGGCCTCACGCCGTTTCTTCGCCGAGGCCTATGCGGGCCATCCTTATGCCCGGCCGTCCTCCGGCACCCCGGAGAGCATCGCAGCCATCACCCGTGACGACCTCGTGGCGATGCATCGGCAACTCATCGGCCGCGGTGGACTCAAGGTGGCCGCCGTCGGCGCCATCGATTCCGACCGTCTGGCCGATGCCCTCAACCGCGCTTTCGGCGTGCTCGACGAGGCCGGACCGTTGAATACCGTGCCGCAGACGCAGGTCGGCCAGCTCGGTCGCCGCGTCGTCGTCGATATCGACGTGCCGCAATCGGTCCTGCGCTTCGGCATGGGCGGCGTGCCGTGGAAGGACCCGGATTTCATCCCCGCCTATGTGCTCAACCATATTCTGGGCGGCGGCTCTTTCACTTCACGCCTGTTCCAGGAAGTGCGCGAGAAGCGGGGACTGGCCTATTCCGTGGGCACCTCCCTCGTCAGCCACCGCGCCAGCGCCATGACCTGGGGCTACACGGCCACCAAGAACGAGCGCGTCGGTGAAGCCCTGTCGGTGATCGGCGACGAGATCGGCCGGCTCATCAGCGACGGTCCGTCCGACGAGGAGTTGCAGAAGGCCAAGGATTATCTCACCGGCTCCTATGCGCTCGGCTTCGACACCTCGACCAAGATCGCGCATCAGCTCGTGCAGATCTCCTTCGAAGGGCTGGGGATGGATTACTTCGCCCGCCGCAACGAAATGGTGACGAACGTAACCCAGGCGGATATCCGCCGCGCCGGCGCCCGCACCTTCGCCGACGGCAGGATGCTCGTTGTAGCGGCGGGGCGGCCCACCGATTTCCTGTAGGATTCGCATGCCTCGCGGCGTGTCGGCCGGGCCCCGGATCGGGTGCCTTTCGCGCCCCACGCATCGGGGGACGTCACCGTCCTGCCAAGTCTACCTGATTCTGCCCGCCGTCGCGTCGGCACGACCGTTGCCAGGACCGATCACGTCCTGCATTCAGGACGGGTGATGGCCTTCGGGGCTTCGGGGAGAGTAGGGATGACGCGTTTCGTTCGAATTCTGCCGGGTCTGGCATTCGGCCTCATGGCTGGTCCCGCCCTGGCGCATACCGGGCAGGGCGATGCGTCGGGGCTCGCCCATGGCTTCCTCCATCCGCTCACCGGCCTCGACCATATGCTCGCCATGGTGGCGGTGGGCCTCGTCGCCGCGCAGGTCGGCGGCCGCGCGATCCTTCTCGTCCCGCTGTCGTTCATCGGCATGATGGTGGTGGGCGGCGCGCTCGGTGCGTCCGGTGTGGCGCTTCCGCATGTGGAGACCGCCATCGCCTTGTCCGTCGCCGTGTTCGGTGCCGCCGTCGCCCTGCGCCTGACGATGCCGGTCGCGGCCGCCATGGCGCTCGTGGGCGTCTTCGCAGTGTTCCACGGCCATGCCCACGGTGCCGAGATGCCGGAGGCGGCCTCGGGCCTTGCCTACGGCGCCGGCTTCGTCGCTGCCACCGCCCTGCTCCACGCCGTGGGTCTCGGTCTCGGCCTCGGCATGGGCCGCCTCGGTGAGCAGAGTGGCCGTCCGGCGCTACGTGTCGCCGGCGCAGCCTTCGCGGCCGCCGGTCTCGGCCTCCTGGCCGGCGCTTTCTGAAAGCGTAGCCCTACAGCCTTCGCGCCAGGGCTTCGGCTTTGGCGCGGGCCTCGTCACGGGATTGCCGGTCGAGATCGGCTCCCATCAATCCCTTCTCGACCGCGATCTGGTGGACGTCGGTGATGCCGACCATGCGCAGCCAGGTGGCCATGTAGGTCGATTGATGGTCGTAGATCTCGGCCGGGAAATCCGCGCCGATAGCGACGCCGCGCGCATTGATGACGACGGCCGTGGCATCGAGCATGCCGTTCTGGCCGCGCTCGTCGAAGGTGAAGAGAAGATCTTTCTGGGAGACCAGATCGAACAAGTGCTTGAGCTTGTAGGGGATGGTGTAGTTCCACATCGGCACCGCGAACAGGATCAGGTCCGCCGCGCGAAACCTGTCCGCAAGGGCGCGGATCGCCACCCAGGCCTCCTCCTGCGCGGGGCTCAAGGTTTCGCCCGCCAGGGCCGCGTACTTGCCCGCCAGCGCTTCCCCGTCGAAGTCCGGAAGCGCCGTGTTCCAGGCATCGAGCATGTCCACTTTGCCCTCCGGATGCGTCGCACGCCAGGCATCGAGGAAGGCGCGAGCGACCTCGATCGATGCCGAGCGTTCCTTGCGCGGTGACGCTTCGACGTAGAGCAGGTGGGGCATGCGGGAACTCCGATGGTCGGTGAGCGAGGGATCTATCGCGCATTCCGCCCCGGCCTAGGGGCACGCTCCCTTCGCGGATGGTACGCAGGGGCATCGCATTCCGGCGTCGGATGACCCATGTCAGCGTTCCCTCGTCATTCGAAGGACAGGCTGATGCACCTCACCGGACTTCATCACCTCACGGCCATCACCGCGCGGGCCGCCGACAATGCGGCATTCTACACGCGGAGCCTCGGGCTGAGGCTCGTGAAGAAGACGGTGAATCAGGACGATGTCTCGGCCTACCACCTGTTCTACGCCGACGGCGTCGCCTCGCCCGGCACCGACATGACCTTCTTCGACTGGCCGGCGCCACCCGAGCGCCGGGGCACCGACAGCATCGTCCGGACGGCGTTCCGCGTCTCGGGGGAGGGCACGATCGCCTGGTGGCGCGAGCATCTCGCGCGAGACGGCGTGATCCACGAGGAGCCCGTCCTGCGCGACGGTCGCCTCACCCTGGATTTCGAGGATCGGGAAGGCCAGCGCCTGATGCTGATGGATGACGGTGGCGCGGGAGAGGCCCATCCCTGGCCCGCCAGCCCGGTGCCGGTAGAGCGGCAGATCCGCGGTCTGGGGCCGATCCGTCTGAGCCTTGCGCGGATCGAGGCGACCGAGGCGGTTCTGGCCGACGTACTGGGGATGAGCCAATCCCGCACCTATGAATTGCCGGAAGGCGAAGTCCGCGTCTGGCAGATGGGGGACGGTGGCGCCGGTGCCGAGCTTCACCTCATCGCCCAACCCGACCTGCCGCCCGCGCGCCAGGGAGCGGGGGCGGTTCACCACGTCGCCTTCCGCGTCCCCGATGCGGACTACGCAGGTTGGGCCGACAGGCTGAAACAGCGCCGCATGCCTTCCAGCGGCCCGGTGGACCGCTACTATTTCAAAAGCCTGTACTTCCGCGAGCCCAACGGCATCCTGTTCGAGATCGCCACCGACGGTCCGGGCTTCACCGCCGACGAGCCACTGGAGACTCTGGGCGAGCGCCTGTCCTTGCCGCCCTTCCTCGAAGGACGCCGCGCTGAGATCGAAGCCGGGCTGAAGCCTCTCTGACCGCAAGACGACTACCCCGAGCAGGTTCGGCATGAGACGAGCCCCGGCGCGGACCGGTTTCGGCTAGCAGGTTCAGCAAAAGTGGTCACCGGTTCTGCGTCCTCGAACCGGTGACCGTTTAGAGGCCAGAGCGAGGTGAAGCTTTGGCTGGCCAATGCGAACTACTTACGTCAGACGACGAAACCGGGAACGGGCGTCGATTGCCCGCGCCGCCGTCATTTTTCGCCCGAACCAAGTCACCAGCACTCACTTTGTCAGCGTGATTCTGTTCGAGGGAAGCAACGAATGGATGCCTCTGCGCGTCCGCTCCATTAGATCGACAAGCATCCGCAACACTCAGCAATGATCCCCACTTCGTCTAGATCAACCCTGTTGGGGTGATCGGACCAATTCTGGCGGCTTGCTGACAGATACATCATGACGGTGAGCATGATCCCCCTTCTTCCAGAACGGCTGAGTCTGGAGTGGGGGAGCCGGGATCCCGGCGGAAAGAGCATTGGCCTGTCGTTTCAGTCTGCTTTATCTGAGTAATTCTTTGGAAAACAGTAATCGCCTGAAAAGGCGATCGAATTAAGAAATATTTAGCCCGTATTGGCGATAACGCACATCGGAGGCGAAACCTCCCGTCGGCAAGAGCAGTGAAAAGGCCTCCGACATTCTCCCATCCCATCGGAACTCAGGCTGAACGATGTTCAAGTTGTCGATCGCGAAGAAATTGGGGTTTTTCTCAGGCCTTGGCATTCTAATGGCGGTCGGATTGGTCGCCAACCAGTGGATGGGAAACCAGCGGATCACGAGCTCTATCGAAGCCGTTGGCCGAGAGCAGACGATCCTCGACGGCATCAAGAACGCGCAGCTCGGCCTGTCCCAGATTCAGGTCGCCTTCCGTGACGCGCGCCTGTCCGAAACGGAAGAGGCCTACAAGGAGGCCGTCGGCCGTATCAGGACGCGCTTCGATTCAGCCCATGAAGGCCTCAAGGCACCGATCCGTATCGCCCTGAAGCCCGACGTCCTCAAGGATATCGATGCTGGGCTGGCGCAGTTCACGGAACTCGCCCTCAAGTCGGCAGCCACCATTACGTACGAACAGGGTCGCAAGAGGACCGACGAGGCGGCCCTGGCGTTGACGGGGGAACAGCGGAACGGTGTTCGCAAGAAGGCCCTCGTCGCCATCGAGCAATCGCTGTCCAATGCGCAGCGCTTCACGGACGAGGCGCGGCTGTCGTCGGCCGGTGCCGTGGAAACCGCCACCCTTCTGGGCCTCGTGATCGGTGGTGTAGCGATCCTCCTTCAGGCCGGCTCGGCCCTCTTCTCGATGATCGCGGTCGCCCGGCCGATACGCGGAATGACGGACGCGATGAACCGGCTGGCAGCAGGCGATGTCGAGGTCGCGATCCCGGATCGGACGCGCACGGACGAACTCGGCGCCATGGCGTCGGCGGTGCAGGTGTTCAAGGACGGCATGATCCGCAACCGCGCCCTCGAGACGGAAACCGAGCGCCTGCGCCTCGTCGCGGAGACGGAACGCAAGTCCGGAATGCATAGCCTCGCCGACGAGTTCGAGGCGGCGGTCGGCGGGATCGTGAGCATGGTGTCCGCCGCGGCCACCGAAATGCAGGCTACCGCCTCGCAGTTGACGGCCTCCGCCGAGGAGACGTCGGCGCAGTCCGGCGCGGTTCTGTCGGCCGCCGAGGAAGCTTCGGCCAACGTCACCGCCGTGGCCGGTTCGGCCGAACAACTGGGCGCCTCGGTGGCGGAGATCGGTCGTCAGGTCGCACGTTCGGCGGACATGACCGCCGCCGCCGTCCGTGAGGCGGAGCAGACCGCACTGGCGGTGTCGGAACTTCGCGAAGTCGCCGCCAGCATCGGCGATGTCGTGAACCTCATCTCCAACCTCGCCGGCCAGACCAATCTCCTCGCTCTCAACGCGACGATCGAAGCTGCGCGGGCCGGAGAAGCGGGCCGGGGCTTCGCGGTGGTGGCCTCCGAGGTGAAGGAGCTCGCGAACCAGACCGCCAAGGCCACGACGGAAATCTCCGCGAAGATCGGGGCGATCCAATCCTCCACCCGGCAGGCAGCCAGCGCCATCGACGGGATCTCCTCGACCATCCACGGGATCGACGAGACGGCCGCCGCCATCTCCGCATCGGTCGCGCAGCAGGATTCCGCGACTCGGGAGATTGCGGGCTCGGTGGCACAAGCCTCGATCGGCACCGGCGAGGTCAGCGCCAACATCACCGGCGTTGCCCGTGCGGCGCAGGAGACCGGCGCCGGCGCCAGCCAAGTGTTCACCGCCTCGTCGGAACTCGCACGGCAGGCGGAGCGGCTGAGCGCGGAGGTGCAGAAGTTCCTGCATACGGTGCGCGCCGCCTGAACCGAGGGCCGATCGCCCTTCTCCGGTCGAGGACTATCAGCGCCGCCCGCCTCTCGATGAGGCGGGCGGCACGCGTCGTGATGCAGCCCACCGCCTTGGGCGGACACTCTCCCTCCCTCCCGGTGAGGGCACGGGAGCCCCGCGAACGCCCTTCCCACCTGCGTTCCCGCATGATCCTGAGAAGGAATCGGGACGAGGTCGCATCGCCCGAGGCATCGCCGCCCTCAAGTAAGAGCAATTCCAGACAGTTGGCGGTTTCGCTGCCTGCGCGCCTGCTATGCCTTGACGGGCGTGCCGCAGGTGCGAGAAGACCCGGCTGAAGGCCGAGATTCGCAAGCGAAGTTTGAGACGGACCCGTCGATGAGCAAGTTCAACGAGGAGCGTGTACTGAGTGTCCATCACTGGACCGACACGCTGTTCTCTTTCCGCACCACCCGTGACCCCGCGTTCCGCTTCCGCAACGGCGAGTTCGTGATGATGGGAATCGAAGTCGAGGGCCGTCCGCTGTTGCGCGCCTACAGCGTGGTCTCGGCCAATTACGAGGAAGAGCTCGAGTTCTTCTCGATCAAGGTCGAGAACGGCCCGCTCACCTCCCGGCTGCAGCACCTCAAGGTCGGGGACCCGATCATCGTCGGCAAGAAGCCCACCGGGACGCTGGTGCTCGATAATTTGATGCCGGGCAAGAACCTCTATCTTCTCGGCACCGGCACCGGCCTCGCGCCGTTCATGTCGATCATCAAGGACCCGGAGACCTACGAGCGCTTCGAGAAGGTCGTTCTCGTCCATGGTTGCCGACAGGTCTCGGAACTCGCCTATGGCGAGACGATCACGCAGGACCTGCCCAACCACGAGTTCCTCGGCGAGGTCATCTCCGCCGGCCTGATCTATTACCCTACGGTCACCCGCGAGCCCTTCCGCAACCGCGGCCGGATCACCGACCTGATGACCTCCGGCAAGCTGTTCGAGGATATCGGCCTGCCGCCGATGTCGGTGGAGAACGACCGGTTCATGCTGTGCGGCTCGCCGGACATGATCCGCGACACCCGCGAGATGCTGACCAGCGGCGGTTACGTGGAAGGCAACCATGGTGAGGCCGGCCACTACGTCATCGAGAAGGCTTTCGTCGAGAAGTGACGTGCGCGCCGTCTTCGTCGCCGGCGCCGGCACCGAGATCGGCAAGACCTACGTCACCGCGTCCCTGACGCGTGCCCTGCGCGCGCAGGACTGCGCCGTTTCGACCCTGAAGCCTCTGGCGAGCGGTGTCCCGCCCTTCGGCGATCCGGCATTTCGTGAGAGCGACACGGCGATCCTGCTGGACGCACAGGGGATGCCGCTGACGGCCGAGACGGTGGAGGCCTGCTCGCCCTGGCGTTTTGCCGCGCCGCTCAGCCCCGATCTCGCCGCCGCCCGCGAAGGGAGGAGCCTGAGCCTTTTCGAGCTCGTGAGCTGGTGCGAGGCCCGGCTCCAGGGGGGCGCCCCGGAGGCGATCATCGTCATCGAAGGCGTCGGCGGCCTGATGAGCCCGGTGACGTCGGAGGCGACGGGCCTCGACTGGCTCAAGGCCCTGGCCCTGCCGACGATCCTCGTCTCCGGCAGCTATCTCGGGGCGATCAGCCATGCGCTGACGGCGGCGGAGACCCTGCGCTGTCACGGCCAGCGGCTGCTCGCCGTCGTCGTCTGCGAAAGCCTCGGCGCTCCTACGTCGCCGGAGACGGTCGCCGACGCCATCGCCCGCCATGTGCCAGTTCCGGTCGTCTGCATCGCCCGTGACGGCGAGTGCCCGGAGGCTCTGGCGCGGCTGGTACAGGCCGGCTCGTTAAACCTTACCGCCTGACGACAGTATCAGCGTTCCGGAGATGGCGAGTCTGTCTCGTCCCACCGGGGATTCGCCCAGGGACCGCGCACGATGTCGTCACTTGTGCGATGCGGGGCCATACACCATGGACGGCCCGTCCGTTACCCTTAGGTTCGATACACTCGGGTTCGATCCGGCGGATGCCAGCGTCTTCGGCTTGTCCGTGCAAGGAGTACTCCATTGGCCCACCAGGAAACGGCTCATGGAGCGCCGACGGACGCGCGCGTCGCGCCCCGCGCCAGCCTGCCCCTCCTCCTCGGAGCGCTCGGCATCGTCTATGGCGATATCGGAACGAGCCCCCTCTACGCGTTCAAGGAGGCTGTGCGGGCGGCGAGCGGAGGCGGTCCACCGGCCGCCATCGCGGTCGTCGGCGCGGTATCGCTCATCTTCTGGGCGCTGATCCTCATCGTCTCGCTGAAATACGCGGTGCTGATCCTGCGGGCCGACAACCGGGGGGAGGGCGGCATCGTTGCCATGCTGGCGCTGCTCGGCGCCCGCCATGCAAAGCCGGGCACGCGGCAGGCCGCGCTCCTCGTCGTCGGCCTCATCGGCGCGGCCCTGCTCTACGGTGACGGCGCGATCACACCGGCAATCTCGGTGCTGAGCGCGGTGGAGGGCCTCAAGGTGGCGGCCCCCGGGCTCGATCACCTCGTCCTGCCGATCACGATCGCGATCCTGGTCGGGCTGTTCCTGGTCCAGAGCAAGGGCGTCGCCTTCATCGGCCGCATCTTCGGCCCGGTGATGGTGGTGTGGTTCATCGTCCTCGCGTTGCTGGGCCTCGGCGGCATCTGGCACGCGCCTCAGATCCTCGGTGCTCTCAACCCCTGGCGCGCGGTGGATTTCCTCGTCCATGCGGGCTGGCATGTCAGCTTCGCCATGCTGGGCGCGGCCTTCCTCGCCGTCACCGGCGGCGAGGCGATGTATGCCGATCTCGGCCATTTCGGCGCCAGACCCATCCGCATCGCCTGGTTCGGTCTCGTCCTGCCGGCCCTCGTCATCCATTATTTCGGCCAGGGCGGGCTTCTGCTGGTGGAGCCCGACGCGATCGAGAACCCGTTCTACCGCCTGAGCCCGGACTGGGCCTATTACCCGCTGATCGCGCTGGCGACGCTGGCCACCGTCATCGCCTCGCAGGCCATCGTCTCGGGCGTGTTCTCGCTCACCCAGCAATCGATCCAGCTCGGATTCCTGCCGCCCATGCGGGTGATCCACACGGCACGCGAGGAGCGCGGGCAGATCTACGTGCCGGTGATCAATTGGCTGATGGCGGCCGCGACCCTGACTGCCGTCCTCACCTTCGGCTCATCCGACAAGCTGGCCGGCGCCTACGGCATCGCCGTGTCGTCGCTCATGGCGATCACCACCCTGCTCGCCGCTCTGGTGGCGTTGAAATGGGGCTACAACCCCGTCGCGGTCTTCGCCGTCAACGGCTTCTTCCTCGCCATCGACGTCGTCTTCCTCGGTGCCAATAGCGTGAAGCTGTTCGAGGGCGGCTGGTTTCCCCTGGTGCTGGCCGGCTTCGTCGCCTTCCTGATGCTGACCTGGCGCAAGGGAAACATCCTGGTGGAGGAGGCCCGCGCGACGTTGCGGCAGCCCGAGGCGGAGTTCATCGAGCAGCTGCGCCGCAAGCCGCCGATCACCCTGCCGGGCAACGCGGCCTTCCTGTCCTCGGCCACGAGCGGGATTCCACTCCACCTGTCGCGCTTCGTCGAGCGTAGCCATGCCCTGCACAAGCGCATCCTGCTCGTCACTGCGCTCTACGAGGAGGCGCCGAGCGTGCCGCGGACCGAGCGCGCCGAGGTGACCGAGATCACCCCGGATATCTTCCGCCTCGTCCTGCATTACGGCTTCATGGAGGACGCCTCGATTCCCGACGGGCTGCGATGCGCCGTCGAATGCGGGACCCTGCCGAAGGAGTTCCTCGACGACCTGACGATCTTCATCGGCCACGAGACCATCATCCCGAAGAGCGACCAGCGCGGCATGGCGACATGGCGTGAGACCATCTTCGCCTTCCTCCTGCGCAACGCCGAGGCCACCGGCGCGCAGTTCTGCATCCCCACCCGCCAACTCGTGGAAGTGGGCACCGAAATCGAGATCTGACTATTCGGCGTCGGGGCTGCGCGGCATCCGCGCCGCCACGCATTCGCGCACGGCATCCTCGATCTTCGCCGCCTTGGCGTTGCCGTAGGCGGCGACGTCATCGATGCATTTCAGGAAGTACCCGGCGGTGAAGCTTTCGCTGATGCTGTTGAACGACTTGCCGAGACGTGAGGCGATCTGCATCCGGTCCATGGCCGTGCCCTTGGTCCATTCCGTCAGCGGGTCGTTCATCGACAAAGCCTGCGCCGGGGCGGAAACCAGGAGTGCCATCGCCACGAGGACGGCACGGGCAACTGTCTCGTCGAACATCTCGCATCCTCCCATCGGTTGTACCGGCTGAACACCGTGCTTTCGACGCCGGTTTTTCGGGGCAGTTAGCGAAATTTTCTTGTTCAGGCAATAATCTCAAGTCATGCGCTCAAGCTCAAACAGGTTTGTTTATAAGTACTTATTATATAACCTGCTTTGCTCCTCCGATATCCTCCGCCTGCGCTGGCCGCTGCTGAAGCGTTGCCGCCAATCCGGTCCTCCCCACGCCACCCTCACGTGAGTTACCCCCGCCGCCCTTGCATCCTGCCTCACGGCACCGCACAGACCAGATGGCGTTCTTCTCATCTATCCAGCCGGTCGCAGGACCATCTTCCATGACCGATGTCTCACCCGCCCTGGCCTTGCGTCTGCGTCAGCAGGCCCTGCTCTCGGATTTCGGCGTCGAGGCCCTGCGTGCCACCGAGCTGTTGCCCTTGCTGCATCGCGCCGTCGAGCTCTGCGCGGAAGGCATGAAGGCCGAGTTCTGCAAGGCTCTGGAATATTCCAGAGAGCAGGATTGCCTGCTGATCTGCGCCGGTGTGGGCTGGAAGGACGATGTCGTCGGCAAGGCCATCATAGGGGCCGATCTGGCATCCCCGGCGGGTTACGCCTTGAAGACCGGCCAGCCGGTCATCTCCAATCACCTTCAGGTGGAGACCCGGTTTCGCACGCCGCAGATCATGGCCGATCACGGCATCAAGCGGGCCATCAACGTGCTCATCGCCAACCGCGACGGGCATTATGGGGTGCTCGAAGTGGACGACACCCGCGAGGGCAAGTTCGAGGAGGCGGACATCGCCTTCATGCAGGGTTTCGCCAATCTTCTCGGCGGCGCCATCGAGCGTCAGCGCGGCGAGGCGCGGCTGAAGGCGGCCCTGGAACGGCAGGACCTCCTGTCCCGCGAGATGAGCCACCGGGTCAAGAACAGCCTCGCGGTGGTCGCCGGGTTCCTGGCCCTGCAGGCTCGCGGCTCGGACGACGAGAAGGTGAAGGAAGCCCTGGTCGATGCGCGCACCCGCGTCGAGGCCGTGGCCGCGGTTCACGATCAGCTCTGGCGCCAGCCGACCCTCGGCGCCATCGACGTCTCGGGCTTCCTGGAAGCGCTCTGCGGCAAGCTCCAGGAGAGCGCCCGGCGCAACGTCATTCGCTGCGAGGCGGTCCGTCTCGACATTCCGGCCGATCTCGCGATTCCGCTCGGGCTCTTCGTGAACGAGCTCGTCACCAACGCGATCAAATACGCCTATCCCGACGGCGAGGGTGAAATCCGAGTCACCGCCCGTCCGCATGAGGAGGGCGGCCTCGTCATCGGCGTCGCCGACGATGGCGCCGGTCTGCCGGATGGGTTCGACCCGACCCAGGCCCGGAGCGCGAGCCTCGGCATGCGCATCATCAACAATCTCGGCCGCCAACTCGGCGGTCCGCTCACCGTGGCGCCCGATGTGAAGGGCGCGCATTTCTCCCTCAGGATGGTCCTGCCATCATAGGGAACGCGAACGACGCTTACCCACCATAGCCCCGTCACGAGCGATCGTGACGGGGCATCGGGGGCAAGTCGTCTGAAGGCAGGTGGTCCCCGGACGGTTTTCCGAGGAGGTCTTTCCCGAGTACGGGCCGCAAGGCCCCGTCTTCACACCAGTCCGAGCTTCTGGGCGAGGCCGATGCGCTGGAGCTTACCGGTCGCGCCTTTGGGGATCTCCTCGAGGAAGATGATCTTGGCCGGCACCTTGAACGAGGCGAGGCGCTCCGAGGCGAAGCCGCGCAGCTCCTTCTCCGACAGGACGTCATGGCCCTCGCGCAGGACGATGGCGGCGACCACATCCTCGCCGAGCTTGTCGTGCGGCATCGCGAAGGTGATGCATTGCGACACGGCCGGGTGGTCCATCAGGATCTCGTCCACCTCGCGCGGGGAGATCTTCTCGCCGCCGCGATTGATGATCTCCTTCAGGCGTCCGGTGATCGAGAGATATCCCTCCGGCGAAAGCGTGCCCTGGTCGCCGGTGCGGAACCAGCCCTGCTTGGTGAAGGCGTCGGCATTGGCCTTCTCGTTGTTCTCGTAGCCTGCCATCACGTTGTCGCCGCGGATCACGATCTCGCCGGTCTCGCCGGCGGGCAGCGGCTCGCCATCCTCGTCGACGATGGCGATCTCGGGGCCGGCGGCGATGCCCACCGAGCCGGCATAATGCGGCCGGGGCGGCAGCGGGTTCGAGGCCATCTGGTGGGCGGCCTCGGTCATGCCGTAGGCTTCGAGCAGCGGCGCGCCGAACACGTCCTCGATCTCCTTCATCACCTGCGGCGGCATCGAGGAGGAGGAGGAGCGGATGAAGCGCAGCGGGTTGGCCGCGATGATCTCCTTGTTGCGAGCCGCGCGACCGAGGATCGCCTGGTGCATCGTCGGCACCGCCGTGTACCAGGTCGGGCGAACCTCACTCATCCAGCCGAAGAACTTCAGGGCGTTGAAGCCCGGGGTGCAGCACACCTGACCTCCGGCCGAGAGTGGCGCCAGGATGCCGGCGATCAGGCCGTGGATGTGGAACAGCGGCATGATGTTGAGCCCGCGATCCTCGGCCGTGAAGGCGAGGGTGGTGCGGATGTTGCGGGCCGAGGCGCAGACGTTCGACTGTTTCAGCGGGACGATCTTCGGGCGCGACGTGGTGCCCGACGTGTGGAGCACGAGGCCGATATCGTCGGGATGGGCCGGGCCGCCATTGGCGGCCGGCGTCACGGTTCCGGCGGGGAAGGCAAGGGTGAAGCTGCCCGCGCCCTGTTCAGGCGTCGGGGTGAGACGCACCACCGGCACGCCGAGCTTCTCGGCCACCGCGACAGCCGGGCTCTGCGAGCCTTCCGCCGCCACCAGCAGCTTGGCGTTGAGATCGGTCAGGTAGAACTCGAACTCGTCGGCCTTGTAGGCAGGGTTCAGCGGCGCCGAGGTGGTGCCCGCCGCGATGGCGATGAAGGCGGCGGCCATTTCCGGGCCGTTGTCGAGCACGATGGCGACCCGATCGCCACGGCCGATTCCCTGCGCGTTGAGAGAAGCGACGGTGCTCTCCGTGAGCGCCCGCAGGGCCCCGAAGGTCAGGGGAACGCCGCCGGGGCTAGACAGGGCAGTGGCCTCGTCGGCGCCCGCCTGGATCAGCGCGTGCAGGGTGGTTGCGGTCTCGGCCATGGTAGCTGTGTCCTCATCGTCAGTTGCCTTCGGGGAGGAGAAGGCGGTCCGCCGCATGGGGAGCGGCACATGTTCACGCGGATCGGCGGTCGCGGGCGACCGCCGGGGAAACGGTGGTCAGGCCGTCGCGATGGACAGGCGCCCCTGCGCCCGTTCGAGGCTCTGGGACAGCAGCCGCATCAGGGCATAGACGGTGCCGATATGCGGGGTCGGGGTGTCGGTGAGACGGCCGAGTTCGATGATCGAGCCGACGAGGGCTTCGAGTTCGATCGGCCGCCCGGCCTCCACGTCCTGCAGCATCGAGGTCTTGTGCGCGCCGACCTTCTCGGCCCCGGCGATGCGCCGCTCGATCCCGAGCTTGAAGGTGATGCCGAGCTTGTTCGCGATGGTCTCCGCCTCGCGCATCATGTCGGCGGCGAGCGCCCGCGTCTCCGGGAACTGGCAGATATCCACCAGGGTCGCATGCGAGAGCGCCGAGATCGGGTTGAAGCTGAGATTGCCCCAGAGCTTGAGCCAGATCTCCGCGCGGATGTCGCTGGTGACGGGCGCGCGGAAGCCCGCCTTGATCAGGAGCTGAGCCAGGGCCTGGACCCGCGGGCTCATGGAGCCGTCGAGTTCGCCGAGACCGAAACGGTGGCCCTCGATGACCTGGACCACGCCGGGCTCGGTGAGGACGGCCGCCGGATAGACCACCGAGCCGATCACATGTTTCGGGTCGAGATACTCGGCGATGAGCCGGCCCGGATCGGCGGTTTCCAAATGCGTCCCGGCGAGTTCGCCGCCATGGCCACCCGAAAAATACCACCACGGGATGCCGTTCTGCATGGTCACGACGATGGTATCGGGGCCGATGAGGTGGTGCAGATCGGCCGCGATCGGCCCGACCTGATGCGCCTTCACGGTGAGGAGTACCACGTCGTGGACGCCGGCCTCCTCCATGGACTTGGTGGCCTTGAGGTTCTTCACGTGGATCTCGGAGCCGTTCTCCTCGATCAGGCGCATGCCGTTGGAGCGGATGGCATCGAGATTGGCCCCGCGTGCGATGAAGGTGACGTCCTCGCCGATATTCGCGAGGCGAACCCCCAGAAATCCGCCGATGGCGCCTGCGCCGACGATCGCGATGCTCATGCTGGTATCCTCATTGTCCGGATGTCGTGTCGGTCTGGTCTGTGCGGCTCAGGAGAAGCGGTTCGACAGGATTCCGATCCCCTCGATCTCCACCTCGACCGTGGCGCCTTTCGGGATTGGGCCGGAACCGTTGGAGGTGCCGCAGGCGATGACGTCGCCGGGCTCCAGCGTCATGCCCCGCGAGATCATGGCGACGATCTCGTGTGGGCGGAAGATCATGTCGGAGAGGGGATAGGTCTGGCGCTCGCGCCCGTTCACCCGCACCTTCACCGAGAGCGCCTCGGGGTCGAGATCGGTGGCGATGGCCGGGCCGAAGGGACCGAACCCGTCCAGTCCCTTGGAGCGCGTCCATTGGGCGAAGCTCGGATCGGCCTTCAGAATCTCCAGCGCGGTCACGTCGTTCACGCAGGTATAACCGAAGATATGATCGGCCGCCTCGTCCGGTGTGAGGTCGCGCGCGCTCCGGCCCGCGACCTTGCCGATGACGATGCCGAGCTCGCCCTCGAACAGGATACGACCGGCGCAATCCGGCACCGCGATCTCGGCGCCGCTCGGGCGATAGGTGTTGGCCGGCTTCAAGAGGAACAGCGGAGCGACCGGAGGGGTCAGCCCCTGTTTCTCGGCCATGGCGGAGAAGTTGTTCCATAGGGCGATGACCTTGCTCGGCCGGCAGGGCAGGTCGAGGACCACCTCGGCGAGGGGCAGGATCTCTCCCGTGGCCCGGGGCGCGTCGAACAGGTCGCCCTCGTGGACAGTGACCTGCTCTCCGTCGAGGCGGCCGAAGCCGGCGCGTCCGTCGTGGCGATATCCGATCCAGCGGGCCATGGTTCAGATGCTCCGGGCAACGATACGGGCA
>NZ_JADIJP010000025.1:0-74174 GCF_017355285.1 Methylobacterium sp. SD274 | reverse complement strand
CAGGACCTCACGCGGCTGCCGAGCCGCTCCAGGTCGCGGATCGAGATGCCGGGCGGCGCCTTCAGGTCAGCGTCGGCCTCATAGTCGAAGGTGCGCTTCTTGCCCTTGGGCTCCCCCTCCGGCTCGTCCTCCTCCTTCTCCCGGGCACGGTTGAAGAAGACCTGCACGCCGCCGACCTGGATCGAGTTGAGGTGCTTGGCGTCGAGAAAGACGCCTCCGCTCTCACCTTCCGCCCCCTTATGTTGAGGGCCTTGCCCGCGAAGGGCCGCCGGAACGAGATAGGCAATCCGGGCAAGCAGGTCGGTCTCATCGGCATAGATCGTGACGTCGCCGGCGAACTCACTCCACCCAAAGAGACACGCATCCCGGGTCGACTTGGCGTGAGGGTCCGAAACCCTAACAGCTTGCCGGACGCCGTCGACGTCCTGGGCATCGATCTCAAGAACCTCGCCCGGACGCAGATAGATCTGCCCCATGTCGAGGGCGCTTGCCTTGACCTGCTGCAGCCCGTCCGGGCTAACGAGCACCCGGGCACTGAAGCAGACCTTGGGGACGTGCACCCCCGTGACCATGAATTCCAGCTTCTTCGACATGCGTCCCACCCGTCCTGTGATCCCAGGACCAAAATGCCACGACACGCCGATTCGCACTGGACGCTGACACTGCAAAAACGCAGCGGACTGATTCGCGAGGGCGGCTCTCCCTAGGGAAGGGGACTTTTCGGGGAGGGCGGAGGGGTGGACAATATTGTCGCACCCCCGATTGCCGCCATTTGAGCGACCCCGTTAAGGCTGTCCACACCCTGTTCGGAACGCCCTTCGGAAGCCGGTTGCCCGCCGGGTCCGCTCAGGGCAGGGTGGCCTCTCACCTCCCGGGACCCCCGCCGTGAACGCTCGCATGATCTCGAAACGGATAGCCGTCGCCGCCTGAGCCTCCGCTCGGCCCCTTCGCGCGCCCTCCGTTCGATCCTGTGAGACCCCCATGTCCGAGAAGCTTTCCGCCGCCGCGGCTGCGGCTGCGTCCGTGCGCGCCGCCATGCTCGATCCCTCGAAGCTTGCCGGGCCGCGCCAGACGAAGACGCCGCTCCCCTTCGTCCAGCGCCTCGCCGGCGGCGAGATGCAGTCGTGGTGTGTCACCACCGACCTGCAGGCCGTCCTCACCCCGCTGCTCAGCCATCCGATCAGCCCACCGTGCCAGCGCGCGGTCGAGCGGGCTATCGTGGCCGTGTCCATCGTGACGATTGCGCGGGCGGAGCGTGTCCTCCGGCGCGAGGCGCTTCGCCGGGATCTCCCGCCCGGCGTATGCCCCGTGCTCCGGGCCGCAGCCGACGTCCTCCCATTCCACATGGCGGAGCTCGGGTGTCGTGTCTCCGCAGCCCGAATTGCCTCGATGGCGCTCGCGAACGCACATCTTGCAGTGCAGACCGGGCGTCTCGACCGGGCGTTCCTCCTGTTCCGGCACGCCCTGTTCCGGGCAGAGGAAGCGGACCACGGCCGCGGGGAGGACGCCGAGCTCGCACAGGGACCCCTCTACCAGTTCCTTGAGGCCTTCGATGAGCGGGCTGGCCTCTGGCTGCAGACCATGACGGCGTTCGAGAGTGCGGACCGGATGGTGGAGGACGAGCACGACATCCTCAGGGGCGGCGTCGGCATGGTGGCGCCCCCGCCGTCGGACCTTGCGGTCCTCGACCTCATCCTAGGGCAGGCGAGGGAGGCGAAGGTTGCTGCGGCATCCGGCCGGACGCTCGTCGTCTTCCCGACAATGGGGCACCTGCCGACGCCGTCGAAGTCCACCTCCGACCGGGGGGACTCCCCGCGCGCGATCGCGGAGCCGTGGGCCGGTAAGGGCATGCCCCTCACCCCGGCGCCGGATCCGTCGCCGTTCGCCGCGCGGCTGCGGGCTCTATTCCCGTGGGCCGAGTCCGTCATCGAAACGTTCGCCGGCGACCTCGTCGGGGCGCCCTACGCCGCGGTGCGGCCGCGCATCCTCCTCGGCCCGCCCGGCTGCGGGAAGACCGCCTTCGCCAGGGCGGTGCTCGAAGCGGCCGAGCTGGACGTCACCGTCTATGGGTGTGCGGGCCAGATGGACGGCGGCGCCTTTGCCGGCACGAGCCGTCAGTGGGGCTCGTGGCGCCCGTCGACGCCAGCGCAGGGCTGCCTTCGCCATGGGAAGGCGAGCCACGGCATCGTCGTCGACGAGGTCGAGAAGGCGGGCGACAGCCGTCGGTGGGGCAGGCTCGACGAGACAATTTTGCCCTTCCTGGAGCGCGGATCCACCGCGCGGGCGATCCACGACCCGGCTTTCGAGACGGCACTGGATCTCAGCGCAGTCTCCTACGTCCTGACGGCGAACTCCCTCGGCGGCGTCTCCACGGCGCTGCTCGACCGGTGCCAAGTCCTGACATGGCCGGCCCCCCGGGCGGAGGACCTTCCGGTCGTGGCGGCCGGGATCCTCGCGGAGATCCGGCGGGACCGGGGGCTGGATACCGCCTGGTGTCCTGACCTCGACGGCGAGGAGATGGGGATGATCCCCTGGGTCGGGGGGAGCATGAGACCGCTGAGGAGGATGGTCGAGGCGGTGGTCGCAAGCCGGGAGCTCGAAGCTCGCCGGCGGCCGAACTGAGGAAGGAACGAGCGATGATCGCGTCTGAATTCCTCACGATCGCCGGGCGCGCGCTGCGAGATCACTGCGGCGCCGACAGCGTCACGGTCAGGGCGATCGAGCCGACCGTCCACGGGCCCCGTGTCCGATGGGACGGCCCGCTCCTTCACCGCGAGCGCAGGCGGGATACGATTCCAGGCGGCGGCGTCTGGATCGGGCCGCCGGCAGGCCCGCTCCTCCTCAACATCCTCTCGCTGGCCACCGCCTTCCGCTGGGCGGACGGGGCGCCCAGGTGCGCCAAGGACTGGAGCGAGCGCCTAGCGCGTCGGTACCGGCGTGTCTTCGGACCGACGGGGCCGGCTACGGGGCCGGGCTGGTCCTGGCTATGGGAAGCGGGCGCGCAGGCGGTCAAGGACGCCGGGATCCCGTCAGACTTCCGAACGAGCGACGCCAAGGAAAAGTATGGCTCGGCGCGCTGGTACGTCGAGGGCGACACATCCGCGGCCGTCGACGATGTCATCGACGCGGTCGAGCACCTGTCGGCTCACATCTGCGAAGACTGCGGCGCCCCGGGCCGGATCCGCCAGGGCGGCTGGCTCCGATGCCTCTGCACGCGCCACGCCGAGGGGCGCTTGCCCACAGATGAGTGACGTCTACTGGCACCGCGCACGCCGGCTCTGGAGCGTCCGCGAGGCCGGCCGGGTCGTTGCCCACGTACCGGCGATCGCCCTCTCGGGCGTGGCGTTCCGGGCGTCGGAGGCGGGCCGATTGCGGTGCCTGCGGACGGGATGCCGGGACGTCCATGCTTGGGCGGTCGGCTCGGTCTGCGAGGTGTCCCGCACCGGGGACGCGGTCCGGATCAGGTACCGCATCGAGACGTGTGGTTTCAGGGTGGGGGACCGGGTCATCACGAAGGCGGCGCGGGTGTGGTTCGAGGCGGACGGAGCCGCATAGGTGGTCGGGGGAGAGTGATGACGAGCGTCTGGATCCTGTCCGACCTCCACGTGGATGCGGCCCCATGGGTCCCGCCGCCGGGGCCGCGCGTCGACATCGCCATCGTCGCCGGCGACGTCGCGAATGGGCTTTGCCGGAGGGCGCTGCCCTGGCTCGCAGAGCACATCGTTCCGCATGCCGACGCCGTCGTCTACGTACCGGGCAACCATGATCTATGGGGATGCCGCCTGCCGGACGAGATCGAGCGGGCTCGTGGGAACGCGATCGAAGCCGGGATCCGCCTCCTCGACCTCGGCCAGGTCCTGAACGTCGGGCGTCTGCAGGTGATCGGGGCGACGCTGTGGACGGACTACCGCATCGGCGGCGAGGGAACGCGCGCAGCGGCGATGGCCACATGCGGGGACCGGCGCGACGGCATGAGGGATCATCGCCGGATCCAGACCCGCGACGCACGCGGCACCCCGGCCGCGTTTCGTCCGCAGGATGCGGCCGCGCTCCACACCCGGCACCGCGCCCGCATTGAGGAAGCCCTGTCAGCCCCGTGGGACGGCTCAAGGATCGTCGTGACGCATCATGCCCCACACTCGGGCAGCCTCCTTCACGGCGAGGTCCGCGAGACGATCGACGCGGCCTATGCCAGCGACCTGTCGGCCATCCTGGAGGGGACCGGCGCGCCCGATCTCTGGATCCATGGACACGTCCATGTCAGCCGGGGCTACGTCGTCGGCCGGACCCGGATCCTGGCCAACCCCCGGGGGCACGACACCTCGTTCCGGCGGCGGGACGGCACGTGGGCTGACGAGAGGGAGAACCCCCGGTTCGACGGCAACCTCGTGGTGGAGATCTGAAACGAAGGAGGGCGCCACCCTCGCGGATGGCTCCCTCGAACATGGGCAAGAAAAGTCTGCCCTAGCGATCCCGGACGGCGTGCATCTAAATGATACCTACGGCCCGGATGCTTCCCCGAGAGGGGGTAAGCCATTGGGAGGATAAAGGGCCCGCACAATGTGCGGACCCTTTGGCGGCTGAAATTTCAGCCCTGATCCTGGGGTTCGCCCGCGTCGAAGAGGTCCGGCTCGTGCCGCCCCTCGGCCTTCCGGGCCTGCTCGGCTGCCCACATGGGGAAGTCGACGAGGATCCTGTCGAGCCCCAGGGGAGTGACCAGCGGCTGCGGGGTCTGCTCGACCGTGCCGTTCTACCGCCGGATCGGGGCGAGGCGCACGTGCATGTACTTCTGCGCCACCTGAGGACGGAACGGCCGCTTCTTCACGGTGCTGGGCCAGACGTAGATCTAAGACTTCTGGCGGTCGTTGTCCCGCAGGTTGAGTGAGGAATCCAACGGGGCAGCGCCTGTCGAACCGGCTAGCTATCCAACCCACTTACGGTTGTCTTGGCGCGACCTAGACACAGCCTTCGACGCAAATGGGCTTGACACCAAGACCGACGCTTAACCGGATCGATAAGGCACGCGCGTCGTCACGGCGCGCGCTTCACGAACCCAATGTCCACCGCCACATCCTTCAGGCGCTCGGGCTTTCGTTCCTTGCGCTCTGAATACCGGTCGACGAGGTAGGCTGACCGCTCGCGGGTCAGCAGCGTGAACTTCATCAACTCCTCGCAGACGTCGACCACCCGGTCGTAGAGCGGCCCGGGCTTCATCCGGCCGGCGTCGTCGAACTCCTTGTAGGCCATGGGCATCGAGGATTGGTTGGGGATGGTAATCATCCGCATCCAGCGCCCGAGGATGCGCAGGGCGTTGACCGCGTTGAACGATTGCGAGCCGCCCGAGACCTGCATCACCGCGAGGGTCCGACCCTGCGTCGGGCGCACCGACCCCTCCGACAGGGGTAGCCAGTCGATCTGGCTCTTCATCACGCCGGTCATGTTGCCGTGACGCTCGGGACTAACCCAGACATGGCCCTCCGACCAGATCGAGAGATCGCGAAGCTCCTGGACCTTGGGGTGGTCGACGGTCGCGTCATCAGGCAGCGGCAGGCCGTGCGCGTCGTAGATCCGCACCTCGCCGCCCATCGCCTCCAGCAAGCGCGCGGTCTCGTAGGCCAAGAAGCGGCTGAACGACCGCTCCCGGAGCGAGCCGTACAGGATCAGGAAGCGTGGGGCGTGTGTGAACGGTGTCTGCACCTGCAGGTCGGTCGCCGTTGGGACCACGAAGTGTCCCTCGCTGAGGTTGGGCAATCCGTCGGCGAAAGGCTGTGGGGGCTTGTCCAAGACGCTTCAATCCTCTACGTTTCAACGATGGTTGAGATATTGACATCATGATGGACGAACGGCAAGCCGTGGCCGCCTTCGCGGCCCTGGGCCAGGAGCACCGCCTGCGCATCGTGCGCCAACTCGTGACCGCCGGTCTCGAAGGCATGGCGGCCGGCATACTGGCCGAGGCGGTCGGCGTCTCGGGCACTAACCTGTCGTTCCACCTAAAGGAGCTCAACCATGCAGGGCTGGTCACCTCGCGGCGCGAGGGACGCTCGATCATTTACAGCGCCGCCTACCCGGACCTGTCCGAGCTCATCCAGTTCCTAATGCGCGATTGCTGTCAGGGCCGCCCCGAGGTCTGCGCCCCCGCCGTGGCCGCGCTCGCCGCCTGCTGCCTGCCCACCGGAGACACCACCCATGCCTGACCGCGTCTACAACGTCCTGTTTCTCTGCACCGGCAACTCCGCTCGCTCGATCCTGGCGGAGGCCATGCTGAACAAGGAGGGCCAGGGACGCTTCCGGGCCTTCTCCGCCGGCAGCCAGCCCAAGGCAGATGTGAACCCGCTCGCCGTTCAGGTTCTTAGCGAGACGGAGTACACGACCGAGGGGCTGCGCTCGAAGTCGTGGGACGAGTTCGCCCGCCCCGACGCGCCGGTCATGGATTTCGTCTTCACGGTCTGTGACAACGCCGCCGGCGAGGCCTGCCCGTACTGGCCCGGCCAGCCGGTGACAGCCCACTGGGGCATCGAGGACCCCGCCTCGGTCGAGGGCACCGACCTGGAGCGCAAGACGGCCTTCGTCACCGCACAGCGCTACCTTAAGAACCGGATCGCCGCCTTCGTCGCGTTGCCCATTGCCAGCCTTGATCAGGTCGCCCTGTCCGCCCAGGTGCGCGAGATCGGCCAGCAGGCTGGCGCCACCTCACCCCGCCCGGAGGTCGCGTGATGGACGTCGTCATCTACTACAACCCAGATTGCGGCACGTCCCGCAACACCCTGGCGATGATCCGCGGAGCCGGCATCGAGCCTCATGTCGTCGAGTACCTCAAGACGCCGCCGAACCGGATCCTGGTTCGCCAGCTCGCCGAGCGTGCCGGCGTCTCGATCCGTGACCTCCTGCGCGAGAAGGGGACACCCTTTGTCGAACTCGCCCTGGACGACGCGACACTTACGAACGACCAACTACTGGATGCCATCGCCGAGCACCCGATCCTGCTGAACCGCCCCCTGGTGGTGAGCCCGAAGGGCGTCGCCCTGTGCCGGCCCTCGGAGAAGGTCCTCGACCTCCTGCCGGCCCAGCAGGGCGAGTTCGTCAAGGAGGACGGCGAGCGCGTCGTCGACGCGCACGGGCGCCGCGTCGCCACCGCCTGAGCCGTTCCAAGCCTCCAAGAACAAGAAACGGTCTCGATGCTTGCGCTTGCCATCTTCGTGGTCACCCTCGTCTTCGTCATCTGGCAGCCCAAGGGGTTCGGGATCGGGTGGAGCGCCCTCATCGGGGCCGCCGTGGCGCTCGCCACAGGGGTCATCAGCCCCGGTGACATCCCTGTGGTCTGGCACATCGTCTGGGACGCCACCTTCACCTTCGTCGCCCTCATCATCATCTCGCTGCTCCTCGACGAGGCCGGCTTCTTTCATTGGGCGGCGCTACACATCGCCCGCTGGGGCGGCGGCCGGGGACGTTTGCTATTCCCGCTGGTGATCCTGCTCGGCGCGGCCATCGCGGCGGTGTTCGCCAATGACGGGGCGGCCCTCCTGCTCACCCCCATCGTGCTCGCCATCCTGCTCCGGCTGAACTTCAAGCCGGCGGCGGCGCTGGCCTTCATCGTCGCCTGTGGGTTCGTGGCGGACTCGACCAGCCTGCCGCTGGTCATCTCGAACCTCGTCAACATCGTCTCAGCGAACTTCTTCGACATCTCCTTCAGCCGATACGCGGCGGTGATGGTGCCGGTGAACCTCGTCTCGCTGACCGCGACCTTGGTGGTGCTGTGGCTGTTCTACCGGCGCGACCTTCCGGCCACGTACCCCGTGGCCGAGCTCGAAGCGCCCCGCCACGCGATCAAAGACCCGCTGGTCTTCAGGGCGGCTTTCCCGCTCCTCGGGCTGCTGCTGGTCGCCTACTTCGTGACGGCACCGTTCGGCGTGCCGGTCTCGGTGGTCACTTGCGCCGGAGCACTGGTCTTGCTGGCGCTGGCCAACCGCAGCCGCGTCATTCCCATCCGCAAGGTCCTGACGGGGGCCCCCTGGCAGATCGTCCTGTTCAGCCTCGGCATGTACCTCGTGGTCTACGGCCTGAAGAACGTCGGCCTGACCGACTACTTGGCGCAGGGGCTCGTCTGGCTCTCGGGCCATGGTCCGTTCGTTGCCACCATCGGCACCGGGTTCGCCGCCGCCATCTTGTCCTCGGTCATGAACAACATGCCGAGCGTGCTCGTGGGTGCGCTCTCCATCCAGCAGGCTCCGGATCTCTCGCCCCTGATGCGCGAGCTCATGGTCTACGCCAACGTCATCGGCTGCGATCTCGGCCCGAAGTTCACCCCAATCGGCAGCCTGGCGACCCTGCTCTGGCTGCACGTCCTCGACACCAAAGGCCAGCACATCACCTGGGGCCAGTACATGCGGGTGGGTCTGGTCATCACGCCGCCGGTGCTGCTCGTCACCCTCGCCGCCCTGGCGCTCTGGCTCCCCGTGCTCGGGGCTGGGTAGCGGACCGATGGCTCCGACGCGCCGCTGGCCCGTGATCTCGGCCCTGGGGGTCGTCCAGATCCTGACCTGGGGCTCCTCGTTCTACCTGCTGTCGGTGCTCGCCGCCCCGATGTCGGAGGATACGGGATGGCCCTTGGCGTGGGTCATCGGTGGCCTGTCCCTGGGCCTCCTCGTCGCGGGTTTGGTCTCGCCGCGCGTGGGAGCCTTCATCGGGGAGCATGGAGGCCGGCCCGTCCTGGCCTTTGCGGCCCTGGTCCTCGCCGCGGGCCTCGCCATCCTCGGCCTGGCTCCGAACCTTCCGACCTACCTGGCGGGATGGCTTCTCATCGGTCTGGGCATGGGCACCGGACTCTACGATCCGGCCTTCGCCACCCTCGGGCGCCTCTACGGCTCCGAGGCACGGAGCGCCATCACGACGCTGACACTCTGGGGCGGCTTCGCCAGTACGGTATGCTGGCCACTCTCCGCCTTCCTGATCGAGCAGGTGGGCTGGCGCGGGACCTGCCTCGCCTATGCCGGGCTTCATCTCGCGGTCACGTTGCCCCTCGTCCTTCTCGTGATCCCCCAGCAGCCCGTACGTATTGTTTCGCGATCGGAAGGCGTGATCCCTGCCATCCGGCTTGAGGGACGAGAGCGTCGTGCCTTCCTCCTCATGGCGGGGGTGCTGACCCTTGGGGGCACGGTCATGGCGTTGGTCTCGGTGCACCTCATCACCCTGCTCCAGGCCCGTGGCGTGGCACTCACCTCGGCCGTCGCCTACGGCGCCCTGATCGGGCCGGCACAGGTCGGGGCGCGCATCGTCGAGATGGCTGGCAAGGGCCGGCATCACCCTCTCTTGACCCTCTCCGCGGCGATGATCCTGGTAGCCATCGGGGTCGCGATGCTGGCGGCCGGCCTACCCTTGGTCGGGCTGGCGCTGGTCCTCTACGGGGCTGGCAACGGGATCTATTCGATCGCCCGGGGAACGGTGCCCATGGCCCTGTTCGGTCCCGAGCGCTACGCCCCGCTCGTCGGCCGTCTCGCCCGTCCAGGGTTGGTAGCGCAGGCGCTTGCGCCCTCCGTCGGAGCCGTTGTCCTCACCCACGCGGGCGCGAACGCCACCTACGCCCTGCTCAGCGTGCTCGCCGTTGCGAACGTCGCGCTTGCCCTGTCCCTCTGGCGTGTTCGGCCCGGAGGATAGAAAAGCGACGGCCGCCGCGGACGTCCGCCGCGGTCCCCAATTCGATCCTTGCCTTCGACGGATCCCGAGCCTACTGACGCTTAAACGATTCCATAACGGTTTAAGTGTCGTGAAAGAAAAGCAAGCGCTCGATGGCTTCGCAGCCATCGCGCAGGAGACACGCCTGCGCATCATCCGCCTCCTGGTCACGGCCGGGGCGAAGGGCATGGCGGCCGGCGCCATCACTCAGGCGATCGCCGGGGCCTCCGCGCCGCGCATCTCGTTCCACCTCGGCCACCTTGAGAACGCCGGTCTTGTGGAGAGCCGCCGCGAGGGGCGCTCCATCATCTACAGCGCGATCTTTCCGGCCCTGTCCGACCTTGTCACCTTCCTCATGCGCGATTGCTGCGAGGGGCATTGCGAGGTCTGCGACCGCGCCATCGACCTGTTCGCCAAATGCACCGGCCGGCCCCAGCGGGTCGAGCAAGCCCCCAAGATAGTCTGCGAGGAAGCATGACAAACCTGCGCGACACCCTCGAAGGCCACCAGATCGCGATCTACTTCGTGGCCATCGGCGTCGCCGCTCTTACCGCCCTGACGCTGCCCGGAACGACGGCCCTGGAGGTCGGCATCAACCCAGCCCTGGCGCTAATGCTCTTCGTCACCTTCCTCCAGGTGCCCCTGCCTGAACTTGGGCAAGCCTTCACGCGAGTCCGTTTCCTGGCGGCGCTCCTGGTCGCGAACTTCGTCGTGCTGCCGATCCTGGTGGCCGGCCTGATCCGGTTCGTGCCTGCCGATCCCATGCTGCGGCTAGGGGTGCTCATGGTCCTGCTCACGCCGTGCATCGACTACGTCGTGACCTTCGCACACCTCGGTCACGCGGACGCCAAGGTGCTGCTGGCGTCCACCCCGGCGCTCCTGATCGCGCAGATGCTCCTTCTGCCCGTCTACCTGAACATCTTCCTCGGCGAGGACGCCGCCAGGTTCGTCCAGGTCGGTCCATTCGTGCACGCGTTCGTCTGGCTGATCGCCGTCCCTCTCGGGCTTGCCGCGTCGGTTCAGCATTGGGCCGGACGCAGCCTAGCCGGGCAACGGGTGTCCACAGGCCTCGGACTCCTGCCGGTACCCGCAACGGCCCTCGTCCTGTTCGTGGTGATCGCGTCCGTCCTGCCCCAACTCGGGCCCGCGCTCGACGATGCCATCCGGGTGGTCCCGATCTACGTCGCCTTCGCCGTGGCGGCACCGCTTCTGGGTTGGACGGTCGGGCGCGCATTCCGCCTTGATGCGCCCACCGTCCGCACCCTCGCCTTCAGCGCGGCCACCCGCAACTCCCTTGTGGTTCTGCCACTGGCGTTTGCGGTTCCGGGTGCCGTGCCACTCCTGCCCGCCGTCATCGTCACACAGACGCTGGTCGAACTCCTCGCGGAACTCATCTACGTCCGCCTCATGCCCAGGTTCGATGCCCCGGCATCCTCGCCGGTCGCCGCCTAGGTCGACGGTCGTTCCACGGACGAGCGGCTGCGTGACCCCGCATCGCCACCCGCTTCCGGCCTCTTGGGACCAAGGCAAGGACGACCGGCGGTCCCGTTCCACTGCTGTGTGTCGGAGGGGCCGGCTTTCACATCGGTGCATCGAGCATGTCGAGAACCGGGCAGGCCGGCGTCGGGGCGCCGCTGCACCGCTCCACGGTGTCGCTCAGGATGCGCTCAAGCCGCGCGAGACGAGCGAGCTTGGCGCGGACCTCGGAAAGGTGGGCGGCGGCGACGTCCCGGACCTCGCCACAGGACCGGTGCCCGGGCGCGGCCAACGCCAGCAGGGTTCGGATGTCCTCGATCCCGAAGCCCAATGCGCGGGCCTGACGGATGAACGCCAGGCGCCGGACATGAGCAGGATCGTAGGCCCTGTGACCGCCTTCCGTGCGGGCGGGCGGCGGCATGAGCCCGATGCGCTCGTAGTAGCGGACGGTCTCCAGGTTGATCCCGGCCGCCGCCGCGATCTGGCCAATGGAGAGACCTCGCGAACCCTTCGCCATTTTTCGCTTGATCCCGTAGTGGCTACGGGATGCAGGGTGGCACGATGATGATCGACACACCATCCATGACGCCTTCCGCACGACCCGCCTCAGGTCCGCGGGACGGCCTGCCGGTTTCCTCGGGAAACTGGTTCGCAGGGCTGGGCACGGTCGCCGGGCTGGGTGCCCTGGCGGCTTCGTCCTGCTGCGCCCTCCCGGTGGCGCTTGCCGGTCTCGGCGCGACAGGGGCGGTGTTCGGAGGGTTGGCCATGTTGGCGAGCATCCGGCCGATCCTGCTCGGCGGGGCCGCCCTGGCCCTCCTCATGGGTTGGGCGCTGTTCTTCCGTCACCGGGCGACGGCATGCGACATGGCCGAACCGTGTGCTCGCACGGGGCCGTCATGGCGTACCCCTGGCATTCTCGGGCTTGGGACGGCGCTGGTCGGTTTGGCGCTCGCGTGGGAACCATACCTTGAGCCTATCGTGCTCAAGGCGATGCGGTGAGGCGGACGATGCAGCTGCGGTCCACCCTGACCTGCCCGCACTGCGGTCATCGAACGACGGAGACGATGCCGACCGACGCCTGCCAGTTCTTCTACGAGTGCACCGGCTGCGGCACGCTCCTGCGCCCGAAGGCGGGCGACTGCTGCGTCTTCTGCTCCTTCGGCGACGTGCCCTGTCCGCCCATCCAGGAAGCCCGCGAGAACGGCGGGTCCGCATCCTGCTGCCCGGGGTCCTCCTGAGCTGCGGACCGGACAGGAAGCATACCCGCTCGGTTCGAGTCCGGGCAGGGCGCCGTGCTGAACGATCCGACGCTCGGTGGAGCGTGTCCGAAGCCCTCGGATGCATGGCTTCGGAGGTCCGAGCGCGAGACGTCCTGCGCGTCCCGTACTCCAGTCCCTTCCTCGCCGGTCTACGATGTGGCATCGTCCAAAGGTGACCTTCTGGCTCGCCCTTCGCAGGCTGCTCCCGCTCCTGGCGGTCCTCAGCCTCGCCCTTGCGCCGGTGACCGCATCCGCGGCCGCCGCGGGCATGCGCGCGCCGACGGCCGTTCAAGGTCACGCCATGGCGATGCCCGACGAGGCCATGGACGACATGGCCGGGATGGCCATGGACGAGATGCCGTGCTGTCCCAAGGAGCGGCCGGGCATGCCCGACTGCTCGAAGGGTTGCCCCCTGATGGCGCTCTGCCTGGCGAAGGTCGCCACCGGGCTGCCGGTCGCCGTCGGACTTCCGGGCCGCGTCGCCGGCGTCGAGGGACCCGCTTGGGCCGTCACCGCCTCCTTCGACAGCCTGTCCCAAGGGCCGCCCACCGAGCCTCCCCGAGCCTGAACCCGATGCCGCCGGCGCCTGCGCCGGCCGATCCCGCGCGCCTGAAGGCCCGGGTCCCATCGTTTTCAGGAGATCACCCACCGTGTCCAAGACATCGTTTTCGCGCGCCCTCACGGCTGCGCTGCTCGGCCTAGCCCTGACCGCCGCGGCCCGGGCCGACACCAAGGACTACGAGTTCCAACTGGTGAAGGACGAGGCCAAGCAGGGCGAGGCCATCCTCGACGTCCGCCTCGTCGACAAGCGCACGTCCAAGCCCGTGCCGAACGCCGTCATCTTCGCCAAGCGCATCGACATGGCGCCTGACAGCATGGAGGAGATGACCTCCAAGATCGAGCAGCTGCCGTCGCCGGAGCCGGGTCTCTACCGGTTCAAGGTGAAGCTGACGATGGCTGGCGGCTGGCGCCTCTCGCTCGGGGCCAAGGTCCAAGGCGAGACCGGCACCGTCGAGAACAAGCTGGTGTTCAAGGCCACCAAGTGAGCCGGAGAGCATGGCTGGCCGGGACCCTCGCCGCGCTCGCGGCGGGGGTTTTGGGGTATGGCGCGGGGCATGAGGGCAGCCCCGTGCCGGCGCTCGTCCAGCAGGCGCGGACCGGGTTCGCCCACTGGCTGCCGGGTGCCGAGACAAGGTCCGCTGTACCCGCTCGGGTCCCGACCAAGGCGACCGGTCCCGTGGTCTACTACCGGGACCCGGACGGGAAGCCGGACTACTCCGCCGAGCCCAAGCGCACGGCGGACGGTCGCGACTATCGCGCCGTCCACGCAAGCGAGGACGTGCGCTTCGACGAACCCGACGATCCCGAGGCGATGCCCGACCCCGGGCACGGCGACATGGCCATGGGTCAGACCACGATGCCGGCGACAGGTGCCCGAAAGGTGCGGTTCTACCGCAACCCGATGGGTTTGCCGGACACCTCGCCGATTCCGAAGAAGGACTCGATGGGGATGGACTACCTTCCCGTCTACGAGGGCGAGGATACCGACGACGGCACCGTGAGGATCTCGCCCGGCAAGCTCCAACGCACCGGGGTCCGGACGGCAATCGTCGAGCGACGGGTCCTGTCGATGCCGGTGCGCACGCCCGGCGCCATCGAGGAGGACGAGCGCCGGATCTCGGTGATCGCGATGCGTACCGACGCCTTCATCGAGAAGGTCGAGGCCGTCACCACCGGCGACCACGTCCACAAGGGCCAGCCGCTCCTGCGCCTGTTCTCGCCGGAGATGAATGCGGCCGCCGCGCAGTACCTCACCGGCATCGGCTACGAGGGCGCCCGCCGGCGCCTGGAGAACCTCGGCATCCCGCCCGAGGTCATCGACGAGATCGAGCGCACCCGGAAGGTGCCCTCCACCATCACGTGGTCGGCGCCCCGCGACGGCGTCGTGGTCGAGCGCAACGTCTCCGACGGCATGCGCGCCAAGTCCGGCGACACCCTGTTCAAGCTCGTCGACCATTCCAAGGTCTGGGTCCTGGCCGACGTGACAGAACGCGACCTGGCGGCCGTGGCGGAGGGCCAGACGGCGACCGTGCGCGCCCGGACGTTCCCGGACCGCGTCTTCACCGGCGCGGTGACCCGGATCTACCCGCACCTCGCCATGGGGACCCGGACCGCCCGCCTGCGCATCGAGCTGCCCAACCCGAACGGCGACCTGCGCCCGGGGATGTTCGCCGACGTGACGATCGCCACCGGCAGCGACAGGCCGGTGGTGGCGGTGCCCGACGACGCGGTCATCGACACCGGCACCAGGCAGATCGTCCTGCTGGACAGGGGCGAGGGTCGCTTCGAACCGCGACCGGTCAGGCTCGGCGTCCGCGGCGACGGCTACGTCGAGATCCGCGCCGGCATCGCCGCGGGCGACCGCGTGGTGACCTCGGCCAACTTCCTCATCGACGCCGAGAGCAACCTGAAGGCGGCCCTCCAAGGTCTTTCCGAGCCGAAGCCCGATCCCGGGCCGCAAGCCGCCGCCGAGGGGAAGGCGCCATGATCGCCCGCCTGATCGCCTGGTCGGCGCGGAATCTGGTGCTAGTCCTGATCGGGACCATCTTCGCGGTCGGAGCCGGGCTCTACGCCCTGAAGACCCTGCCGCTCGACGCGATCCCGGACCTCTCGGACGTGCAGACCATCGTCTACACTGAGTACCCGGGCCAAGCTCCCCAGGTCGTGGAAGACCAAATCACGTACGTCCTCTCGACTGCCATGCTGACGGTGCCGCGATCCAAGGTCGTTCGCGGGTTCTCGTTCTTCGGGGTCTCGTTCGTCTATGTCATCTTCGAGGACGGCACCGACCCGTACTGGGCTCGCAGCCGAGTGCTCGAATATCTCAACACCGTGGCCAAGCGCCTGCCGGCGGGAGTAACCCCGACCCTGGGCCCCGACGCCACCGGCGTCGGCTGGGTCTACCAGTACGTCGTGGTGGCTAAGGAACGGACGCTGGCCGAGCTCCGCTCGCTCCAGGACTGGGTCGTGCGCTTCGGGGCGTCGCGTGCCGAGGGCGTGGCGGAGGTCGCGGGCGTCGGCGGCTTCGTGAAACAGTACAACGTCGTGGTCGATCCCAACCGGCTCCGTGCGCAGGGCATCACCCTGTCCAAGCTCCGGGACGCGATCCGGTCGAGCAATGCCGACGTCGGCGGCCGCACCGTCGAGCTCTCCGAGTTCGAGTTCGTCGTCCGTGGCCGCGGGTATCTCAAGAGCGTCGCCGACATCGAGAGCATCGTCCTGAAGACCGAGGCGGGCACCCCGCTGCGGGTGAAGGAGGTGGCTCGGGTCGAGCTCGGTCCCGACGAGCGCCGCGGCATCACCGAGATGAACGGCGACGGCGAGGTCGCCGGCGGGATCGTCCTGCAGCGGTTCGGGGCGAACGCCCTGAACGTCATCGAGAACGTGAAGGTGCGCCTTTCCGAAGTCGCCGCCAGCCTGCCCAAGGGCACGGAGATCCTGCCGGTCTACGACCGCTCGCACCTGATCGAGGCGGCCATCGAGACCCTCAAGGGTACCCTGATCGAGGAGAGCGTCATCGTCGCCCTCGTCTGCGTCGTGTTCCTGCTCCACGTCCGCAGCGCGCTGGTCGCGATCCTGATGCTGCCGGTCGGCATCCTGATGGCGTTCGCGGGCATGAAGGCCCTCGGGCTCGGGGCCAACATCATGAGCCTCGGCGGCATCGCCATTGCGGTGGGCGCAATGATCGACGCCGCCATCGTCATGATCGAGAACGCCCACAAGCACTTGGAGCGGGCTGACCCCGGAAAGTCCCGGGTCGAGATCCTCATCGAGGCAGCGAGCGAGGTCGGCCCCTCGCTGTTCTTCTCGCTTCTCATCATCACCGTGAGCTTCCTGCCGATCTTCACCCTGGAGAGCCAGGAGGGGCGCCTCTTCGGGCCGTTGGCCTTCACCAAGACATTCGCCATGGCGGCGGCGGCGGTGCTGTCACTGACCCTCGTCCCGGCGCTGATGGTCCTGTTCGTCCGCGGCCGGATCATCCCAGAGCACCGCAACCCGGTGAACAGGCTCCTCATCTGGGTCTATCGGCCCCTTATCGCCGGCGTGCTCCGGGCGCGCGTGTTGACGGTCCTGCTGGCCATGGTCGTCCTGGCGGCGACGGCATGGCCGGCGAGCCGGCTCGGCTCGGAGTTCATGCCCGACCTCGACGAGGGCACGCTGATGTACATGCCGACGACCCTGCCGGGCATCTCGGTGACTAAGGCGGGGGACCTGCTGGCGACCCAGGACAGGATCATCAAGTCCTTCCCCGAGGTGGCATCGGTCTACGGCAAGGCCGGTCGCGCCAACACCGCGACCGATCCGGCGCCGAGCGAGATGTTCGAGACCATCGTCAACCTGAAGCCGAAGGCGGAGTGGCGCCCCGGGGTCACGACGGCGAGCCTGAAGGCCGAGATGGACGCTGCACTCCAGTTTCCCGGGGTCTCGAACGCTTGGACCCAACCGATCCGCGCGCGGATCGACATGCTCTCGACCGGCATCCGCACCCCTGTCGGGATCAAGGTGATGGGGACCGACCTCACCGAGATGGAGAAGGTCGCCCGCCAGGTCGAGGCGGTGGTGAAGGCGGTGCCGGGCACGTCGAGCGCCTATGCCGAGCGCGTCCAGGGCGGCTACTTCCTCGACATCACCCCCGACCGCGAGGTGCTGGGTCGGTACGGGCTGACGGTCGGGGACGTGCAGGACGTCATCGCCATGGCGCTCGGCGGCGAGAGTGTCACCAACACGGTCGAGGGCCGCGAGCGCTACACCGTCAACGTGCGCTACCCACGCGCCTTTCGCTCCGACCCACGATCCATCGGCTCCGAGGTCCAGGTGCCCATCGCAGGCGGGGGTACGGTGCCGCTCGGCGAGGTGGCCAAGGTGCAGTTGAACCGTGGTCCGACCCAGATCCGGACGGAGAACGGCCGGCTCGCGGTCTTCATCTACGTCGACGTCGCCGGTCGCGATCTCGGGGGCTACGTCGCCGAAGCCAGGGCGGCGGTGACCAACGAGGTCAGTCTGCCGCAGGGCACACTCGTGCAGTGGAGCGGGCAGGTCGAGTACCTCGACCGGGCGACGGCCCGGCTGAAGGTCGTGGTCCCGCTGACGCTGCTGATCGTGTTTCTGCTCCTTTACCTGAACTTCCGGCGGCTCACCGAGACGTTCATCGTCATGCTGTCGCTGCCCTTCGCTCTCGTCGGCGGGGTCTGGCTGATGTGGTGGATGGGCTTCAATGTGTCGGTGGCGGTGGCCGTCGGCTTCATCGCGCTCGCCGGCGTCGCGGCCGAGACCGGCGTGATCATGCTGGTCTACCTCGATCATGCGTTGATCGAGGCGCGGGCTGAATGCGGTCGCGCTGGCAGGGCCTTCACCCGCGAGGGCCTGCGGCGGGCGATCATGGTGGGCGCGGTCGAGCGGGTGCGTCCGAAGATGATGACGGTTGTCGCCATCATGGCCGGGCTACTGCCCATCCTGTGGAGCACCGGCTCTGGCTCCGAGGTTATGCAGCGGATCGCGGTTCCCATGATCGGCGGCATGGTCTCGTCGACCATGCTGACCCTGGTCGTCATCCCGGCGGTCTACGGTCTCGTGAAGGGATGGAGCCTGCCCGAACCCGAGATGCCGACCGAATCCGTTGAAGTCGCCGAATTGCCCTTAGCGGCAGAGTGAGAACGGGAGACCGACCATGAACGAGACGATCATGACGACCCGGCGTGCCGCGATCCTGGGACTAGCGGCTTTGGTCGTCCCCGGGCACCGCGCTCTGGCACAGGACCTGCCGACCCTGTCCGTGACCAAGGACCCAACCTGCGGCTGCTGCGAGAGGTGGGTCGCCCACCTGCGGGAAAGCGGTTTCCCGGTGACCGTCACCGAAGGAGCGGTGAACCCGCTTAAGGTCCGCCTCGGGGTGCCGCGTGACCTTTCAGCCTGCCATACCGCCCAGGTTGGCGGCTACGTCGTGGAGGGGCATGTCCCGGCCGGGGCGATCAAGCGGCTGCTGGCCGAGAAGCCCAAGGGCACCGGACTGGCTGTCCCTGGCATGCCGACGGGTTCCCCCGGGATGGAGGTCGAAGGCATGGAGCCGGACACCTACGACGTCGTCCTATTCGGGCCGACCGGGCGGAGCACCTTTGCGCGCTATCGAGGCGGCGCAATTATCTGAGACGAAGCCGTGACCTCCGGGAGGGGAGGGTAAGCGTGAGGCCAGGGCGCGCCCGATGCACCTCATGCTATGGAGGCCCATGCGCCGCTTCCCGCCCGAACGCATCGTCTGCCTGACCGAGGAAACAGTCGAGACCCTGTATTTGCTCGGGGAGCAGGACCGCATCGTCGGCGTCTCCGGCTATGCGGTCCGTCCTCCACAGGTCCGCCGCGAGAAGCCGCGGGTCTCCGCTTTCACCAGTGCGGACATTCCGAAGATCTTGGCACTCGCGCCCGACTTGGTGCTGACCTTTTCGGATCTTCAAGCCGGTATCGTCTCAGACCTCATACGGGCAGGCATTGCCGTGCATGCGTTCAATCATCGGGACGTCGCCGGTATCCTTGCCATGATCCGCACCGTCGGCGCCTTGGTCGATGCCCGAGACAAGGCGGAGGCGCTGGCGCTCGGCTACGAGAACCGGCTCGCGCGGGTGGCTGCCCAGGCCCGGGGACAGGCGCGATTGCGCGTGTACTTCGAGGAATGGGACGAGCCCCTCATTTCGGGCATCGGGTGGGTTTCTGACCTGATAGACATCGCTGGCGGCAACGATGTCTTCCCGAACCTCGCCCGGCAGCCGGCCGCTAAGGACCGTATCGTGGCGCCGGAGGCGGTGCTGGAAGCCGCTCCCGAGGTCATCCTGGCATCTTGGTGCGGGAAGAAGGTTGTGCCCTCGCGCATCGCCGGGCGGTCGGGCTGGTCGGCCATCCCCGCCGTCGTGAACGGACGCATCGTGGAGATCAAGTCGCCCCTGATCCTGCAGCCCGGTCCTGCAGCACTGACGGACGGCCTCGACGCCATCCTGCAGGCATTGGGTCATCCGCTCCTGGATGACGACCCTTATCCGCTGACTCCGGCCTTGGGTATCGCCGCCGCGCCGTGGCGCCTCACCGAGAGGCACCGCACGCAGCTTCTCAAGGTCCCGGATGAGGGATGGATCGAGGGCACTCGCCTCGACGCACGCTCGCTGGAGGTCCTCGTCCGGCGCGGATGGATCCGACGCGCGCACGCCGACCCCCTCGGGCGGGCGCGCCGCGACGGATACCAGCGGACGGAGGCGGCTAGGCTCGCGCTGGGCATTACGACCGCGCCACCCTAAAGGGTGGGCGCCCCTCATGCGTGGCGCGCGATCCTAGAAATGGTGGTGATGCCGCCGATGATGATGATGGTGGTGGCCCCAGCCATGGTGGTGATGTGGCCGGAAGTGATGATGGTGTCCCCAGCCGTGATGGTGACCTCTGCCGTAGTAGCCCCCGCCGTGGTGATGGTGATGCCGGCGATGGTGATGGTGATGCTGAACGTGACGCATCAGGCCAGGGCCATCCTGCATCGCGATGACCCCGCTCGGTGTCACCGGAGCGGCGGAAGCGGCGGTGCCGAACGTCAGGACGGCGAGGATCGACAGAGCGATCAAGGAAAAGGTGCGCGTCATGGGCTTTCCTCCTCAATGAGGAACGAACGCCCGGCGAGGTCTCCTTAATCCCGCCCCCGGTCCTGAGCCAACGGTAATGGCGACGGAAAGGGGCCCCGAAGGGCCCCTGGACGATCACATGCGGTGGTGGCGATGGCCGTGACCGTGGCGCATCATGTGGCCACGGCGATGGTGGTGATGGCGCATGCCGTGCCCACGATGGTGGTGATGGCGCATGCCATGGCCGCGGTGGCCGTGGCTGTCGTGCATGCGAACATCGACGATGCTGGTCGGGGCATCGACGGCGCCGACCATACCGGGAGCGGCGGAGGCAGGTGCGGCGATGCCGATGGCACCGAGCGCGGCCAGGGCGGCGACGGCGAACAGGGACTTCCTCATGGGAGCTTCCTCGTTGGTTGTTGCTGGATCGTCTTGGCCCCGGGCCGGACCGGCGAACGGCCCATCGGGAGCGACGAGGAACGGCTTCGCTTCGAGGAGGGTTCCGCGGATGCGCAGTCTCCCGATGGTCATGGATAAGGAAGGCTTGTCCCTGACTTACCGCGATGTCGGCGTTGTTCGTCCGCGAGGCGGATCCCGGGTTCGAACGGAGTGGCCATGCGTCTGCGACCGTGTTACCTATTGGGTAACGTAGTGCGGAGCATTACCTTGCGGGTAACGGATTGGTGCGATGCAGATCCGTTTCCGGTCTAGGCGCCTGGGGAAGGCGCTGTCGGACCCGAAGGAGATGGCGAAGGCCTACGGGGACAGGGCGAAACCGATACGGAAGCGGCTGGACGTGTTGGGGCAGGCGGCCTGCCTCTCGGACGTTCCGACGGAGCCACCCGTCCGCCGGCATCAACTCGGCGGTAACCGGGACGGCCAACTCTCGGTCACGATCAAGGACAACTGGCGTATCGTCTTCGTGCCCGACCACGACCCGGTGCCCTGCCTGCCTGACGGCGGGCTCGACACGGGTAAGGTCACGGCGGTCGAGATCATCGAAATCGTCGACTACCATGGCAACTGAACGGCGGAGACCAAGGGGATGACGACGCAGGAAGCCTGGACGCCGCAATGGGCGACCCATCCCGGCGAACACCTCGAAGAGTACATCCAGGAGCGCGGCTGGTCCCAGGCCGAGTTCGCCCGCATCGCCGACATGACGCCCAAGCTAGTCAGCACGATCATCAACGGCTCCAACCCGGTCACGCCCGAGACCGCACTGAAGCTGGAGCACGTGCTCGGCCTCAAGGCCTACATCTGGACCGGCCTCCAGGCGAACTGGGACCTGTTCCAGGCTCGGCAGCGGGAGCAGGAGGCGGCCGTGCGGGAGGCCGAATGGCTCAAGGGGTTCCCTATCAGGGAACTGAAGGCCTGTGGTCGCCTTCCCCAGACCAACGACCCCGGCAGGATCATGGACGGTCTGCTGGGCCTCCTCGGGATCGGGGGACCGCACGCCTACGAGGCGAAGCTCGGTTCCCTGGCCGTGCACCACCGCAAGGCGAGGACCGGCACCACCTCGCCCCACCACATGCTGTGCTGGCTGATGCTGGGCGAGGAGAAGGCGCGCCGGCTCAGCCTGCCGGCCTACGATCCGGGGCGGTTCAAGCAGGGATGCGCAGAGATCCGTTCGCTGACCGTGGAAATGCCTGAGACCTTCGAGCCGCGCATGCTCGAAATCTGCCATGCGTCCGGCGTCGCCCTAGTGTTCCAGAAGCCCCTAAGCAAGACCTGCGTCTTCGGATCGGCGCGGTGGCTGAACGACGACCGTCCCATGATCCAGATGTCGCTGCGCATGAAGAGCAACGACCATTTCTGGTGGACCTTCTTCCACGAGGCGGCGCACATCAGCCTGCATCGCGGAATGAATTTCGTCGACGACAAGAACGGCGAGGACAACGACGTCGAGGCCGAGGCGGATGCCTGGGCCGAGGAGATGCTGGTCGGGCGCGAGCGGATCGATGCCTTCGCCACCACATGCCCACGGACGAAGCAGGAGGTCGTGACCTTCGCCGACGAGGTCGGGCTTCATCCGGGCATCGTGGTCGGCATGCTGCAACACCGACGCGTCCTCGCATTCAGCCACCTGAACGACCTGAAGGCACGTTTGGGATGGGCGGACGAGGTCGCCGCCGCCTGAGTGCGCGGGGCATCGGTCAGGCCGCCTCGGTCATGGGGGCGCTGATGGCCGACAGGCCCATCACCTCCGCCCGTCCCCCGCCGCGGCGAAGGTCTCAAGCAGGCGCCGACGCTCAGCCACGAGAATGCTAGTCCCCGGCGGCTTGGGCGCTGCCGTGCTCCGTACCGGCTCCCGCCTTCCGACGAGCGCGACCGGCCCCTGCGCTGGCATGTCCACCTCTCGCGGGCCTGATGCCAGGGCTTCGGGTCGGCTTACCTCGCCTAGTCCGTTGCCGGCAGCCATCATGGTCTCGCGGAACGCCCGGTGCTGACCGCCGTCCTCGTACACCAGCCGGACCGCCGACGTTCCGCTCGCCACGAGGGCGGCGACCTGCCGCTCGTCGTCCGCCTGCTTCCGGGCGACCGCGTCGGCGGCGGGGGCGTCAACGCCCGCATCGAACGCGTAGCGTCCGCCCGCCACGTCGACGGCCGGTTCCGCCCCCGTGACCTCGAACCGGTCCGACCCTTCCTTGAGGTTCCTCCAGAAGGCCATGTTCGGGTCCTGCCGGTGCCGGGCGAGGTTCTCCGGGGTCATGCGGAACGGGTAGGACTGGAACTGGACGGCTCGCTGCCCGCCCGCGAACGCCTCGCGGACGACGGCGTAAAGCTCCGAGATCGCCTCGTCCGTCATCGCGAAGCAGCCCTGGGACGAGCACGAGCCATGGACCATCAGGTGCGTCCCCGTGCGCCCCAGGGAGCGGTCGTACGCGTTCGGGTAGCCGAGGTTGAACGACAGGTAGAGGCTGGAATTCGCGTTCATGGACTCCGGCGTGATCGCGTAGAAGCCCTCGGGGGCCTGTCGGTCGCCCTCCCGGGTCTTGGGCCCGAGCTGACCCGACCACCGGCACATCGGATACGTCTTCAGCAAGGCGTACCTGCCGTCCGCTCCGCGCTTCCAAAGCTCGATCTCGGACTCCTTCTTGTAGGCCCGCATCAGGATCGGGTCGGCGGAAGACACACCCTTGGTGGACATCAAGGCCAGGGTCTCAGGCGGGATGGGCGCGAGGTGGCGGGTCGAGCCAGCGTACCGTCCGTCCTGGCAGGCGGACAGCGCCGACAGGAGAGCCAACCCGAGCGTGATCTTCTTCAGCATGTCGGCCTCGACGGTATCTGTGTCCGAGCCTGGGCCCGGGAGGGGCATGACGGGTTGCCGTGGCCACGGTTCGGCGGGATCGGGGCTATCATGAGGTCAATTCCCCGGCATCGGGATGCCGCCGGCGCGTTCGGAAGCCGTCGATGAGCAGCAGGACGACGCCCAGGGAGATCCAGGCATCCGCCAGGTTGAAGGTGAACCAGCGCATGCCGCCCATGTGCAGGTCGAGGTAGTCGGTCACGGTCCCATCCATGAACCGGTCGATGAGATTGCCCGCGGCGCCGCCTGCCATCGAGGCGAGCCCGAGGCGTTCGAGCCCGCTTCCCGCTGCCACGGCACAGCCGGCGATGAGGCAGGTAAGCGTGCCCTGGATGCCAAGAAGAAGGGTCAGGGAAGACGGATCGCGTGCCGGGAACAGGCTGAAGCTGATGCCGTGGTTGAACGACAGGCTCAGGTCGACGAAGGGCAGGAAGCCCTGGACCCCACCCTCGGCCAGCCAACTCTCGGCCGCCGCCTTCGCGGCGAGGTCGATGGCCGCGGCGGCCACCAGGATGGCGCCCACCGTCGCGACCCGGCGGGCCAGTCCCTCGGATGGGGTGGTCATCATGCCCTCAGAAGGCGGAGCGCGTTGGCCGTCACCAGGACGGTCGCACCGGTATCCGCCAGGATGGCCGGCCACAGCCCGGTGATGCCGGCGAGCGTGGTCACGAGGAACACCGCCTTCAGTCCGAGTGAGATGGCCACGTTCTGATGGATGTTGCCGAGCGTGGCCCGGGACAGCGCCACGAGGGCGGCGACGTCGGACACCCGGTCGTTGAGAACGGCGGCATCGGCAGTCTCCAGCGCGGCATCGGTACCGCCGCCCATGGCTATGCCGACGTTGGCTGCGGCAAGCGCGGGGGCGTCGTTGATGCCGTCGCCGACCATTGCCACAATCCCCAATTCCTTCAGGGCATTAACCTCGGCGAGCTTGTCCGCAGGTAGAAGATCGGCCCGGGCGGTGAGCCCGAGGCCCCTTGCGATGGCCTCGCCGGTACGGCGGTTGTCGCCCGTCAGCATCACGCACTCGACGCCGAGCCTGCGCAAGGACGCGATGGCGGCGGTCGCATCCTGTCTGGGCTCGTCCCGGACCGCTATGGCGCCGAGGGCCTCGCCGTCCCGGACCACGATGACCGCGGTCTTGCCTGCTTCCTCCAGCGCCGCCACGGTCCGCTCGGCCTCGTCTCCGAGGGGGGCCAGCGTCGCCGCGTGGCGGGGGGAAGCCACCACGACGAGCCGTCCTGCTACGGTGGCCTGGACGGCCTTACCGGGCACCGCCCTGGCGTCACGCACCGGCCGTAACGGGATGCCGTCCACCCCCGCGCGTTCGATAAGAGCTCGGGCGATGGGGTGGCTTGACCCCGCCTCCACCGCCGCTGCCAGCCCGAGAAGGGCCCGGTCCGTCATGCCCGTGGCGAACGGCAACACGTCCGTGACGAGCGGCCGACCGACCGTGAGCGTCCCGGTCTTGTCGAAGGCGACGGTTCGAACCCGCCCGATGGTCTCAAGGGCGGCGCCACCCTTCACCAGAAGTCCGCGACGAGCCCCGGCGGCCAGCCCGGAGGCGATGGCGGCGGGAGTCGAGAGGACGAGTGCGCAGGGGCAGGCGATGAGGAGCAGAGCCAATCCACGATAGATCCAGGTGCTCCAGTCGGCACCGAGCAGGAGGGGCGGCCCAAGCGCGGCCAGCGCGGCGAAGGCGAACGCCACCGGGGTGTAGACGGCGCTGAAGCGGTCGATGAAGCGCGCGGTCGGCGACTTCGACGCCTGCGCCTCCTCCACCATATGCAGGATGCGGGCGACGGTGTTGTCGGAGGGCATCCGGGTCACCCTGACCTGCAGGGCGCCGTCCGCGTTCACGCTGCCAGCGTAGACCGCGTCCCCGATTTCCTTTGGCCGGGGGACGGATTCCCCCGTGATGGGGGACTCGTCGAGGCTCGACGACCCGTCCGTGATCTCACCGTCGGCGGGCACGCGGTCGCCGGGGCGGACCAGCACGGTCTGCCCGATCCGAAGGGCGGCAGCCGGCACCTCGCGCACGATACCGTCCTCCTCGATCAGGCGCGCCGTCTTCGGCACGAGGCCTACGAGCGCCTTGATGCCGGCCCGGGATCGGCCTGCCGCGAAGCCTTCGAGCATCTCGCCGACCGTAAACAGCAGGACCACGACCGCGGCTTCCTCGGCGGCATGGATGGCGAGCGCGCCGACCGTCGCAACCGACATCAGCATCTCGATGGAGAAGGGCGAGCCATTGCGCGCCGCAGCGATGGCCCGGCGTCCGTAGAAGGCAAGCCCAAGGAGCGCCCCGGGCCAGTAGGCGTACTCGCCGACCAGCGCAGGCTGGGCTTGATCCAGTAGGAAGCCCACGGCGAACAAGGCTGCGATGGCAATGGCTAGGAGCCCCTTGCGGCTGCGCCAGGCGGGGGGCTCCGCCTTCTCGTCCTCGACCGAAAGGATATCGGTCCCGGACGAATGGGCATGGGCGAGGTCGGCTGCCGTGGGCAGGGAGGCGACGCCGTAGCCGAGGCCGGCGATCCGCTCCTCAAGCGCAGCCCGGGGCGTCGCGCCCTCATCAAGCACGAGGTCGAGGACCTGGGCCGTGTAGTTCACGCGCACGTCGCCGACGCCGGGGAGGCGGGTCACCGCCGTCTCGATCTTGGCCGCGCAACTCGGGCAATCCATGCCCTTCACGCGGTAGCGCAGTACGGCGGCTGCGGGGATCTTCCCCATGGTTCCTGTCCCCGGCATGGCATGCTCCGTCGGCCCGGGCGTCGCGCCGGGCGGTGGGACCCCCTATGTGCACCCTGTAGCAACTACAGGGTCAAGACCGTGGCGAACGCATCCTCCATGACCATCGGCGACTTGGCGGCGGCGACGAACACCCGTGTCGAGACGGTCCGGTGGTACGAGAAGGTGAAGCTCCTGCCGAAACCCGCGCGGTCGGCGGGCAACTATCGCCTGTACGGCCCGGAGCACCTGCGTCGTCTGAGCTTCATACGGCGTGGCCGGGACCTCGGCTTCACCGTGGACCAGATCCGCGAGCTTCTGGCTTTGGCCGACGAACGCGGCCGGTCCTGCGCCGAAGTCGACACGATCGCGCGTGCGCACTTGGCGGAGGTCGAGCGGAAACTCTCGGACCTCACCAGGCTCGCCCGTGAGCTGAGCGACGTCATCGGTCAGTGCAAATGCGGCTCGGTCGCAGACTGCCGCATCATCGAGGCCTTGTCGCCTCACGGCGACCTGGCCTGAGCGGGGGACCGACCAAATCGGGGCACCGGCGGATGGAGACGGCCGAGCCGGCGTCAGCCCGATGGGGGTGATCGCCCATCGGTCCAGCGGCGCTCACGTCATGGAGCCAAGGAGATAGAGCAGGATCCAAACGCCAGGAACGAGGAGCAGCACCCAGGCGAAGGAGCGTAAAGCCGCCTTGCGAACGTGCGGCCGCACCCGCCGCCGACGCCGTGGATTGCCTCGCCCCCAAACATTCTCATTTCGCGCAGCCTTCTTGCCGGCCATTGGGCATTCCTAAGTCCGGGGACCTACCTGGCACTTCGAGGGCGGCCGTACCGCCCCGCCCCCTGTTGTCTCCCCACCGTGTCGATTCCGGAGCCTTGCTAGAGGGTCTGTTGCGTCCTCAGGTGCCGGTAAAGGGCATGCACGGCGTCCATGTAGTCGAGGGAGGGACTTTTCCGGCAAAACGCCCGGAGGAAGTTCGCCTGCGCGCTCAGTGGCATCGAGGCCGGCGCCAAGTCGAGGCCCTCGTCGATGCCTTCGGGTGCCCGTATCAGCGCCCCGCTCATGAACCCCTGGGCCCAGGCGAGGTAATCCCGCTCCCTCTCCGGCGCTTCCCCGATGTCATGGATGAAGCGCGCGCAGGTGGATGCGCCGATGCCCACGATCTTCGTGGCCGGCGCCTGCGCCAGGATCACGAAGACGCCCGAAAGCACAGCCGGCATCGCCATCATCGTCCGTTACCATCGGGATCGAGGAGCCTGGAAGCGTGCACGCCGGCCGGATGGCCGGTCATGGCCTCGTGGGTGGCCGAGCATCCCGCGTAGCGCCCGCCCTGGGAAACCATCAAGAGGCGCCGGTCCCCCGAAGCCGATGTCCGGACCGCCAGGAAAGTCCGAGCCGCAGGCCATGCGACGGTTCCCGGAGCGTCACCCTCCCGCGGCGTTCCATGGCGTTGAACGCCTTCCTGGAGGATGGCGGCGTAACGGGCCGGGAGTTCCACGTCGGAGAAGGGGCGGCTGAGCCAGATGACTTGCTGCAGGCCCTCGTCCTTGCAGACCTCCAGGACGACCCGGTCGGTGTCCCGTCCGGCCGAGGGGGGACGGTCATGGAAGTAGATCAGGGCGGTGATGTTGCCTTCCCGGTCCACCATCGAGGGTTTTGGTACCTCCGTCAGCGGCCCCCACGAGAGCCCGAACGGCGCTTCTTCCGGCTTGGCCGGCTCGGGGGTATCCATCGCCATGGTGCCCGGCTGTCCGACCTGGCAAGGACCGGCGTGCCCTAGGGAATAGCCGCAGGGTTCGGGCACGGAGACCGTCGGGGACGGCATGAAGCCGCTTCGCAAGGGAAAACGGCCGGGGATCACGCAGCTTTGGTCGCTCGCCGCGGAGGTTCCGCCCATTCCAAGGAAGCAGGCGAGGAGCAGCGCGGCGACGTTCATGGCAGGGCTCCGTCCGGTGGGGGCTGCCTCACTCCGCCGCGACCTCGACCTGGTGCCTCGCTTGGCCGGCACCAACCGGCCGGGCGCCCCCCGACGGCAGGACCGCTCCGGCAAAGCGTGCGTACAGGGCCGGCAGGACGACCAACGTCAGCAGGGTCGCGCTGATGAGGCCTCCGATCACCACGGTGGCGAGCGGCCGTTGGACCTCGGCCCCCGTCTCGGTCGCCAACGCCATCGGTACGAACCCGAGGGACGCCACCAAGGCGGTCATCGCCACCGGTCGGAGCCGGGTCATCGCGCCTTCGAGGATCGCCTCGCGCCGGGGCTTCCCCTCCGCGATGAGCTGCTTGATGTACGTCAGCATCACCAAGCCGTTGAGGACCGCCACCCCCGACAGGGCGATGAAACCCACCGCCGCGGGCACGGAGAACGGCATTCCCCGCAGCCACAGGGCGGCGATGCCGCCGGTGAGCGCCAGCGGCACCGCGCTGAACACGAGTAAGGCGTCCTTGGCCGAGTTCAGGGCCGAGAACAGAAGCAGGAAGATCAGGAAGAAGCAGACCGGCACGACCACCATCAGTCGCTGGCGGGCCGAGGCCAGGTTCTCGAATTGTCCGCCCCAGGTCACGTAGTAGCCGGCCGGAAGCTGCACCCCGGACGCGACCTTGGCCTGCGCCTCGGCGACGAGCGAGCCGATGTCGCGGCCCCGGACGTTGGCGGTGACCACGACGCGGCGCCGACCATTTTCCCGCGAGATCTGGTTCGGGCCCTCGGTGACAGAGAAGCTCGCCACCTGCTTCAGGAGCACGGAGGAGGCCCGCCCATTGGCGCCCGGGGGCAACGGAACAGGGATGTTCTCCAGGGCCTCGCGGTCCTCGCGAACCTTGTCGTTCAGCCGCACGACGATGGGGAAGCGGCGATCCCCCTCGAACACCATGCCGGCCTCGCGGCCGCCGATGGCCGCCCCGATGACGTCTTGGATTGCGGACGTGCTCAGGCCGAGGCGCGCGGCCTCGGTCTTGTTGATCTTGATCTCCAGGAACGGCAGGCCGGCCGTCTGCTCGACCTTGACGTCGTCGGCCCCCTCCGTCCCGCGCAGGATCGCGGCGACTTGGTTGGCGGTCTTGAGCATCGGCTCGAACTCCTCACCGAACACCTTTACGGCAAGGTCGCCGCGGGTGCCGGCCAGGAGCTCGTTGAAGCGAAGCTGGATGGGCTGGGAGAACTCGTAGACATTGCCGGCAAGCGACCCCAGGGCCTTCTCGATCTGCTCCTGCAAGTCCGCCTTGGACAGGTCGGGGTCGGGCCATTCCTCCTGCGGTTTCAGAATGACGAAGGTGTCGGACGAGCTCGGTGGCATGGGGTCCGAGGCGACCTCGGCGGTGCCGGTCTTCGAGAAGACGTAGGCGACCTGGGGGAACCGACTAACGGCCTGCTCGACCTTCAGCTGCATCGCCTGCGACTGGGTGAGCGAGGTCGACGGGATGCGCTGGGCGTTCAGCGCGATGCTCTTCTCGTCGAGCTGCGGGATGAACTCCTGCCCGAGCTTGGTGAACAGGAACCCGGCCCCGACGAGCAGCACCAGGGCAACCGCGACGAAAGTCATCGGGACCCGCAGGGCGGCACCGAGGACCGGACGGTAGGCGGCTTTGATCCCGCGGATGAGGACGTTGTCCTTCTCCGTCACCTTGCCGGTGATGACGATGGCGATCATCGCCGGCACGAAGGTCAGCGACAGGACGAAGGCCGAGAGAAGGGCGATGATGACGGTGAGTGCCATCGGCTCGAACATCTTGCCCTCGACACCAGTGAAGGTGAGGAGCGGCACGTAGACGAGGATGATGATAGCTTGCCCGTAGAGGGAGGGCTTGATCATCTCCTCGGCCGAGGCCCTCACCGTGACGAGGCGCTCCTCCAGTTCGAGCTTGCGCCCGAGCTCCCCCTGCCGCTCCGCCAGGTGGCGCAGGGCGTTCTCGGTGATGATGACGGCCCCGTCGACGATTAAGCCGAAGTCGAGGGCGCCGAGGCTCATCAGGTTGGCGCTGATGCGGCCCTGGACCATGCCGGTCATGGTCATCAGCATCGCCACCGGGATGACGAGGGCAGCGACGATGGCCGCGCGGATGTTGCCCAGCAACAGGAACAGGATGACGACGACGAGGGCCGCGCCCTCGGCCAGGTTCTTCGCGACGGTCCTGATGGTGGCCTCGACGAGGACCGTACGGTTGAGCACGGTCTGGACCTGGATGCCGGGCGGTAGCGTGCGCCGGACCTCGGTCATGCGAGCGTCGACGCCGGCCGCCACGGTCCGGCTGTTCTCGCCGATGAGCATCAGGGCGGTGCCGATCACCACCTCGCGCCCGTCCTCGCTGCCGGAGCCGGTGCGCAGGTCGCGCCCGATCCGAACCTCTGCGATGTCGGAGATGCGGACCGGCACGCCGCCGCGCGTCGTCACTACGACGGAGCCGATGTCCTCCATGGTCTCAAGGCGGCCGGCGGCGCGCACTACGTAGCCCTCGCCGTTGTCCTCAAGGTAACGTGCGCCTTGGTTGGCGTTGTTGGCCTCCAGCGCCCGGGCGATGTCGGCGAAGGACAGGTCGAGGGCGGTGAGCTTCATCGGGTCGGGCTGGACGTGGTACTGCTTGTCGAAGCCGCCGATGCTGTCGACGCCGGCGACCCCCGGCACGGTCTTCACCTGGGGGCGGATGATCCAGTCCTGAACGGTGCGCAGGTAGGCCGTGCGCTCCAGCTCGGTCGTGAGCCGCTGGCCCTCGGGGGTCAGGTAGCTTCCGTCCGACTGCCACCCGCCCTTGCCGTCCGGGGAGACCTTGCGCTCCTCGGGCTTGGCGTAGTGGATGGACCACATGTAGATCTCGCCCAGGCCGGTCGAGATCGGGCCCATGTGGGGCTCTGCCCCGGGCGGCAGGGTCGACTTCGCCTCGTTGATGCGCTCCGCCACCTGCTGCCGGGCGAAGTAGATGTCTAACTTCTCGGAAAAGACCGCGGTGACCTGGGAGAACCCGTTCCGCGAGAGCGAGCGGGTGTATTCCAGGCCCTTGATCCCGGCGAGGGCGGTCTCGACCGGATAGGTCACCTGCTTCTCGATATCGACCGGCGAGAGCGACGGCGCCGTGGTGTTAATCTGCACCTGGTTGTTGGTGATGTCGGGCACCGCGTCGATGGGGAGCTTGGTCAGCGAGAAGACGCCGAAGCCGGCGGCGAGAAGCGACAGGAGCACCACGAGCCAGCGCTGGTGGACCGAGAAGTCGAGGATCTTCGAGATCATGTCCGCGCCCGCCTTCAGTGGTCGTGGTCGGCTTCGGCCTTGCCGAGCTCGGCCTTCAGGACGAAGGAGTTGGCCACCGCGACCTCGTCGCCTGGGTTCAGACCCGAAAGGATCTCGTAGGCCTGGTCGTCGGCCTTGCCGATGGTCACGTCCCTTCTCTCGAACCCCGCCGGGGTCCGCACGAACACCACCTTCTCGCCGCCGATGGTCTGGATTGCGGATTTCGGCAGTCGGACCTTGACGGGATCCTGGGCGATCTCGACTTCCGTCGTCACGAAGGTCCCCGGCCGCCAGGCCATGTCCTTGTTGGGCAAAGAGACGATGACACGGGCCGAGCGCGTCTCCGGGTTGAGGATCGGGCTCACGAAGACGACCTTGCCCTCTGCGCGAGGGCGGTCGTCCCCCGCGACGATGGCCACCCGGGCGCCCTCTCGCACCTTCGCCAGCTCGGTTGTCGGGACCGAGAGCTCGATCCACACGGAGGACAGGTCGGCCACGGTGTAGACGTCCGCGGGGTCGCCCTCGCTGCCGACCTTCGTGCCGACGTCGACCTTTCGCTCGACGACCCGTCCGGCGAGGGGGGACCTGAGCTCGTATCGTCGAAGGGTCGACAGGTTCGGGGTTGTCTCGTCCTTCTTGGCCGAGACTGCGACCTCGGCCGCGTTCAGCCCCAGGGCCGAAAGCTTCTGGCGGGCGAGGTCGACGCGAAGGGTCGCTTCCGAATAGGCCGCCTTCGCGTTGAGAAAGGCCGATTCCGCCGAGATTCGCTTGTCCCAGAGCGCTTGCTGGCGGTCGAAGTTGGTCTTCTCCAGGTCCGCCTTGACGGTCGCCGTCAGGAACTCGCTCTTGGCCTCTGCAACCTCGCGGCTATCGAGGACCGCTACGACCTCGCCCTTGGCTACGTCCTCGCCGAGACGCTTGCGCATTTCCGCCACCGTCCCGGCAACCCGGGCGGGCACGCGGGCGATCCGGTCGGCATCCTGGACGATGGAACCGGGAACGAGGAGATGGCGCGAGAGTATGCCGGCGTCGACGCGAGCCAGCTTGATGTCCTGCTCCGCGGCCTGTTCGGCCGTCATCTTGATCTTGCCCTCGCCCTCCTCGCCGTGCGCCTCGCCCTCGGCATGCGCGTGGCCGGGGGCCTTCGGCTTGGGCTTGGCCTCGTTATCCGAATGCCGATGTGCGGCCTCTCCATGCGCCGGCTCGCCCGCCGAATCCGGGCGCTCGTTGGAAGCATGCTCGTGATCCGGCTCGCCGTGTCCCTCGTCGCCCTTCCCGGACGCCGGCCTCGATACGGCGGCGTTCGTCGGTGGAGGCTTCGGGGCCGTTGAAAGACCGGCGGTCGCGAGGGCGCCCTGCACGATTTCGGACACACGCGGGAAGGCACCGCCGATGGCGATGCCTATGGCCAGGAAGGCCACGGACAGAAGTGCACGCATGGAAGGAGGCCGTTTGCCTGGAACACGAAGGCCCGTTCTCTGGGCTTCGGTGCTCCGTACTGTTCACGCTCTGTGGGGGCCGATCATCCGCTGGGATGGTCGGAGGACGCGCGCCACGGACGTGACGACGCCATCTCAGGCGCGGGGAGGCCTCGGAAGGCGGTCCGGCGAGACCGAAACCATAGTCGCGTCCACGAGGGCGTAGGTCGGCCGCTTGGTCATGGCGCTCAGCGCCAAAGCCGGTCCCTCGGGATTGATGGCTTGGTGGCATCCGCAGTTTGCGTGACAGGTCAGGCAGCCATCAGCATGGCTTGCCGGAGCCGCGTCGGAATAAGCCGACATCGACACTTCGGCACCGGCGAAGCGATGGACCTCTGCGGAATGGATGGTTCCGGGAGCGACAAGCGCCAGGGCGAGCACGAGCGAGAGCGCGCGGACGGCGATCGCCCACCAACCGCGCATTGCCTCGTAGGCCCTAATTGGGGATCCCGCGCTCATGGCTGCCTTATGAACGATTCCGGGCCACTCGTACATGCCGGATGGCCCCCGACGGGAGGCAAGCCTCAATAGTCGTGATGGTGATGATGGTGGTGGCGACGCTCGTAGTAGACCGGCCGCTCCTCGTAGTGGCGGCGATGACGATGCACGACGATGTCGTCGTGGTCGCCGTGATGGTAGCGGTCGACATGGACGTCGCGACCGCGCCTCTCGAAGTCGCCCCCGTAATACTGCGCCGATGCGGCGGCAGGGACGAGGATCAGGGTCGCGGCGAGAAGGGCTGGGATGCGGACTCGCATGGCTCTTTCCTCAAGGATTGATGCCGTGAGCATGGGTCCGGCGACTTGAACGGGGTCTGAAACCCGCGTTCATCTTGCCGGACCTGGGAGCGGCGAACCGCTCAGTGGCGCTCGATGACCGTGGTTCGGCGCTCGCTGCCATGGTTGTCATCGTGATGGTCGTCGTGGTGGTGATGCTCGCGGACGACCTCATGGTGGTCGTCATGGTGACGGTCGCCGTGGCGCTCGCCATGACTGTCGCCATGGACGCCGACGCCGCCCGGGCCGACGTCGATGTGCTGGGCGAGGGCCCCGACCGGCGCCAGGGCCAGGGTCGTGGCGGCGGCGTAAGCGAGAAGGTTGCGCTTCATCGTGGCGCTCCTAGAAACATTGTATGGCCAGCAACGCATTTCGTTCGGAAACCGATCCGAGATTATTTTGGTGTTTCAGACGTATCGCTTAGCCAAAGATGAGAAGCGCACGAGATAATCGCGTGTATTGTTCGGGGTTCAGCGGACGCGAAGGCGCCTCGTTGGTCCTTTCGCTGGCGAGGTCTAGGATCGTCATTGGTCCGGACTGGTCGACGTGCGCCGGATACGCACGCCTCGGCACGGCGAAAAGGGGCGGTCGTCAGCCGGAGATGGCTATTGGCCCCGAAGGACGAGCTTCCACGCATGGTCGGGGCTTACAGGCATGGACGGATCGGAGCATGCCGGGTCGTCAAGGTCATATCGGTTCATGGCCTGCACGTGGACGGAAATTGACGCCCATGGTCAGCCCCTTACGTTGAGAGCAAGGGATAGGCCGGGCGGGGGCCTGCACCAAGCTTGAGATCACGCCAAGACAAGCCGCTCCGAGGTATCCGTCTGCCGCCGGACAAGAAGCTCTTGACCTTCCCATCATGGGAAGCCCCATATCGCCGTGACGTCACTTCTAAGAGGAGAACCGTCATGATCCGGCTCAAGGTCACTCGAATGAACTGCGGCGGCTGCGCCAAGTCCGTTACGCGCGCGGTCCTGGGCGTCGATCCGAATGCCACCGTCGACATCGACCTGGGCGAAGGCATCGTCTCCATCGCGTCGTCCTCGGATGCGGCGCGGTTCACCGACGCGGTCAGTTCCGCGGGCTATGGCGTCGAACCGCTGACCGCCGCGGCTTGACCGACCGGCAAGCGGAAACAATATCGGCGCTCGGCCATTTGTGTCCCGGGGCGAGTATTCCTCGGCCCATCGAAACGGTGTAAGCAATCCCGATGAGACCCGACCGGCAACTCGTGCGCCTGATGGCGGCGATGATCGTGATGATCATCGCCTACGTCGCGCCGTCTGCCGTCCAGGCTCACGAAGGCCATCATCACGGTGGCCATGACCATGCCGCCATGACGCGGGCGCCCAAGGCGTCCGTCGCGCCGCTGGCGGCCCCCGCACCGCGCGACGTCGGTCGGTCGGCGGCTGCCGTCGATGCAACGCCCGTGCTGCTCAAGGCCGCGGTTCCCGCCCGGGTCGCCGTCCTCCAGTCCGAGGACGCGGGTCGGGGTTGCTGCCCCGGTCCCTGCAAGGGCGCATGCTGCGGGACGATGTCCTGCTGCGTTCCTGGCATCCTCTCGGCTCCGATGACAATGCCGACGCTCGCCTTCGGGCATGTCGTTCTGGTCACGCACGACATCGACGGCCGCTCCGGCCTCGGCCCCGAGGCCCTGCCCAGGCCCCCACGAACCCTCGCGTAACGAACGGCGCGCCAAGGGCGCGCAACGGTCGGATTCCGTCCGCAAGCCGCGGATGTGCGTCCGGTGTTCGAACGCGAGGATGCCTCTTCCATGTCTTTTCGTATTGCCGCCGCCCTTGGCGCGGCGTGGCTGGCCGTCGCTTCGCTGGCGGGTCCCGCACGTGCCCATGAGGGGCACGACCACGGCGCACCGCCCCCGCCCGTCTCGAAGTCCATCGCCCCGCGCGGCGAGGCCGCGTCGGACGCGTTCGAGCTGACCGCCATCCCACGGGACGGGAAGGTCACGTTCTACCTCGACCGCTTCCGGACCAACGAACCCGTCCGCGGCGCAGTCCTGGAGGTGGAGACGCCCGAGGGGCAGAGGACCGCCACCGAGACCGCCGAGGCGGCCTACGTGCTTCCCGCGCCCTGGCTCGCGCAGGCGGGATCGCACGACCTCCTGGTGACCGTCACCGCCGGGGAGGCGGTCGACGTCCTCACCGTCCCGCTGTCCATCCCGCAGACCCAGGCGCCCGTCGCCGCCCCGGCCGCAGCGCCGGCCGGCACCGCCATGGCCAAGGCGTCCGCCGCCGTCGCCGACCTGAAGGCCCGCCTCGCGGCCAAGGACCCCGTCCTGATGCTGACCGCGGCGGCCGCCTTCCTCCTCGGCATGCTGCTCACCGTGCTCATGCGGGGCCGGCGCAGCCTTCCCGCCGTGGCCGTCATGGCGGTCTTCGTGACCCTGGCGCTCGGGACCGTGGCCTTCGCCCATGGCGACGAGGACCACGGCACCCCGTCCAAGGGCGACCCGGTTCAAGGCGCGGCCCTGCTCGACCCCGCGCAGCCGTCGTCCGACCTTGCCCAGCGCCTGCCTGACGGCTCCGTGTTCGTGCCCAAGCCGACCCAGCGCCTCCTGGTCCTGCGCACCACCATGACGGAGCAGGCGACGTTCCACCGGACGGTCGAACTGCCGGGACGCGTGATCCCGGACCCGAACGCCAGCGGCGTCGTGCAATCCTCGGTCGGCGGCCGGCTCTCGCCGCCGTCCTCAGGCCTGTTCCCGCGCCTCGGGACGACGGTGAGGAAGGGCGACGTGCTGGCCTACGTGACGCCCCCGGTCCAGGCCATCGACGTCTCGGACATGCGCCAGCGCCAGGGCGAGCTCGACCAGCAGATCGACGTCGTCGAGCGCCGCGTGGAGCGCTATCGCAAGCTCGCGACCACCGGCGCCGTCGCCCAGACACAGCTCGACGACGCCCTCTCCGAGCTGAAGGGCCTGCAGGACCGCCGCACGGCCCTCGACAAGGCACGACAGCAGCCGGAAGCCCTGGTCGCGCCCGTCGACGGCGTTATCGCGCAGGCCTCCGCGGTGGCGGGCCAGATGGCGGCGGCCGGCGCCATGGTGTTCCAGATCGTCGACCCGACCCGTCTCTGGGTCGAGGCCCTGAGCTTCGACGCCCTCACGCCGGCTGGGAACGCCACGGCCCGCTTCGCCGACGGGCGCACCCTATCCCTCGTCTACCAGGGCGCCGGCCTCGCCGACCGCAACCAGGCCATCCCGGTCCAGTTCGCGATCAAGGGCAACACCGCCGGCCTGCGGGTCGGGCAGTTCCTCACGGTGCTCGCCGGCACGGACGCCGAGCAGTCCGGCCTCGCCCTGCCGCGTGCGGCGGTGGTCCGCTCCGGCAACGGGCAGGCCATCGTCTACGAGCACGTCGCCGCCGAGCGCTTCGAGGCCCGCCAGGTCCGGGTCGAGCCCCTCGACGGGACCAACGTGCTCGTCGCCGAGGGGGTAGGCGCGGGCAAGCGCGTCGTCACCGAGGGCGCCGAGCTCCTCGATCAGGTCCGCTGAGGAGGCACGCCCATGTTCAATTTCCTCGTCACGCAGTCACTGCGCAACCGCCTGCTCGTCCTCGCGGTCGCCGCCGTCCTGATCCTGTACGGCGCCTTCACCGCCACCAAGCTGCCGGTGGACGTGTTTCCCGACCTCAACAAGCCGACGGTCACCATCATGACCGAGGCCGAGGGGCTCGCGCCGCCCGAGGTGGAGCAGCTCGTCACCTATCCCATCGAGACCCGGATGAACGGCCTGCCCGGGGTCAGCCGGGTGCGCTCGGTCTCCGGCGTCGGGCTCTCCATCGTCTACGTCGAGTTCGACTGGGGCACCGACATCTACCGGAATCGGCAGCAGATCGCCGAGCGTCTGACCCTGGTCCGCGACCAGCTCCCGCCGAACGTCACGCCCCAGATGGGGCCGATCTCCTCCATCATGGGGCAGATCCTGCTGGTCGCGGTGACCGGAGACAACGCGACCCCGATGGAGGTGCGCGAGGCCGCCGACTTCATCCTGCGGCCTCGCCTGCTCACCATCCCGGGCGTCGCCCAGGTCATTCCCATCGGCGGCGAGGTGCGCCAGTTCCGGGTAAGCCCGAACGTGGCGGCCATGCGGGCGCTCGGCGTCACCAACGCCCAGCTTGAGGCGTCCCTGACCCAGTTCGGCACCAATGCCGGCGGCGGCTTCACCGACCAGTACGCCCGCGAGTACCTCATCCGGAACATCGGCCGGACCATGAGCCTCGACGACCTGCGCAGCGTCGTCGTCGCCAACGTCGCGGACGCGCCGGTCTACCTGCGCCAGGTGGCGGAAGTCTCCTTCGCCCCGAGGGTGAAGCGCGGCGACGGCGGCTACATGGGCAAGCCCGGCGTCATCGTCTCCGTCGAGAAGCAGCCCGACGTCGACACGGTCAAGCTCACCCGCGAGATCGAGGCGGCGCTGAAGGAGGTCACCGCGACCCTGCCGAACGGGATCAAGGCCGACCAGATCCTGTTCCGGCAGGCGAACTTCATCGAGACCTCCATCGCCAACGTCGAGCGCGTGCTCGTCGAGGCCATCGTGGTTGTGGCCATCGTGCTCTTCGCGTTCCTCCTGAACGTGCGCACCACGGCCATCTCGCTGACCGCCATCCCGGTCTCGATCCTGGCGACCGCGGTGGCCTTCCACCTCGCCGGCCTGTCGATCAACACCATGACCCTGGGCGGGCTCGCCATCGCCATCGGCGAGCTCGTCGACGACGCGGTGGTCGACGTCGAGAACATCTTTCGAAGGCTCGGCGAGAACCGGGCGGCCGGCTCGCCGCGCTCGACCTTCGAGGTGGTGGTTGCCGCCTCCTCGGAGGTGCGCTCCGGCATCGTCTACGCAACGATGATCATCGTCCTCGTGTTCGTGCCCCTGTTCGCCCTGTCGGGCATCGAGGGCCGCCTCTTCGCGCCCCTGGGCCAGGCCTACATCATCTCCATCCTGGCGAGCCTGCTGGTGTCCGTGACCCTGACGCCGGTGCTGGCCTACTACCTGCTGCCCGGCCTCAAGAGCCTGGCCGAGCACGACAGCGCCCTGCTGCGCTGGCTCAAGCGGGGTAACGCCCGGTTGCTCGGCGTCGCCTTCCGGCACCAGCGCCTGCTCGTCGCCACGGTGGCGCTGTCCGTCGTGGCGGCCGGGATCGCCGCCTGGAACCTGCCGCGCGCCTTCCTCCCGCCCTTCAACGAGGGCTCGTTCACCGTCAACACGACGTTCAACCCGGGGATTTCGCTCTCCGAGAGCAACCGCGTCGGCCTCATCGCCGAGAAGCTGCTCCTGGACATTCCGGAGGTCGCCTCGGTGGGTCGCCGCACCGGCCGGGCCGAGCTCGACGAGCATGCTGAGGGCGTCCACTCCTCCGAGATCGAGGTCGAGCTCAAGGGCGGCGGCCGGCCGAAGGACGCGGTCGTGGCGGACATCCGGCAGCGCCTGTCCCGGCTGCCGCTCTCGGTGAACGTCGGCCAGCCGATCTCGCACCGCCTCGACCACATGCTGTCCGGCGTCCGGGCCGAGCTTGCCCTGAAGATCTTCGGCGAGGATCTCGACGCCCTGCGCAGCGTGGCCAACGACCTGCGCGACCGCATGGCAAAAATCCCCGGCCTGGCCGACCTGCAGGTGGAGAAGCAGGTCCGCATCCCGCAGCTGGAGATCCGGGTCGATTACACCCGGGCCGCCCTCTACGGGGTCCAGCCCTCGGCCGTAGTCGAGCAGCTCAGCCGGCTGTCCAACGGGCGCGTCGTTTCGACGGTGGCCGATGGCTACAAGCGCTTCGACGTGCTCTTGCGCCTGCCCGAGCGCCAGCGCACGACCCAGGGGCTCAAGGACCTCCTGATCGAGACGCCGTCCGGCTGGGTGCCGGCGCGCCAGGTCGCCGACATCCGCGAGACGGACGGCCCCAACCAGATCCTGCGCGAGAACAGCCGGCGCCGTCTCGTCGTCCAGGCCAACACCAACGGGCAAAGCGACATGGCCACCATCGTGGCGGCCATCCGCAAGGAGGTGGCGGAAGCCAAGCTCCCGCCGGGCTTCTTCGCCAGCCTGGAGGGGACCTTCCAGGCGCAGGAGGAGGCGAGCCGGACCATCGCGGCCCTTTCGACCCTTTCCCTCGCCCTGGTCTTCGCCATCCTCTACAGCCGCTACCGCTCGGCCGTGCTGGCGCTGATCATCATGGGCAACGTGCCGCTCGCCCTCATCGGCAGCGTGATCGCGCTGTGGCTGGTGGGCCAGCCGCTCTCGGTGGCGTCGATGATCGGGTTCATCACGCTGACCGGCATCAGCGCCCGCAACGGCATCCTGAAGATCAGCCACTACCTGAACCTGTCGCTGCACGAGGGCATGCCGTTCGGGCGCGACCTCGTGGTGCGCGGCAGCCTGGAGCGCCTGACGCCGGTGCTGATGACCGCCCTGTCGGCGGGCGTCGCCCTGGTGCCGCTGCTCTACGACGCCGCGAACCCGGGCAAGGAGATCCTGCACCCGGTCGCGGTGACCATCTTCGGCGGCCTGATCAGCGCGACCCTGCTCGACACGGTCCTGACGCCCGTCCTGTTCCTGCGGTTCGGCAAGGCCCCGCTGGAGCGCTTGCGCGCCGTGCAGTCCGAGACACCCGATGCACCGCGTCCGGACGGCGCCAAGCCGCGTCCGGTCGAGGCGTTCTGAGCCCCCACCCAAAAAGGAGAAACCCGATGATTCCCTGGAGAATGGCCCTGATGGCGGGCGTGCTGCTCGCCCTGCCGGTCCACGCGCACGAGGTGTCCGGCCAGCACGGCGGCCGGGTGACGGATGCCGGCAAGTACCACGTCGAGCTCGTTGCCAAGGGCGAAAGCGTCGACGTGTTCGTCACGGACGGCAGCCAGAAACCGGTTCCGGCGACCGGCTTCAAGGGCACCGCCATCCTCGTCGTCGGCGGCAAGCCGGCTCGGGTGCCCCTCGAACCGGCCGACGGCAACCGCCTCTCGGGCAAGGCGTCCGTGGCGCTCGGTGAGAGCCCGAAGGGCGCCGTCCAGCTCACCGCCCCGGACGGCGCGACGACGAGCGGCAAGTTCAACTGACCAACGGCCCTCCGGCCCCGGACGCGGGCCGGAGGGGACCGACCGATCCCGTGCAGGGATGCAGGAGGACCGCCGAAGGCTGTCCCTCCTGTTCGAGCCACCGGCCGGAAAACGCTTTGCCGGCCTGTCCAACACGACGAACCAAGGAGACCGAAGCCATGAAGACCATGACCGCCGCCGCCCTGCTGATCGCCCTCTCGGCGGCAACCCCGGCCCTCGCCGACGACCAGGGCAATGCCAACGCCGAGCAGCAGACCCAGCCGACGCCGAACCGTGGTGGCACCTCGGGTGGGCCGGCCCACGACGCGCGCCCCGGCGAGACGGGTTCGACGGGGTCGGGTGAACGCATGGACCACGCCCATCCCGATGGATCGGCCTCCAAGCCGTCCCGGAACCGCTGATCGGCCGCCCGGACCGGGAACCCTCATGCGTCCGTCCAGGGCGCAGGGCTCCCACTGCCCCACCACCAAGTTACGTCACGTAGGAATGGAAACGACCATGAAGACCATCGGCACGATTGCACTGGCCGCGCTGCTCGGCCTCGGAACGGCTGGGCCGAGCCTCGCCCAGTCGACCCATTCCCACGGCGGGCACGAGATGCCCGGCGACCCGAAGGCGTCGCATGACGAAGACATGATGAAGATGATAAACGACATGAAGCCGGACCCGAAGGACCCGGCCTCGACCAAGGACTTCAAGGCCGCCGACATGGCGATGATGCACGACATGCACGTGCCCTACACCGGCAACCCGGACGTGGATTTCCGCACCCACATGATCCCGCACCACAAGGGCGCGGTGGCCATGGCCAAGGTGGCCCTGAAGCACGCCAAGGACCCCGAGACCAAGGCGATGGCCCAGAAGATCATCGACGACCAGGAGAAGGAGATCGGCGAGATGGAAGGCTGGTTGAAGAAGAACGCGAAATAAGCCGTTCACCCGAGGGGCTGGAGGCCGGCACGGATCCGGCCTCCAGTCCCTCGATGATCGGGCAGTGGGGTCGTCCGTCCCCGTCGCAGGCGTCGGCCAGACCACGAAGGACGTCCGCCATTTCCTGAAGGTGGCGGGCCTTCTCTTCGAGTTCCTCGATGTGGGTCAAAGCGAGGGCCTTCACCTCGGCGCTGCTGCGTGTGGGATCGCCCCACAATCCCAGAAGGACCCGGATGCGTTCCAACGGGAAGCCGAGGTCCCGAGCCCGGCGGACGAAGCTGAGCCGGTGCACGTCCTCCGGGTCGTAGTCGCGGTAGCCGCTGTCCCGGCGGTCGGCCTGGGGCACCAAGCCGATGCTCTCGTAATGGCGGATCATCTTGGCTGAGACCCCCGATGCGTCCGCCGCCTGCCCGATGTTCATGACGATCCCCATGGTTGACCTTCCCATGATGGGAAGGCGCACACCGATAGGCAACATCGACGAACGGGAACACGATCATGATCCACGGCACCGCAGCGAACGACCATGCAGACCCCCACGGTGCCCATGCCGGGCATGACCACGCGCATGGCCATCAGGTCGAGCCGCCCGCCGGCGCCGGGACGGTCAAGGATCCCGTCTGTGGGATGACGGTCGACCCTCACAGGGCGAAGCATCGGGCCGAGCATGCCGGGCACCCGTACTACTTCTGCTCGACAGGCTGCGGAACGAAGTTCGAGGCCGATCCGGTCCGGTACATCGACCCGGCCCAAGCCGCCGCGAAGTCCGATCCCGTGCCCGAAGGCACGATCTACACCTGCCCGATGCATCCGGAGGTGCGCCAGGTCGGCCCCGGCGCCTGCCCGATCTGCGGCATGGGGTTGGAGCCGGCCATGGTCGGCGCGGACGCTGGCCCGAGCGAGGAGCTCGTCGACATGACGCGCCGGTTCCGGGTCGGGCTCGTCCTGACGCTTCCGGTCTTCGTGCTGGAGATGGGCGGCCATCTTTTCGGCCTGACCGAGCGGCTCGGCCAGCAGGCCTCGAACTGGATACAGTTCGCGCTCGCGACGCCGGTCGTGCTCTGGGCCGGCTGGCCCTTTTTCGTGCGGGCCCTTCACTCCGTGCGCTCGCGCAACCTCAACATGTTCACCCTCGTCGCCCTCGGGACCGGGGTGGCCTGGGCCTACAGCGTCGTCGCCACCGTCGCTCCCGGCTTGTTCCCCGAGGCGCTGCGCGGTCACGGCGGGGCGGTGCCGGCCTACTTCGAGGCGGCGGCCGTCATCACCGTGCTGGTGCTTCTCGGCCAGGTCCTGGAACTGCGGGCGCGCGAGAGCACCAGCGGGGCCCTCAGGGCGCTCCTCGACCTGGCGCCGAAGACCGCCCGGCGCCTTCATCCGGACGGCACCGACGACGAGGTTCGCCTGGAGGACATCCGCGTCGGCGACCGCCTGCGGGTGCGCCCGGGCGAGAAGGTGCCGGTCGACGGAACCGTGAGCGAAGGTCGAAGCTCGGTCGACGAGAGCCTCGTGACCGGGGAATCGATGCCGGTCACGAAGGAGGCCGGCGCCACGGTCATCGGCGGCAGCCTCAACCAGTCCGGCTCGCTCGTCATCGAGGCGACCAAGGTTGGTCGGGACACCATGCTGGCCCGCATCGTCCAGATGGTGGCCGAGGCGCAGCGCAGCCGGGCCCCCATCCAGCGCCTCGCGGACCGGGTGGCGGGCTGGTTCGTGCCCGCCGTCATCGGCGTGGCGCTGCTGGCCTTCGTCGCCTGGATGGCGTTCGGCCCCGAGCCGCGCTTCACCTTCGCCCTCCTGGCCGCCGTGGCCGTTCTCATCATCGCCTGCCCCTGCGCGCTCGGGCTCGCCACCCCGATGTCCATCATGGTCGGCGTCGGCAGGGGCGCCGGGGCCGGGGTGCTCGTGAAGAACGCCGAGGCGCTGGAGCGGATGGAGCGGGTCACGACCCTCGTGGTCGACAAAACCGGTACCTTGACGGAGGGCAAGCCCACGGTCACCCGGATCGTGCCCGCGGCGGGCTTCGACGAGGCGGAGGTCCTGCGGCTTTCGGCAAGCGTGGAGCGCGCGAGCGAACACCCCTTGGCGGTCGCGGTCGTGGCGGCCGCCGAGAAGCGGGGGCTGGCCTTCGCCCCGGTCACCGGCTTCGACAGCCCGACGGGCAAGGGCGCGCTCGGCACCGTCGAGGGACGGCGTGTGGCGCTCGGCAACGCGAGCTTCCTGCGCGAGCAGGGCGTGGACGTCTCCGCCTACGCGGTCCAGGCCGATGACCTGAGGCGGGACGGGGCGACGGCCATCTTCGTCGGCGTCGACGGACGCGTGGGCGGCGTCCTCGCCATCGCCGACCCGGTCAAGGCGACGACGGCAGAGGCACTGGCCGCGCTCCGGGTCGAAGGCATCCGTGTCGTCATGCTCACGGGCGACAACCGGACCACCGCCGAGGCGGTGGCGCGTCGGCTCGGCATCGAGGAGGTCGAGGCGGAGGTGCTGCCCGACCAGAAGGCCGCCGTGGTCGAGAGGCACAAGTCGGCGGGGCAGGTGGTCGCCATGGCGGGCGACGGCGTCAACGACGCCCCGGCGCTCGCCGCGGCCGACGTCGGCATCGCCATGGGAACGGGGACCGACGTGGCCATCGAAAGCGCTGGGCTGACGCTGCTCAAGGGCGACCTCATGGGCATCGTGCGGGCACGGCGCCTGTCGCGGGCGGTGATGGGCAACATCCGCCAGAACCTGTTCTTCGCCTTCATCTACAATGCCGCGGGCGTGCCGGTGGCGGCCGGGGTGCTCTATCCGTTTCTTGGCATCCTGTTGTCCCCGGTCATCGCGGCCGCGGCGATGGCGCTCTCCTCGGTCAGCGTCATCGGGAACGCCCTGCGGCTGCGGGCGGTGCGGCTTTAGAAGACGCCGTGGCGGTACATCCTTCCGGAAGCGGTGCGTCATCGTGGAGGGGCGTGAAGGGGCAAGCTTCGCGGACGGCATCCAGCACAGGCCCCGGTCCAGAGCTAGGCGCCGAGGACCTCGCCGGTCTGATCGATCAGGCGGGTGGCCTCGTCCGCCAAACGGCCTTCCTCCTGCTCACGGGCTTCCTCGATGGCACGCCTGACCGACTGGGCCGTGACCGCCCGAGCGATGGCGATGCCCATGACGAGGACGAGTGCGACGAGCGTGAAGAGGGCGCCGAGCTGGGCGAGGTCGGTGATCATCGGCCAGGGCCCGTCCACGACGGCATCGAGGGCTACAAGCCGGACCATGAAAAGGGCGGCGAACAGCACAGTCAGGGCAGTGAGCCCCGCGAGCCAGGCGACGCAGGAAACGTCGCCTGCGCGTACGAACACCGCGATGCGGGTTCCCCGCCAGACGTTCCGCAGACCGTTCCCTAGGGCCTGCAGCTGCTTGTGGCAGGGCCGAAAGGTCCAGGGCGCAATGGAGTGGATGCTAATCAGCGTGTAGAGGGCGATGAGTGAGGGACGGGATTTTTCGTTCTTCTCAATGGCGGCTTGCGCCCGCTTCAACTGCTCGGAGGATTCCTCCCGGTTCTGGTACATCTCCCCGAATGCCTGCTGTGCCAGTCGTTGCGCGGCCTCGCTAAAGCGTTCCTGTGGTAGGGAGAGATACCCCACGGTGCAGGTGAGGGTGATGCCCCCGAGGGTGATGATGGTGCCGAAAATGACCTCAAGCGCCTTGCGGTTCTCATCGGCCGCAAGGCGCCTCAGGTCTGGGGTGTCGAACTTCGGGTGGAAGTGCTCCACCATAGCGGAGACCCCGGTCACCCCGAGCACGTGATAGACAGCAAGCCCGACCAGGACGCCGAGGGCGAGCAATCCGAACGCACGCATGGGGCGGGACCGTTCGCCTAGCGGGTCGCGGAGGCGCCGAGTTCCTGGGCGGTGACCGGTACCGCGGCATCCCAGAGCGACTTGAACTTGCGGGTTGCGGAACGCGCGACGACGGGGTCGCCGAAGACGACCGTGGCCTTTCGGGACTGGGTGTCGGTCTCGATCCGAACGTCGCGTTCGTCGGCGATGCCGAAATGCACCGTGGCCGGATGTTCGAGACGACGGACCCTCAGCTTTGGGTCGTCGCCGACCATGTATGCGCCGAGTTCGGACAGCGCGGAACGATGGGCAGCATCCGGCATGTGGTCCAGCAGGACCGACATCTGGGCGCCGGGACCGTCGAGGAACTCGCGGGTCTTCGAGGCATCGAAGATATCCGACGAGAAGTACCCGCACAGGAACGCGAGATGTCGCTCCGCGCTGGTAACGAGCACGTCGGTCACGGCGCGCGCATGCTCGGGCCCGCGATTGCTCACGACCCGGCGACTGCCGGTTGCCCGACTGGCACGAAGGGCGTTTTCCGCCATTGTGCGATACTCGGTCATGTCGACGGGACTGGCCATCAAAGGGGTTCGGCCTCACGCTGGAATGGATGCGGTTACCAGCGGGTGAATGGTACACCTCCGCCGGCCGTCTGCAACGGTGATATGGGGTGCCAACGGCTCCACCGCATCAACATGTGCCTTTAAGCGCACGTTCCAGCAGGCCGCAAGGATTTCCGGACACGAGGTAGTTCGCAAAGCCGCTCAACCAACCGAGCGACGACACGCTCGATCAAAGGGCTGCACGCGGCCGCTCAGTTCTTAATACCAGTACGCGACGGATGCGCCCGCCCGCGTCGAACTCGATCTCGTCCTCCTCCGATACCCCGAGAAGCTTCGACCCCAGGGGTGAGCTGATGGGAAGCTGTCCGTTCACCTCGTCGTGGGATCCATGCCCAAGCGTGAAGGTCGCCGTCCTATTGTCATCGAGGTAGCGCACCACGACCCGGTCGCCGGCACGTATCCCTTCTTTCGAAGGTACGCTTTTCGGGGTTCCGGCGCGCTCCAGCGGGTCGCATTCGGCGCGTGGTTCGAGGAGGTCCTGTGAAGCACCGGCCTCCGGCCGTCCTTCCGCTCGCTCCCGCGACGTCGGAGCCGTCCGGTGCGCGGTATAGGATGGCTGGCTCTCTGCAGCTCCTCCTGGCTCGATGCCGGACCGTTCGAGCGTCTCGAACAGGTCCAGCATGCATCCATCCGGGTCGAGGGTGAAGCTCGACGACCAGCAACGCCAGAAGCGCCAACCGACCCGTTCCAGAATGCGCTGGCGGCGCATGTCGTCCGCCCAGCGCTCCGGCCCATGGTACCTGTCGCCGTCGCATTCGACCGCGAGACGACGCCCGTTCACGCCCTCCACGACGAGATCGATCCGGTACCCGAGCGCGCCCACCTGCGGGGTCACGCGGTATCCGCGCTCGACGAGACGCCGAAGAACGTCGCGCTCGAAATCGGAATCGCAGTGTGCCTCCAGGTCTCCCGAGCGGGCCTCGGCGCCGGCCATGGGCTCGCGGAAGTGCCGGATCACGCGCGCCTTGAGGTCGTCGGGCTTGAGCTCGTCCTCCCGGACGGAGCGCACCAGGACCAGCCTGTCCCGGGCCCGGGACAGTGCCACGTTGAAGCGTTGCTCGAACTGGGTGGCGGTCTGGGCCTGCTTGCTGTCCGGATCGGCGATCATCGACAGGAAGACCACGTCGCGCTCGTTACCCTGGAAGGTGGCGCTGTCTCCGCAGGCGATGCGGTGTCGCCTCACGAGTTCCTCGCCGAGTTCGTCCAGGAGCATGCGGTTGATGAGGGCGGCCTGCTTCGCCCCGATCAGGGACACGACGCCGATGGTTCGCCAGCGGTCCAGGGCCTCCACGCGCGCAAGGCTCGGGTCGTCGACGAGCTTGCGGATCTCGTCGACGATCACCTCGGCCTCGCGGGGGTTCTGCTTGTCGCCCTTGCGGCGTCCGTCCGGCACGTAGATGTCGACGAGGGGAGGGTCGAGCCGCTCGTGCGCGGTGGGCACGCGAAGGGGGACCAGGGGTTCGGGATAGAACTGCATCGAGAACCGGATAATGGGTTCGACGCAGCGGAAGTGCTCCCGCAGCATGACCAGCTTGTCCGGGAACATCACCTTGGCGAGGTCGTAGAGCGAGGCTCCCGGCAGGAGGAGGGTTCGGAAGGGCTGGCCCTTGAGGAAGCCGTGTTCGAGCCGGTCGATCTTCGCGTTCTCGATGAACGCCGCGCTCGGGCTCACCTGCTTGTCGTCGCCGACCACGAGGATCTTCCTGCCGCGGAGCAGGGCCGGAAGCTCGCGGATGTCCGACTGCGAGGCCTCGTCCATGATCACGAGGTCGAAGGAACCGACCTCGCCGGGCAGCTGCTCGGCGACGCGCCAAGCCGGCATGATCCAGCATGGAATGGCGGCGTAGCATTGCGCCATGGCCAGGCGGGCGTCACGTCGGTGGCGCACGGCGCCCTTGCCGGTGCCCTTGCCCGTCTTGCGCAGGGCCGTGGCGAACATCATCAAGGCCGCACGCACCGTACCGGTCATCGAGCGACCGAGCTCGTAGAAGGTGCGCTCGCGGACGAGCCCTTCAAAGGTTTTCCGCACCTCGGCATCCAGCCGGACGCGTTCGTCCGCAAGCGACCTCAGCCTGTCCCGGTCATCGATCCGCCCCAGGTAGGCGGCCATCGCGCCCCATTCCCAGGCCTCGCGCCACTCCTTCGGCAGCAGCGGGTCGGCCAGGTCCTTGGCCGGTTCCCGTCGAAGGCGCGAAGCCCAGATCGGCGCGCCGCACGCGTGGACGGCTTCGGTGACCTCTCGAACGACATCGAAGTGGGCTCGGCTCTGCCCCAGGTCCTCGATCTGGCGACGCAGGGCCGACCAAAGATGCGAGACCTGCTCCCCTTCCACCCCCTGACGCCCGACTGCCTCCGACAGGAAGTTGCGGGCGAGCTGACCGATCTTTCCTGCCGTCTCCGGGAAAAAGGTCTGAAGCCGGCCGATCTCGCTCCGGGAGGCCGAGAGTTGCGCCGCGGCCGCGGCATTTCGAAAGGCTGCCTCGACGAGATCGAGCCGACGGCGATCCAGCCAAAGGTCGCGGACGGACCCGCCACCCGAAACAAGGGCGGCGAACGTAGCGCTGAGAACCTTCGTCGCGCGTTCCGCCTCAAACAGAACGGCATCGAGCGTGGCAACGAGCTGGTCGAGCTCGCGAGCCGTGGCGACGGAGGGAGCGCCGATCTCCTCCGCCAACGCCCGCCAGCGGATCGCGAGCGATGCGACCGCATCCCGCCAAGCCAGATGGTCACGAACATGTGCCCATTCCCCGGGTCCGGCCGGAGGGTGCCCCTGCACCCGGATGGCGTCGACGGTGGGACGCAGCGACCTCTCGCGGAATGCGAAGAAGCCGAACACCGGTTCGTCGGCAGCGAGGCGGCGGACGATGCCGGCGACCTCTTGGGATGCGGGGCCAAAGCCCTCGGGAAGCTCAACGGGAAGGCCGAGGTACCGCTCCCGCTCGCGAGCGACAGGTCGGGCATCCTCGGCGAAGCGCCTGACAAGGTCGACGAGGCGGTTCTCGCCGGTCGCGAACAGCATATCCTCAGCCAACGGCTGCAGCCAGGGAGCGCCATCGGAGAGGTGCTTGGCGCGGCGCAGGGCCCCCAGCTCGAAAGCTGCCTCAAGCGCTCGGGCCACGTCCTGCAGGGACGCGATCCGCACTCGGATCGAGGGTTCGCTCGCCGCAGCCTCGGCAAGGTGGACGGACCGGACCAGATCGTCGTGGAGCCTCGCGAGGACATCGCCGTCCGGCAGGTCGTGGACGGAGGGAAGGACGCAGTCGATGTGTTCGAGGCGGGTTCCCAAGGCGAGGCGGGCCGTGCGCAGGGCGGCGACGTCTTCGTCCCGCGGTGTCGCCTCGGAGGAGGCGTCGCCCGGACGGTCCTCGAACCAGCCATGCCGCGTGGCCGAGTGCGCAACCCGCCGCGCGAGCTCGGCGGGACGCTCGTCACCAAAGGCGGGGGAGAGTTGGCGGAGTGCGAACCGCTCGATCTCGGCGTCGACAGCTTCCAGCCGGCCCCGGAGCCCCACGACCGACGCTTCCAGGTCACGGATCAGCCGTGCCTGCTCCGACGGCTTGATGCTCTCGACCACCGACTGCAGGAGGCGAACCGCAGTTTCTAGTTGCCGAAAGCCCTCGCGCTCGGTCGCGGTAATGCTGATCGCCAGGTCGCGGACCCCGTCGGGTAGTTGGTCCCGTAGAACGGCCAGGGCCGGCTCCCCATGGGAGACGACCAGGATGCGCCGACCGGTCGCCATGTAGTGGCAGATGATGTTCGAGATGGTGTGGGTCTTGCCCGTTCCGGGCGGGCCCTGAACCACGATTCCGTCGGTGGCTTCGAGCCGCCGCACGATTTCCATCTGCTCGTCGTTGAACGGCTTGGGGAAGAAGAGGTCGCCTGCCTCGGATGCGCCTTCCGGCTCGGGCGCGCGCTCGGCCGTCCCGCCTACCCGGTCGCTCAAGGGTCTCCAGAAGTCCCGCGACGGCTCGTCGGCCGGCCCCATGACCAGCGTCCGCGCCGGACCCGGCAGACCGTGCTCCTGCGCAGCACGTTCGACGGAGCGCTTCAGGTTCTCGATGTCCGCGAGCAGGAAGCTGTCCGACCTGCGGCGGGCGAAAAGCACCCAGCGGTCGGACACCGACAGGTTCTCCCCTGCAGCCGGAACGGGTTCGCCGGGTGCGAGCGTCAGACGGTCGGGCAGGTATCCACCCTCGACGTCCAGCCTGGCCTGGCAGGACCGGAGGATCGGCTCGAAGCTGTCGCGCCGGTAGGGCGAGATGCCTTCGTCCGGATCGAGGATGGCGATGGCGCGCCGGGCCGCGTCGTGGGCCAGCGTCACGCCCTCGACGCCCAGCTCCTCGTAGGCCCGGAGGTTCACGGCGGCCGCGGCGGCACGGGGACGAACCCGGATCTCGGCGCCGCCGGCATCGTCGACCTCGATCTCGACCAGGCGTTCCACCAGGGGCAGGTCGATCTCCTGCGCGTCCTTTCGCCAGCGCGCGAGGCCGATGCCCCAGACGAGCTCGAACGGGCGCTCCCCGCCGCCGAGTTCGGACAGCTGCGCCACCTCGAACAGGCGTTGGTACAAGGCAAGGGAGCGACGGACGGGCCCCTCCGCCAGCGACCAGGGTAACCACCGCTCGGTGATCCAGGCCTCCGCGGCCGTCCTCAGGTCATCCCTGTCTTCGAGCCGGAGCCGCACGTCCCAGAGGCGGACGTCCTTGTCGGGTTGGGCGAGTGCCTCGGCGCAATCCTCGGCTCGTGCCAACCCATCGGAGACGAGGGCATCCTTCTCGCCGGCCGGGACCGTCCGGATCAGGAACGGGCGAAGCTGCGGCCGTCTCTCCGGATCGGGAGCCAGTTCAAGCCATTCCGCGGCCGTCTCGGGCGGTGCCGGCGGCCCGCTCCGCCGCAGCCGCTCGACCGCCAGCCAGATCGGACCCTCCTCGTCGACGAGGTCGTGCCTGACGCCCGGCAAGGCGTGGAGCTCATGCTGATGGAGGGTGAAAGCCTGGCCGGTCGGGAGACGATGCTCGCCGAGTCGCATGGTCGCCCGTTCGTCGAGCCTGACAACCTGCTCGACGTAGCCCAGCAGGCCGTGAAGCCGTTCGCCGGCGGGATCTAGCGTCACTTGCTTGGTCATTGCCCGGGAGCGCTACTCCGGCCGCGTGTCCTGGGCGAAGCTTCCGAGCGGGACAGTCCGACACGCCTCCGGGCGGCGTCAAGCGTCCCCGGCTTGTTCAAGGCAGATGCCCACCCCAATCCGTTTGCGTGCTCAGTGAGCCTCGTGAAGGCATTCCTCGTGGTCGGCGAGGACCTCGATGACCCGGCATTGGGCGATGCTGCCTCTCGCGCATTGGTCGACCATGGCCTGCACCTCGGTGCGGAGGGCGGTCAGGCGGGATAGGCGGTTATCGATGTCGGCGAGGTGCCGCCGGGCGATGACATCGGCATCGCCGCAGGGGCGGTCCGGCTGGTCCGCCAGATCGAGGAGCGTCCGTATGGCGTCCACCTCGAAGCCCAACTCCCTCGCATGACGGATGAACCTGAGACGTCGCACAGTCGCATCGTCGTAGGTCCGGCGGTTGGTGCCCGTGCGTTCCGCGACCGGAAGCAACCCGATGCCCTCATAATAGCGGATGGTCGGGATCTTCACGCCGGCCAGTTCGGAAAGGGCGCCAATCGGCAGGGGTTTCATATTTTCCGCTTGCTCCTCCAGCCACTAGAGGATTTACGGCATCGCCGGTCGATAAGGAAGACGTTCCGTGGTTGCCGAACCTTTCCAATTTCGTCCCGCCGAGCGGACGCAGGCCTTGGACGGGTGACCTCATGACCTGACTTGGCGGACGCACGAGCCGACCTCTCCCGCGACGTGGGCCGGAGGTTTTTTTCCCGACGGCCGACATACAACCGAACCCCCGTACCGGATCCGACCACATGGCAAGCGAGCACGACCACGACGGACATGACCACGGCGACGGGCACCAGGGCGGGCATTCCCATGCGGGACACCGGCATGGCCCCGGCCATGCGCACGCCCCGGCAAGCTTCGGACGAGCCTTCGCCATCGGCATCGCCCTCAACGTCGGCTTCGTCGCCATCGAGGCGACCTATGGCGTCCTTGCCAACTCCGTGGCCCTACTCGCCGATGCGGGACACAACCTGTCCGACGTGCTCGGCCTTCTGGTCGCCTGGGCCGCCACGGTCCTGGCCAAGCGTGCGCCGACCTCCCGCTACACTTACGGGATGAAGGGCTCGTCGATCCTGGCGGCGTTGTTCAACGGCGTCTTCCTGCTCGTCGCGGCCGGGGCCATCGCCTGGGAGGCGGTCCAGCGCTTCGGGCAGCCCGTGCCGGTCGCCGGAACGACTGTGATGGTCGTTGCGACCATCGGCATCGCCGTGAACGGCATCACCGCCTGGCTATTCGCCTCCGGTGCAAAGGGAGACATCAACATCAAGGGCGCCTTCCTTCACATGGCCGCGGACGCCGCCGTCTCCGCCGGCGTGGTCATCGCCGGCTTGGTGATCCTTTATACGGGGTGGACATGGATCGACCCGGTGGTGAGCCTGTGCATCGTGGCCGTCATCGTCTGGAGCACCTGGGGGCTCCTGAAAGACAGCCTCGTCATGTCCCTCGCCGCGGTGCCGCCGGGCATCGACCCCGAAGCGGTGCGCCGCCATCTCCTGTCCCTGCCCGGCGTCGTCGCCCTGCACGACCTTCATATCTGGCCGATGAGCACCACAGAGACCGCGCTGACCTCCCACCTCGTCATCCCCGCGGGACATCCCGGCGACGGGTTCCTGATGCAGGCCGCCAGTGAAATGAAGGACGAATTCGGGATCGGGCACACCACGCTCCAGGTCGAGACCAGCACGGACACCGCCTGCGCGCTCGCCTCCGACGCGGTCGTCTAGGCCGGCCATGCAGGCATGGACCTACACCCTGATCCCGGCTGCGGCGGCCATCGTCGGCGCCGCCGTCGCGGTCAACTTCCGGCCCGGCCCCGTCCTGGTCAGCGCCATCCAGCACTTCGCGGCGGGCGTCGTCTTCGCGGCCGCCGCCGGCGAGATCCTGCCGGACCTCAAGCACGCCGGCGCGCCATGGGCGACCCTGGCCGGCGGGGCCCTGGGCGTCGCCGCCATGCTGCTCGTCAAGAGCCTGGGCAGACGCGCGAAGGGGCCCGTCGGGTTGATGTCCGTCATGGCCATCGACATCCTGGTGGACGGCCTCGTCCTCGGCATCGCCTTCGCGGCGGGAGCCAAGGCGGGCCTCCTCCTTACGGTGGCGTTGACCATCGAGGTGCTCTTCCTCGGCCTGACTGTCGCCAACGAGCTCGGCGCCTCCGGCTCCTCGAAGGGCAAGGTGGTCGGCTTGACCGCGGGCATGGTGGTCCTGCTTCCGCTGGGGGCCTTGCTCGGTGGCCCCGTCGCCACCCTGTCGGCCACTGTCCAGGCCGGCTTCCTCGCCTTCGGGCTGATCGCACTGCTCTACCTTGTCACCGAGGAACTCCTGGTCGAGGCACATGAGGTCGAGGATCGCCCCTGGGTCACGGCGATGTTCTTCGCGGGCTTCCTGCTCCTGCTCCTGCTCGACCAGACCATGGGCTGACCTGAGGAATCGATGGTTCTCCAACCCGGCGAAAGCCCGCTTGGCGGTGATACCGGCCACATCGTGCTCGTCGAGGACGATGACGGCCTGCGCATGCTCGTGACCCGCCTTCTCCGGGAGGCCGGCTATCGCGTCACCGGCTGCAGGAGCGCCATTGAGTTCTGGCGCGTCCTTCCAGCCGGTGGCATCGACCTTGTCCTGCTCGACGTGATGCTTCCGGGCGCCTCCGGCCTCGACCTGCTCCGGGCGTTGCGGGCCAAAAACACGGTTCCGGTGATCATGGTCAGCGCCCGAAACGAGGAGGCCGACCGGGTGCTCGGACTGGAACTCGGCGCCGACGACTACGTGGCCAAACCCTTCGGCCGCCCGGAACTGTTGGCCCGTGTCCGGGCCGTGCTTCGCCGCGCGGCAATCGCGGCGACATCGCCCTCGGCCCCGACATCGGAGACCCTCGCCTTCGCTGGCTGGAGGCTCGACCTGCGCAGCCGATCGCTCCTGGATCCCGAGGGGGCGGCCGTCGACCTGTCCGGCGCGGAGTACGACCTCCTCTTGGTCTTCCTGGAGCACCCGGGACGTGTGCTGGGCCGCGAGATGATCCTCGAACTCTCCCGCGCCCGGCTCGGATCGCCCTCGGACCGCAGCGTCGATACCCTTGTCAGCCGCCTGCGACGCAAGCTCGAACCGCCCGAGGGGCTGCCCGCGGTCATCAAGACCATCCGCGGTGCCGGCTACATGCTCGCCTCCAAGGTAGAGCGCGCGTGAGCCGCCTCGCTCTGCTGGCCCGTAGCCTCGAAGCCCGAACGGTCGCCGTCCTGCTCCTGGCCATACTCACCGTCCACGGCGGGGCCTTGCTGCTCTACCGCCAGTCCGCGGCGGCCGCGGCGGACGATGCGTTCGCGCGCCAGGTCGCCAACCAACTCACCCTGGCGCGCGAGGCGGTGCTGAGGCGTCCTTCGTCCGAACGTGACGCCGAAGCGAAGGCTCTCTCGTCCCCACATTTCGAGCTGGGCTGGTCCAAAACCTCGCCGCTGCGCCAGGACCAAGCCGGAGACCCGGCGATGTGGTCGCTGAGATCCCGGATGGTCGCATCGGAGCCGAGCCTCGGACCCGGGCTCGCCCTGGCCATGGGCGGCGGCGGCGAGGCCATCCACGAGGAGGATCTCGCTGGTGCGCTGGCGCTCGTTGACGGAAGCTTCCTGACCTTCCACTCGGCCCATGCACCGAGCCTCGCCAGGCTTGGATCGTGGGCCTATCTCGCGACGGCGATGGCCATCCTCGTCGGCGTCGCCGCCGTCGTCCTGATCCACCGGATCGCAGGACCACTGCGCGACCTAACCCGCGCCACGGGGGAGATCGGACATGGCAAAGTCGTCCCCGTCCGGGAGGCCGGCCCCGACGAGACCCGCGAGATCGCCCGGGCCCTCAACGCGATGCAGGAGCGCATCCATCGCTTGGTGACGGAACGGACCCAGGCCCTGGCGGCCGTCTCCCATGACCTTCGCACGCCGATCGCTCGGCTTCGCCTGCGCCTCGACGGACTGCCTGAGGGACAGGAATTCCGGGGGATGGGCTCGGACCTCGACGAGATGCAGGCCATGGTCGATTCGACCTTGGCGTACCTCCGGGGCGACGCAGATCCCGAGCCGCGCCAGGTCACCAACGTCGCGAGCATCCTGATGAGCATCGCCGACGCGTCCTCGGATGCCGGACGCGACGTTTCCTATACCGGGCCTGGTCGCGCCCTCGCGACCGTGCGCCCAGTCGCCTTGCGGCGCGCACTCGACAACGTCGTCGACAACGCGGTGCGTTACGGTACCCGTGCCTGCGTCTCGCTCGCGGTGGACGTGGGGGAACTCCTGCTGACCGTCGAGGACGACGGTCCTGGCATCGCGCCCGACGAGGTTGCGAAAGCCTTCGAGCCGTTCACACGGCTTGAGGCGTCCAGGAACCGCAATACCGGCGGCACGGGGCTCGGCCTCACCATCGCCCGCCGGATCGTCGAGGCGGAGGGAGGTCGCATCGTTCTGGGTAACCGGGCGGAGGGCGGGCTACGGGTGCAGATCTCCCTACCGCGCAGCAATCGCTGACACACTTCGTCACGAACCAGGCGACCGGCAGACAAACGGGGTCGCTATCTCAAGTCTCGAAGCGGCCCGTTCGGCCGTCGGACCCCGGAGACAAGCACCATGAAGCGTACCGTCGTCGCCATTCTCACCGCTGGCCTGCTGGCAGGCCTCTCGGCTCCCGCCTTTGCCGCCGAGGACGGACATGGGAATGCGTCCAATCCCGAACGCGCCGTTCCGAACACCGGCGGCGTCTCAGGAGGGCCCGCCCATCGGGACGATCCGCGCGTGAGCGAGGCCCGCGAGATCGGCAAGGACGGCAAGCCGGTCCACTCCGACAAGGACGGGCACGCCCACGGTCATTCCCACGACAAGAAATAACAACGGCGGCAAGCCAGAGCGACCGTGAGGACGCGCCAATGCGAATGTTACCCCTCCTGGTCGTGTTCGCGTTGTTGGCCACCGGTATCGGCTGTGCCCTTGCGGCGAACGGCCGATCCGTTCCCGCCCACAACCTTCGCGGTGCGATAGTGCCCCCTCTCGTACCGTGAAGCGCCCGTCCCGATGGAACCGTCGGGGCGGGCACCGCCAACCTTCGGATGCCGGCCGGATCCCGAGGAGGCGATGACACGCTGCGCCCGAACCCAAGATGTGGTATCGACTTCAAGCCATGGCCTTCACCTCGCTTCCTTCGCGGCTGCTCACCATGATCCTCCGGATCATGGTTCTCGTCGCCTTGGCGCCGGTCGTGGGCCTCGGGCACTCCGGGCACGACCACTCAACCGAGCGAAGCGCTCCCGCGGAATACGCCGCGGTTCCGGACCACGCTGCGACCGAGATGCCGGCCGGTAAGGCGCACGACGACCAAGCCGCCGCTACGGATGCATGTTCGGGCTGCGGCTCCTGCCAAGCCTTCGTGACGCAAGCCTCCGACACTGCGCGCGGCGTCTGGGGAAAAGCCGGGTGCGTGGCGTCGGGACCGGATCTGGCCCTTCCGAGCGTGGTCCCGGAGACGCTACCCGAGCCTCCTCGATCCTTCGCATGAGACGCGCGCGCCGACGCGCCTGACGCCGCCTCCCACTCGGATGCGGCGAATGTCCCATACGAGAAGGCTTGCATCGCGATGAAGACCCGGCTTCCGGCTGCCCTTGCGGCGGCGGTCCTTACGTTCGGTTTGTGGTCGGTGGCGCCCCGGGCGCACGAAGGCCACGACCATGGCGACGAGGCCAAGTCCGCCCCCGCCGCCAACGCCCCAAGAGGCACGTCGTCGACGGATACGCTCGAATTGGTCGCCGTCGCCCGCAACGGCACCGTGTCGGTGTTCGTCGACCGGGTTGGCACCAATGAACCGGTGACGGACGCGGCCGTGACCGCGGAAACGCCAGAGGGGACCACGGAGGTCGCGGTGGCGCCCGACGGCAGCTACCGTCTCGACGCCCATTGGAGCGAGAAGCCGGGCGAGTACGACGTCCTGTTCACCGTCAAGACGGGCGGAACCTCCGACGTTTTCCCAGTCACACTGAACGTTCCCGACCTGCCCGCGCCCGAGGCCAGCGGAGGGGCCTCGGCATGGGCGACCGGGCTGGCCGTCGCCCATGACTTCCGGCAGCACCTCGGACAGGCCGACCCGCTCCCGATGATCATCGGCGGCGTCGGCTTCCTGCTGGGAGTGGCGGTGACGCTGCTGATCCGAGGTCGGCGGCTCGTTCCCGCCCTCGGAATCCTGGTCCTCGCCGCCGCGCTGCTGTTCGGGCCGCCCGCCTTCGCCCATGAAGGGCACGACCACGGCGGCGAGGGCTCACAGAAGGGAGCGGGCACGCCGATGGCGACAATGGGCGCCCAGGATTTGGCCCAGCGCATGCCGGATGGCTCGGTGTTCGTGCCTAAGCCGACCCAACGCATTCTGACCGTCCGGACCATCGTCACGGCGTCCGACGTGCTGGCCCGCACCACGGAGTTGCCGGGCCGGATCATCGCCGACCCCAACGGAAGCGGAGTGGTCCAGTCCTCCGTCGGCGGGCGCCTCTCGCCGCCGCCGTCCAACGCATTTCCGCGTCTTGGGACGCGGGTGAAGAAGGGTGAGGTGCTAGCGACCGTAACCCCGCCCGTCCAGGCGGTGGACGTCTCCGACATGCGACAGCGCCAGGGGGAGCTGGACCAGCAGATCACCATCATGGAACGCCGCGTCGAACGCTTCCGGAAGCTGGCGCCGGGCGGCTCGGTCTCGCAGGTCCAGCTGGACGACGCGCAGGCCGAGCTGAAGGGTCTGATGGACCGTCGTGCCGCCCTGGATGGCGTCCGCCAGCAGCCCGAGGCCCTGGTCGCGCCCGTCTCCGGCGTCGTCGCCGAGGCCAACGCGGTGGCCGGGCAGATGGCGAACCCGGGTGCGATGGTCTTCCACATCGTCGACCCCGCCCGGCTCTGGATCGAGGCGCTGAGCTTCGACGCACTCGCGAGCACCCAGGACGCCACGGCCCGCCTCGCCGACGGCCGGATGCTGACGCTGAAGTACATGGGTGCGGGCCTCGCCGACCGAAGCCAGGCGGTTCCGATGCACTTCGCCGTGCAGAACGCACCGGCCGAACTGCGCACGGGTCAGTTCGTCACGGTGCTGGCGGCGACCGACACCCAGCAGAAGGGCTTGGCCCTGCCGCGCGTCAGCGTGGTCCGCGGCTCGAACGGGCAGAACATCGTCTACGAGCACACGCAGCCCGAGCGCTTCGAACCGCGCGAGGTGCAGGTCGAGCCCCTCGATGCCGCCCGCGTGCTGGTCGTGTCGGGGGTTGGCCCAGGCAAGCGCATCGTGACCCAGGGCGCCGAACTCCTCAACCAGGTCCGCTGAGGGAACCGGCGCCATGTTCACCTTCCTCGTCACGCAATCCCTGCGGAACCGCCTCGTCGTCCTCGCCATCGCCGCCGTGCTTGTCGTCTACGGAGCGTTCACCGCGGTCCGGCTACCTGTCGACGTCTTCCCGGACCTAAACCGGCCCACCGTCACCATCATGACCGAGGCGGAAGGCCTCGCCCCGCAGGAAGTCGAGCAGCTCGTCACCTTCCCGCTGGAGACGCAGATGAACGGGCTGCCGGGCGTGGCCCGTGTCCGCTCCGTCTCCGGGGTCGGCTTGTCGGTCATCTACGTCGAGTTCGATTGGAACACGGAGATCTACCGCAACCGCCAGCAGGTCTCCGAACGCCTCGCGATGGCCCGCTCGCAGCTGCCCCCCACGGTCAGCCCGATGATGGGCCCGATCTCCTCAATCATGGGGCAGATCGTGATGGTGGCGGTGACTGGCGACACCGTGTCGGCCATGCAACTGCGCGAGATCGCGGACTTCACGATCCGGCCGCGCATCCTCTCCATCCCCGGCGTCGCCCAGGTCATCCCCATGGGCGGCGAGGTGCGCCAGTTCCGGGTGGCGCCCCAGCCGACGGCCCTGCGTGCACTTGGGGTCACCCATGGCCAGCTGGAGACGGCGTTGGCGCAGTTCGGCGTCAACACCGGCGGCGGCTTCACGGACCAGTACGCCCGGGAGTACCTCATCCGGAACCTCAGCCGGACGATGAACCTCGACGATTTACGCAACATGGTCGTGGCGACGGTCGAGAAGAAGCCGGTCTTCCTCCGCCAGGTCGCCGAGGTGTCGTTCGCGGCCAAGGTCAAGCGCGGCGACGCCGGTTACATGGGCGCGCCCGCCGTCGTGGTCTCGGTCGAGAAGCAGCCGGGCGTCGACACCGTGCAGCTCACCGCCGCGGTGGAGAGCGCGCTCAAGGACATCACCGCCTCCCTGCCGAAGGGCGTACGGGCCGACCGGCTGATCTTCCGGCAGGCGAACTTCATCGAGACCTCGATCCGCAACGTGGAGACGGTCCTGATGGAGGCTATCGTCGTGGTGGCGGTGGTGCTGTTCGCCTTCCTGCTCAACGTCCGGACCACCGCCATATCGCTCACCGCGATCCCCGTCTCGATCCTTGCCACCGCCGTAATCTTCCACTTCGCCGGGCTGTCAATCAACACGATGACCCTGGGCGGCCTCGCCATCGCCATCGGCGAGCTCGTCGACGATGCCGTGGTCGACGTCGAGAACATCTTCCGGCGGCTTCGGGAGAACCGGGCCGAGGGCAACCCGCGCTCGGTCTTCGACGTGGTGGTCGCGGCCTCCCAGGAGGTGCGCTCGGGCATCGTCTACGCGACCATGGTCATCGTTCTGGTGTTCGTGCCGCTGTTCGCCCTGTCGGGCATCGAGGGGCGCCTCTTCGCGCCGCTCGGCCAAGCCTACATCATCTCGATCCTGGCGAGCCTCGTCGTCTCGATCACCCTGACCCCCGTGATGGCCTACTATCTCCTCCCGGGCCTCAAGCGCCTCGACGAGCACGAGAGCGGCCTGATCCGGGTGCTCAAGCGGGGCGTGGCCGCGATGCTGCGCCCGGCCCTACGCCACGGTCGCCCGATCATGTTTCTGGCCGCCCTGGCAGTGGCCTGCGCCGGCCTGGCGGCGACGTTCCTCCCGCGGGCGTTCCTGCCCCCGTTCAACGAGGGCTCGTTCACGGTCAACATGACCTTCAATCCGGGCATCTCGCTCAGCGAAAGCAACCGGGTCGGGCTGGCGGCGGAGCGGATGCTGCTGGACATCCCCGACGTGCTCTCCATCGGACGCCGCACCGGCCGGGCCGAGCTCGACGAGCATGCCGAGGGCGTCCATTCCTCGGACCTGGAGATCGACCTGAAGGCGGGTGCTCGTTCGAAGGCTGAGCTCGTCGCCGATATCCGGAGCCGGCTGGCGGTGCTGCCTGTCAACGTCAACGTGGGCCAGCCGATCTCGCACCGCCTCGACCACATGCTCTCGGGCGTTCGGGCCGAGATCGCCCTCAAGGTCTTCGGGGAGGACCTCGACACCCTGCGCACCATTGCCGAGGACCTGCGCCGGCGCATGGCCGGCATCCCCGGGATCGCCGACCTGCAGGTCGAGAAGCAGGTGCTGATCCCGCAGCTGGAGATCCGGGTCGACTACGCCCGGGCCGCCCTTTACGGGGTGCAGCCCGCGGCCTTGGTGGAGCAGCTGAGCCGCCTCTCGAACGGCCAGGTCGTCTCTCGGGTCGTCGACGGCTATCGTCGCTTCGACGTCGTCATGCGACTGTCCGATGCGCAGCGAACCACCCAGCGCCTTGGCGACCTTCTCATCGAGACACCGTCCGGCTGGGTTCCGGCGCGGCAGATCGCCGACATCCGGGAGACGGACGGACCGAACCAAATCCTGCGCGAGAACGCGCGGCGCCGGATCGTTGTGCAGGCCAACACCGCGGCGGGCGCCGACATGGGCAAGGTCGTGGCCGGCATCAGGGAGCAACTCGCTGCCGCCAACCTGCCAAACGGCTACGTCGCGAGCCTGGAAGGCTCGTTCCAGGCCCAGGCCGAGGCCGGCCGCACCATCGGGTTGCTCTCGCTGCTGTCGCTGGCGCTGGTGTTCACGCTCCTGTTCAGCCGCTACCGCTCGGTGGTCCTCACCCTGATCATCCTGGGCAGCATCCCGCTCGCCCTGATCGGCTCCGTGGCGGCGCTCTGGATCGCCGGGCAGCCCCTTTCGGTCGCCTCGATGATCGGGTTCATCACCCTGACCGGCATCGCGACGCGCAACGGCATCCTAAAGATCAGCCACTGGCTCAACCTCGCCATCCAGGAAGGGCTGCCCTTCGGACCCGAACTTGTCATCCGCGGCAGCCTTGAGCGGCTGACACCGGTCCTGATGACCGCACTTTCAGCCGGGGTCGCGCTCGCACCGCTGCTGATCGGCGCGGACGCGCCGGGCAAGGAGATCCTGCACCCGGTCGCGGTGACGATCTTCGGCGGCCTGATCAGCGCCACCCTGCTCGATACGGTCCTTACGCCGATCCTGTTCCTGACCTTCGGCCACAAGCCCCTGGAGCGCCTGCGCGCCGAGGCCATCGCAGCTCCTCCCTCCGAAGGCATCCGCCGCACCACCCCGGTGGAAGCTTTCTGAGCCCGAACCCTCAACCCGAAGGAAAGGATTTTTCCGATGCGTACGATTCCCGCCATAGTCCTCGCCGCGTTCCTGGCCGTCTCCCATCCCGCGCAGGCCGCCGGGCCGAACGGGGGCTTGACCACCGTCGCGGACGGTCATCCCATTGAGCTGGTCAGCACCGATAAGGACCTGACGTTCTTCGTCATCGGCGAGGACGGCAAGCCCGTGGACACCGCGGGCATGACGGCCAAGGCCTTCGTGCAGGTGGGCGGCAAGACCGAGACGGTGGCGCTGAAAGGCGCCGCGCCGAACAAGCTCTCGGGAACGCTGCCGGCTCCGCTCGCCGCCGGTGCGAAGGTGGTCCTGTCCACAAAGATGCACGGTCACAACATCCAGGCACGGTTCGAGAAATAGCCGGGGGTCGGACCTTGATGCGGTCCGGCCGAGCCCAGGCTGTCGGCCTCCTCTAGGGGGCCGTAACCGGCGGGACCAAACCGCCATGTCACAAAGGATACCGACAATGATCAATTCGACCGGGATCAAGGCGGCCCTCGGGGCCGTCGCACTTGCCGCCAGCCTCATCCTAGGCGCGGGTTCTGCTATCGCCCAGCATCACGACGGCGGCCACGGTGGCAGCCGCGGAGGGTATGGCCATGGCGGCGGCTACCGTGAGGGCCATGGCGGCGGGCATGGCTACGGCCACGGCGGTGGTTACCGGAGAAGCCACGGCGGCGGGCATGGCTACGGCCACGGTGGGGGGCACCGTCGTGGTCACGGCGGCTACGGGCACGGTGGTGGCCATGGCGGTCACCGCGGTGGCCATTACTAAGGCCCGTACTCTCGGTCGTCCGGCGGAGCCTGCTTAGGCGCAGGATCTGCCGGAGGACATAGCGAGCCTCGATAAAACTTCGCGGTCTTGGCCTCGCCGGGAAGGCGCGCTCTGCTCCGCCCCCCGGGAAGGCTGGTCGGCCGATGCGGATATCAGTCGTTCCAACCGTAGCAAGCGAAGTGCCCTCGGCCGTGACCATGGTGCTCGCAATCATGGCTGTGGCGGATCGAGTGATGGTCGAGGTGATTGTCCTCGTGCGCGATGTGGTCGCATTCGGCGTCGGACCGAACACATCCGAGGTACCTTCGATGAACGTGATGGTGATGATGCTGGATCAGAGTCAATCCCGGCATCATTTGCTTCTGATTTCCTGCTCCGTGCGTTCGGAAATCAGTCCTTCCAAACTCGCTGGAAAGGGCGGGACCCATGAAGCCAATTGCGATGAGACACCCAAGGACAGAATAACGAAGCTTCATTGCGTAACCTCGTGATGGCAGCGCCAGAATGAGACTATGGTTTAGATGCCACAAGGGGTTTTTCTTGTAAATTGCTTCGAGCTATGCTGGCTCGTAGGGACCGAACCCAAAAGGTCGAACCGGGTAACGGACCGTGGGAACAGCCCCCCCGGAGCGACGGGGAGTTACCATATATCACCTTCTGTGCTGCCACATATCCATCGCCTACTAACAACCTTTGAGGTGCCCAGCGCGTCCACTACCGGGGACAAATCCTGCACACTTACGGGGCTAAGCTCACAAGGATGGCTTCATCGTTGTCGAGGGGCACTGCCTCTAAGACAGGATTGCCAAGGCTCAAAAGGGTATCTCGCAGCAGAACCATCCACATGATGTGCCCCTCGATAACGGGCATGCGCTCGTGCCCCGAGGCGATGATGTCGAACGACTCCTGGATCGTCCGGTCCCTCAGGGATTCCGGGATGCAGCCCGAGCGCATCCACATGGGCGGGATGCGATCGGGGCAGCCGGGGTGCTTACAAATCGCCCGCAGGATACCCTGGATTACAGGCCGGGCAGCTTCAGCGTGCTGTTCAAGCACGAGCCGGCGCCGCGCGCCCTTTGCCGGGATCGGCAGCATCAGGCGGCCATTGTTGTGCTCCTCGTAGATCCTGTCTGTCGTGGGGATCCAGAAGCGCCGATCTTTTCCCCTGCCGGCCGTGCCGAGACATCCGTACAAAAGAGCACCGCGCGCATGACAGGCTGCCTGGAGAGCCTTGCTGGCGTCTCGGACGCTGTAGCCCACGCTCCGCAAGGCCCGCCAGGACATCCACCCGTCTATAAATTCGGGGATGTCCATCTGCCCCTGCCGGCGTCCTTGGCCTCCGAAGATCTCGCGCACGTCGAGTTCGATTAGAAACGGCGACGTCAGGCGGGGCTCGATCTTCGTCCACCCGTACTCGAAGATCTCGATTGCCTCGTCACTGTTGATGCGCCTGCGTGCCATAGCAGCCTCGGGCCTTGGGTTGGGACAGAGCGACGGTGGGGACGACGCTTGCGAGCGTCGGAATGCCGTACGCTGTCCAGATGGCTAAGCCGCGCAGAATGCTCGACATCGAGCGCGCATCGAGAACATAGCGGCGGGGCGATCGAGCCCGTCCTGCAGGGCATGGACACAAGGTCGTCCTCAACAGCGTGGAGGTTCTTAACGAAGCCAGACGGTGGGGTCCTAAGCAGAGCCATGCTTTCGAGGATTCAAGTGGCTTCAGGCGAACAGGCGTCCTCAAGCAGTCCGCGGCTTTGTGAGGCGTTCGATTGGTGAGACAAGCAAAGCAGGCTCGGCAGTCGTAGTAAATTCTTGATCGCTTTGCCCGAGAGGACGCCCGGAACTAGGAGAAGGCGAACTTACGGCCGTATGGTCAACTTACAGTTGAGGAAGGAGAGCCATTGCGAGAGGCCAACTGGATGACGAATGAGCATGTCAGGCACCGAACCATTTTGACGAACTCTATTTGAACCGAGTGGTGCGTGGGCATGCCCCTGGGCCCGGCGTGGGTCTCGTTCGAGGGCGACATCTCGCATAGAATACAAAAGTACGGCTTAAGATCTAGAACATGAGCGATTGCAGGGCCTCAGCATCGTCGTCACGCACTGGTTCGACGCGAAAACCGACGCCCACAACCATTTCTCGAAGAGCCTTAAATAGAGACGGCTTTTTCTCAAAAAAGCAGCCTTTATTTCCAGCTAGGATTGAAACTTGTTGAGCACAAGCCCAGTCACCACCTCGCCACTTTAACGTTGGCAAATAAACACCGCCGACCGTCAAAACTAAGCCAACGCTCTCTCCCTCGGGCGTCACTCCGGGAATTCGACAATCCCATGCCATTTCGATTTTTTTCAATATGAATCGCTTTGAATCGATCGAAAATCTAGAATTGATAAAGAGCGGATGGCGCTCGACTCGCTCGACCCCGTGCTGCCAATACGACAATCTACCGCCTAGCCTGGGTTCAACGTTGTAGATCAGATGGCCAGACTCAATGCAGACTTTTGGGAGTGGGATACCAGTGATTTGATCAGGGTCTTCCAGGTCTGTCTGCTCAACTCTGTATTTTCTATAATTAATAGGTCGAAGTGCAGGCGCGCGTTTAATCATGAATATCGCATCATTCAGTGCACTACGGAACGAACATGCTGCGGATTCGCGGCAATGTACGCTCGTCCATAAGGAGTTGCTGCCTGCCGCATGTTTTCGACAGCTTGTTTCCCACCATCATTCTGCTGTTCCCTCCTGTGATGTCGGGATGCGGCCGAGTCCCCGAAAGCGATATCTAAGAAGCGCGCATCCATGTATGAAGCAACGAAGAAAGCAGTTAATCTTAGTGTTCTCTGCAGTACCACCGGCTTCTCATTTTTGGAGCTGCCATCCGTCTCCACAACCTTCAAATCAAACCCCGATCCATCAAGGACAGGAGCTCCTGTAATGACATACAGAGCGCCTTGATGTGGTGCATCATCAGAAGGAACGATCGCAAAAACAGCATCGTTGTGTCTAATCTTACTATTGATAAACTTAACTTGCTGAGCAGGACCCAAAGCAGACAAAGCTACCTCGTTCTCACGAGCCTTTTCTATCATGTCTAAGGTGAAATCTTCGATCTTATTGGCCATTGGGTCCGTGGGAGGCTGAGTCAAAGCTGATGCTAAAAAAGTTTTTAGCACAAATGCCGGCTCGCGATAGGGGCCAAAAAAATATATCCACAGGCTTGCGTGTCTGCCTGTCCATGCCAGTCGCATGCGATTAAGACCTTGGAGAAGCTACAACACTCACCCAAAGCATCCTAAATAGGCCTGCCACTGAAAAACGTCTTACTGTATATAACCGATCAGATTACCCGTAGAATATTATATCATTAGATAACATTTAACAGTTTATACACTAGGTATGCGATATAAAAGCTCAAAAGCTAGCTGCATGAATTGGATACTAATATAAATGAAATCAAATCGCCCTTTACCCGGCAGTGCCGAAGCAAAGACCCGCCGAACTCCTAAAGTTAATACATCAAATCTTAGCGACGAGCAGTGCGTACTTCGAGAGCACGTACTCAATCTTGGGAAGCAAGCTTTTGGAGAGCGTTGGCTCTCACCAATGGCTGCTGCCTTGTCTGAAAAAACTGGTCGCCGTATCTCGGTGTCTCAAGTTGCTCAGTGGCAAAGTGGCGAAAGGCCAGTGCCGATTGCTCTGGTTCCCGTTTTAAACGTCATCGCACGCAATGCTGTAGAACATTTGTTGCATCGAGTTGATGAAATACAAACTCGCTGGTTTGATGCAAATATGTCGGATAGCAATCTTGACATAAGATCACTTGTTGCTCATCTTCAGAGGGAGAGTAGTATTAAGTAGATTACGAATTACTAAAATATATTTATAAATCCATGGCCTATCCGCTACATAGTGATAACTTACCTAATTTTAGCAGCTGCGCATTTACAAGTTATCCAAATTCTTCTTACATCATAATGCAAATTATCCCGGTAGTCCGGCCCTGTCAGGCGAGCTGACTCATGAGGAACCGTTGCACCTGGGAAAGACGGCGTTCCGCGTCTCCGCGCGGGGCTTGGCTAAGACTTGTAGGCGCTTTCCGGCAGGGCGGATAAGGTTCGAACCGAACAAAGAACCTTAACGGGATGCAGGCGGTTTATCCGATCGTCCACATGCGCGTTTCAGGCACGAACGGGCGGACCATATGACGTCTGGCATTGCGGCCGATGAGGCCCCAGCCATTTTGCGGGCCAAGCGGTCCTCCGCAGACACGGGCCTCCATCACCGGGACGCCGTGCGGCTCCTCTTCATACTGGCGCTGGGCAGCGAGGCGGACGAGACCGTTGGAGACGCCGGACCCGTACGGATATTCAGGGGCGAGAAGCGCGCGATGGCGATCGACTTCCTCGTTCGATACCCCGACTACCTCGCGCACGAACTCCTGAACCGTTACGAGCACGAGCGTCGGCCCGAGCAGCTGGCGGAGGTCGAGACCATCTTTGCCGCCGACGAGCCGGACGTTCGCTTAGTGAAGATGATCAGGTGGCATCGCGGGGCCTTCCAGAACATCGAGACGCCCCTTGCCATCCTGCGCTTCCATGGCTTGGTCAGGGCCCTGCGTAAGTCCGGCGGGCAGCGCCGGCATGATTTCGTCGTCGAGCCCGCTGCCTTCGCGTTCATGGACGACGCCATCCGGAGGCAGCCCGCCCTGGCCTGGTATCGGGACCGGGCCGCCCTCGTCATGAGCCTCGCCGGCTTCCGCAGCGGGTCGAGCCTGAAGGACGACCAGTACCTCCACGAGGAGTACCGGGACGCCCCGCTTGGAACCGAGATCCCGTCGATCCGCGATCGGGTGCTGGATCGGCTGAAACGGCTGAGGGGAACGCCATGACCGACACTGCGGCGACCGTCGGGGATTGGGTTGCGACCATCGCGGGCCGCGCCGGCGTCTCAACGGACGAGGTACGCGAGGTCCTGGAGCGGCACGGCATCGAGCCGCAGGCGTCGCTTCCACGCCGGCGCCGGCTCTGCCTGACCAACCTGCACCTTAAGGGCATGAAGCGCGGGACCGACGACGATCGGCCCATCGATTTCCATTGGGGACCCTTGTCCTCCGGCCTGTGGGCGGTCCTGTCCGAGGACAACTTCAGGGGAAAGTCGAGTTTGCTCAACATCGCCCAGGCGGCGTTGCGCGGCAGTTTCTCGACCGAGGTCAAGCCGGACGTCTGGGGCTGGCTCAGTCTCGTTCAGCTCGACTTCCGGGTGGACGCCTCGTCCTACCGCATAACGCTTGAGAAAGCCGCGGGAGAGAAGGACCCACGGCTCGCCCAGGCGACGCTCGCGCGTCTCGACGGCGACGAATGGTTCCGGATCCGGACGGGACCGGCCGACAAGGGCTTCGAGGATGCCGTCGCCGACAACATGATGGAGGAGTTCGGTTTCGCGAAGTTCCATGCCTTCAACAAGGATCAGGGTTCCCACACCCATGGCTGGAATTCCATCGCGGCCTCCATGTTCGTGAACGGCCCCGGCAAGGCGGTCTTCGCGGAAGTCCACCACGACGGCGTCAGCCTGCGCCTGCTGCAGCTGTTCATGGGCCTTCCGTGGGTCACCACCTACACGGCTGCGACGACGGCCTTGAAAAAGGTGACGGCGGACCGCGCGCCCGAAAAGGCCGCGGCTCCCGGCGCGGACCGCCTTTCGGCGCGCCTGGCCAGATTGGAAGCCGAGCTGGTCGAGGCGAGGAAGACGAACGACCGGCGGATCGACCGGGTCGAGCTCCGGCGGAGGCTCGTCGATGCGGACGTAAGACTCGTCACCTTGCAAACCCGGGTATCCGACGGGCGCGACGCCGAGGCCGCGCTGACGCGCCAGGTCTCCATGGCCAGCTCGTCGCTGGGGTCTTCGCGCGGGATGCTCCAGCAGCTCCTCGACGAGAAGGCGGCGGGCCTCGTCTTTCGCACGCTCCGTCCCGTGTGCTGCCCGTCCTGCGACGCCGGCCTTGATGCCCGGGCCTTCGTGGCCGCGGAGTTGAGCGGCAGCTGCGCCCTTTGCGGGACGGAGCACGTCGACGGATCCGACGAGGACATCCGCATCGAGGACCTCAAGGCCGACGTGGCCGATGCGGAGGCCACGCTCGCCAGCCTGCGAGCCCAAGCCGAGGCCGCGTCCCAGCATCAGAGGTCGACGGAGACAGCGCGGGACGGTGTTCGTAACGAGATCGACGAGATCTCCGAAGAGCTCGCATCCACCGAGGTGGCCGATGCAGAGATCAAGGTCCGGACATTGGAAGCGCAGGTCTCGCAGTTGAGGGAGATCCTAGCCGAGGCCCCGGTGGCGGCACCGGTTGCGACGGGTATCGGGGATGCGGAGATCCTGCGCCGCGTCGTCAAGGCGACGAAGGAGCTTTACGACGACCTGCAGCGTGACCTCCTCGGGGAGGTGTCCCAGGAGCTGACGGACCTTTGCCGCCGCTTCGGCATGAAGAACGTGGAGCGGATGGAGTGGTCCGCGAATAACGTCCTCAGGATCCGTCAGGGCGACGCCGACACGAACTTCTCAAGCCTCGCCGCCGGCGAGAAGCTTCGGGTTCGCATCGCGGCGGCGCTCGCGGTGATCGAGGTCGCCAGGCGCCGGCATTTCGGCAGGCACCCGGGCTTGCTTGTGCTCGACAGCCCGGCCGCCCAGGAAATGTCACCCGAACATTTCGCGGCCCTGATGCTGAGTGTGCGGGAGGTGGTGTCCCAGGCCGACGACGTGCAGGTCATCATCGGCGCCGTCGCCCGACCCGAGCTCCTCGACGTTGTGGAAGGCAGCAGAACCTTGCACCCTGGGGACGATCGATTCCTTTTCTAACGGGACAATCCGTGGCCCTGGACGTGGTGCAATGCCTGCTGGACGCCGCCGATCCCGCGGACGTCGACCTGTCGGGGACGACGGCCGATGCGCTACGCGACGCCGTCCGGGACAGGTCGACCGAGGTGGAGGGCGCGGACCTTTTCGTCGCGCTCGTCACACATCCACGGGTCGACCTGACCCAGCGCGCTGCCGAGGAAATCGTCCGCCGTTCGGCCGACGTCACCGCGATGATCGAGATCTCCGCATGGCTCGGCCGAGGCGGTCGCCTGCAAGCAACGGCGCGTTCGCTGCTCGGACGCGCCTTCCTGGCGCGCGCGGTTGAGGCAGGTCAGGACTACGGCGTCCGTTCGCATGCCCTCAAGGGGGCCATGGTCCTCGGTCAGTCCGACCGTGCCCTGCTCAAGCGCCTCCAGGCCGAACTCATCGACCTCGACGTCGAGGACGACGGCGATTTCCTTCGCCATGCCGCGCGGGTCGCGGGGGCGATACTCGCACAGGAACCCGACGACGACCTTCGGGCTGCGCTCGAACGGTTGCTGCAGGTCGGGGAAGCCGAGGACGAGGCGTCCATGGAGCTAGGGCTCGATGCCCTGCGGAATGGATTGGACGCGTCGGGACCGGAAGCGGCCCTGGGTGCCTTCGAACGGGCCCGTTCATGGTTCGCGAGGGCCGAGGAGGTCGGCGGGGACCGCGAGGACGCCCGGCTTTACGGCCAATGCGTCGATACGCTCGTGGCGTTTCAATCCGGTCGGACGCCGGCGGATCTCGCAGCCCGCATCGACGGCATCAAGGCGTCGGCCTTCGCCTATACAGCATACCTCACCGTTTCGGACCGGCCGGAGGAGATCGTTTCCTGGCTTGGCCTGAGGAACGAGGAGCGGGTGCATTGGTCGCTTCTAGGACACCGGCTTGCGTCCCTCGACCTGAGCCTGTCGAAGCAGGCATGGCTGAACGCCGCCGCGGTGATCCAGGAGGAATTGCTGACCGTCTACGCGGCGAGCCGAAGCCTCGTCGGCCGGGCGGCCGACGGCGGGCTGGAGGTCGTCCTCCGCCCGCGCATTGTGGGCGCCCTCCAGCGGGAAACCCATTCACTGGCGCTCCTCGACGAATGGATCGTGGAAAACGCCTCCTCGGGCCAGCTTCCGACCGCCACCGATCTCAGGGCGCGCGTCGCGGAGGCAAGGGAGGACGCGGTCCTCCACCGCCCTACGTCGGCGGCGGCCGGGTGCTCTCCGACCGCCGCCCTCATTGAGCTAATCCCCGAGGATCTCCGCGGATCGGCCCTTGGACGCATCGCCGCGGCCATGGCGTATCTCACCGACGCGACCACGGCGACCGTGATCGGAGACCTCTTCGACACTGTGATCCGGGATCTGCAACGGAACGCGGATTACCTACGGGACCCCGACGGCCGAACCCTCTTCGACATCGTCCTCTGGACGACCGTGCTGTTCGTCGTGATGCGCAGCAACGTCGGCGTGAGCTCCCTCGGGCGGACCCGGTACATGTTCGAGCGCGACTTGGCGAAAACCCCCTTGGAGGCGGAACTCCACGCAGATTACTTCGAATTCCTGATGGGCTCGTCCCTCGCTTCGGTTTGCCAAGCCGAGGCGAGGGACATAGGCGGCGGGCGCGTCGACATCCTGTTCTCGTTCATGCGCACGAAGATGGTGGCGGAGATCAAGCGCACCCGTCAGAAGCTCACCAACGACGGTGTTGTCCGTCGCTTCGGCCTTCAGAAAGCATCGTACGACGTCACGAACGTCCGCTACGGCATCCTGATGGTCCTGGATCTACGCGAGATCGGCGGCGGGCAGCCCGTCGTATCGGAACGCGTCTCCGTGCATCACCTTGTGCCGCGATGGGGTACCTCGGAGCACGTCATCGTGCTGTTCCGCGTGCAGGGCCGCCGCGCGACTCCTTCCAAGGTTTGAGAGCCTGTCTAAGATCATTTTGTTAGACTGTATTATTGAAACCCCATACTGGAGGATGATACCCAGTCGTTGGTTTGTACTCCGATATTGACACAGCTGGACTGCCTTCGAGTCCCCCCCCGTAATCTGTTGCGTTGGCCAACTGCAACAAAGGGCCGGAGGGATGCGTCGCCGGTGACCAGGGGCAGCGTGCCGTAAGGCCTAGCCCGTCACTGCGACCGGAAAAAGGGAGCAGTCAGTTCAGAGCGGCCTGCCGATTTGGCGAAGAGGGCGAAAGGTCGTTCCGTTCGGGTCGGGAACCTCCGCAGAGCGGCCCCCCGGTTCCCGGGTCCGGGCCCGCCGCGCCCCTAAGCCTCCATACCCCCTGCGGCATTTTGTCAATCCGCATTTCACTTCCGAGGCCAGACAATGCCCTGTGGCCCTTTTTGAGATGGAGTTGGGGGATTCTTCCAGTGACCTCCATTCGGCCGGCGTAGCCCCCGAAATTATGCCCCCTAGCCCCATCAGCACAGCTTCCCCAGCGGTGATGTATTCTTCCAAGTAGTTCTCAGAGTTGACGCGGTGGCGCACCGTATATTGCCCTAGACGTAGGCCAGACTCGCAAGCACCCTTTGGTATTCGTGTCGGTGTGGTGCCCGGCTCGACCCCCTGTGAGTGAGCTGGCAGACATGAGTAACGACTGGACTGGGGAGCGGGATCGCGCCCTCGATTTCCACTGGCGAGTGCCTGAAGGCATCCTCGCCTCCGCTGGCGTCCCCGCCTGCCCCGACCGAAAGCATGACGCCGCCCGGCGCTCGATCCTGGCCGCCGTCTGCATCGCGGCTGACACTGCGCCCGGGGAGGGGGCCTGGATCAGCTACTCGCGCCGCCGCGCGTTCTACGCGAACCAAAGCCGCTACCAGGGTCTCGCCTACAGCTACGACCGGGTCCTGCGCGTCGTCGACGAGCTCCTCGACCTTGGTCTCATTGAGGAGATGCGCGCCTCCCCCGGCGCCCATCTGCTCCCCAACGCGCGTCAGTCCAGGATCCGCGCGACGCCGGACTTGATCCACGCCTACCGCGACGCGCCCTTCGAGTACGAGACGAAACGCTCCCGCCTCATCCTGAAGGACGAGGCCGGCGACGTCATCGGCTACGATCCGACCCGTCAGACCCGGCGCCTCGAAGCGGAGCTCGACCGCATCAACGCCTACCTCGGCACCGTCTCGGTAACGATGCCGACGGGCGACGGATGGGAACACGCCACGCGCGTCGTCCGCGCCCGCAACGACAAGCGGGGGACCTGGGCCTGCGTGGTGCCGACCCCATTGCCCGAGGCCTACCGCGTGTTCGGGCGGGGGCGCTGGGATCGCCACGGCCGGCTCTACGGCTGGTGGCAGAGCCTCCCCAAGGGCGCCCGCAAGGACCTCCTCATCAACGGTGAGGTCTGCGTCGAGCCGGACTTCGCCACGCTCCACCCAAGGATCCTCTACGCGGCACGGGGGCACGTCCTGCGTCACGATCCCTACGAGACAGGGACGTTCCCCCGTGCCGAGGGCAAGCTCGCCTTGAACGTCGCCCTGAACGCCAAGACCATGAACGCGGCCGCGGCGGCCCTCATGGACAAGGACACCTGGGGGCACGGCTGGGACTACACCCGCGGCCTGCTCAAGGCCGTCGTAGCGCGGAACGCTCCCATCGCCGCAGACATCGGAGCCGACCGTGGGATCCGCTGCATGGCCGTGGACAGCGCAATGGCAGTGGACGTCCTCAAGGCCTGCGGGAAGGCGTCCGTACCCTGTCTGCCAGTCCACGACAGCTTCATCGTACCGGCTTCCAAGGGCTCGTGGATGGAGGCTAAGATGGAGGAAATCCTGACGGGCGTTCTCGGCGCTGTAACCCGTTCTCCCGCCTCAATAATCGGGTAGTTGGTTCCACATATGGGCCTTTTCGTGCCCGGCGGGCCCGCCTCTCCTCTCTCCTTCTCTCTCCCGCCGCCCTCTCAGGATGGGTCTCAGGGGGTCGGGTGTCCCGCCGCCCTCTCAGGATGGGTCTCAGGGGGTAGGGTGTCCCGCCGCCCTCTCAGGATGGGTCTCAGGGGGTAGGGTGTCCCGCCTCCCTTCAAGGTTTGGTCGCAGCTATCCTGCTCTCGGACCGACGCTTTCTTGCCTCTGTCCTTGTGGGTGTCTGCCCCGTCCGGTATAGTCCCGGCACTCGCTCCACGGGTCTAGATGCACCACGTCTAGGGAACCCCTCGCCACCGATTGGCGGGGGGTTCTTCGTTTCAGGTCCCTGGAACGGGCGGCCCGGCCTCCCGTAGCCTCGGGCCATGCCCAGCCCCTTCGACCTCGTCCGCATCCAGTCCGACCTCGGCGACGTCCTGGGATCGTACATGGATGTGTTCCTCTCCGAGACCTCGCTCGACCGCTACCGGCGAGCCTGCGCGTGGGTCACGGACGAGACGGTCAAGACGTTGTCCAAGTGCGCCACCGCCGGCCTGGATCGCGTCCTCGACGATCCCACGCCGTGGATGCGCAAGGCCTATCAGTACCGCCGCAGCCTGGCGAAGAACCGAAAGGCGGGGGTCATCCAGGCCGAGGTCTACGTCGCCGAGAAGCAGTCCGCGGTCCTGAAGTACCACGTTGGCGAAGGCGAGAACGTTCGCTTGCCCGGCGACGTCGGGCTCGCCGGCGAGCACATCCTCGTGCCCAACTGGGAGAACCTGGCGCTCACCCAGGGCATCCGCCCGAACGCCTACGGCAACCTCGCGGGCGGGGTCGTGGCGCGCCTCAATCGCGAGATCCAGGGGCAGAGGGCCAAGAAGACGGCCGCCTACCGTTGGTCCGTCTACAAGGCCGACAGCTTCATGGTGGGAGGGCGCAAGGCGGTCGCCTACATGGCACGCCCCCCCGCGAGGAGGCCCCCTTT